>CAWBIG010000214.1:0-22968 GCA_963788435.1 uncultured Acidobacteriota bacterium | reverse complement strand
TTATGTCTTCTTCGTAACCATCGTATTGCTCGATTCTCTCATAAGCCAGCTCGGGATCGCCTTTTTGTAGTTCGTGAGTAAGCGTGGACTGTCCAGGAATATCGCCCGCGGCCGATATTGCAAGCCCCGCCGCCCCCGCAGCCAAGAATCGTCTTCTATCAATCGCCGCCATGGTCTTTCGCTCCTCCTCCTGAATTGAAGAACCCAACCGTCCCTGGACAAGATCTGAGTTCGTTGATTTCTTCAGCAGTCAAGGGCTTATAGTGGCTGCTGATCGCTCGTTGGTAATGCAACACCTGGATCTGAAAACGCCGTTTTTCGATCCTCTTCGTCGCACGGCTGACCACATAGATGGGCACGCCTCCGTCGATAAGCGCATGAGCCGTTGTCTTTAGAGCATCCAAGGGGGTCGAGTCGGTACAAGCTATGCCATTGGAAACCGTGTTGTCAGGGAGCACGGGCGCGGTCATGTGCAGCGGGATTGATGCAGTCTCCATCGCTGAGATCACTCGTCCATGATCGATCGACTTTGTATAGTACGCCACGTAATATTTGGGATCGGGCCAGTTCGTTGGCGTAGAAGGGGCTGCCGTACTTTCCGCCTGGACTAGGTATGTTTTGCCCACACCTCTCATCCGGTCGTAGCTTTTCGCTTTGTCTTCAGGGCGATATCGAAAGACGATCTCGCCGCCACCTTCATCGACGATCTCACCGGTCTTCTGGGGGATCAAGCCGCTTGTTGGTCGGGTCCGTAATGTGCTGCTGTTCTCGACCATTTTCTTGACATATTCTGTCAGTTCGCTGAAACGCACCAATCCGTCTCCGTCCAGATCCGCGTTGCCTTCGATGCCGAGCACGAAGGCTGCAGAAAAAGCACTCGGACTCGGCGCACGCTCATCGTCTGCGACAGTGATGAATTCTCGTGTGGCTTCAGACAGATTGTCATACTCTTCCGGAGAAGGTGCCTGATTGATCACAAAGCGCCTGGGGCCGCCCCCCTTCACGGTGATGAAGAGAGCCGATGAATGACACGCATCCACAACCACCAAAACGTGTTTTGCGTGGCTCTGCTGTACCGCTAAAATAACGTCTCGCGAGCTAAACCCATGCGATCGGGCACCCGGCAAGTCGACGTCATCCTGGGGGCTGTCTACCCCCGCAAAATATCCAGTTTTTACACTACTGCTCTCGTCAACCCAACCATGACCTGAAAAGAAAATGACGACGCGACTGCTTTCATCACCGTGAGAAGCCAAGAATTTAGCCACTTCGCTGAATCCTGCCGAACTGGACATCGCCGGATCACAGATCATGTGAACCGCAAAGTTCTGTCTTGCCAAAGCATCGGCTACGTTGTTCACCTCATCGCTGACCGCCGGCAAGCGATCAAAATAGACGTAGTTCACAGCCCCGATCACCAGCGCATAGCTCTGAGAATAGAACTTCTTTTCCTGGACACCGTTATCGTAAGAGACCGGAATTGAGACAGGTTTGGACTCTCCCCGATCAGCGCACCCGGTAACGCAATACGCGTTCTTAGCTCCTATCGCCAAGCAGATGATAGAGGCGACCGACACCGCAATTGGCATCCCACTCCGCTTGAGCCGGAGGCATAGCTTTTCGACTCTGCTCTGGGTCATTTGCCCTTTCTTCGCAAAGATTCGCATGGCAATCGAATATGCCCTAAGTGGAAAGAATTATAGACTGACTTCCCGACTATGAGTGATGCTTTCTTATTTCTTGAAGTAATTCACCGTCTCGCATGTGCTGGGTTCAAATCAGCGTCAAATCCCTACGTACTCGGTCGGCAAACGTTCAATCGTGCCCAAATCCATCTGACCGACAGCCAACTCCTCACCTTGAGAGTGCGAGCATCAATGACGACCGCGGATAGGAGTAGTTCCAACGGAAAAGGATGCACTGGATCATCTGGTCCGGGCTCGCTGGCCGAAGGGTGTTCGCTGCGTGGCGTGCGATTTCTGCCATTCCAATCACCATGGTTTTAGCAGCTTGAGCCATCTTGGAGCCCTGGTGGCGAAGGCGGCCTCCGATGTAGGCTTCATCGATCTCCACAGTGGTGTCGGGGTTTCCCATTTGTATGTCTTTGGCGACCCTCCGCATGACTTCCGGTTCATCTCCGGTATCCGGCAGTGCGCTCGAACGGCATTTGACGCACCCCATTTGATTTCATTTCAAGGTGAATTCCCAGTCGCGAAAGGGAGTACTCTTCACACTTCAGATGTTCTCTCATCCGCGGGCTTCCAAGTAGCTTGTGGACTGATTCTGCTGGGCACGCATTGAATTCGCGGAATAGCCGCAGCAACTCGATCGTGACCTCAGGTCGACATTTCTCAAGCGCTCTACGTAACGAATTCATGCTGTAACCGCTCTCCGGGCGCCAAGCTGCCCCATGAGACACAAGCGCACGCACGCATTCAAGGATCGGCCGCACTTCGTAGACGGCAGTAAGGACATCCGAGCCATAGCTCTTTCCGATTCGCACAAAATCCAAGTTGCGTAGCGTCATGTCTAGCGCTGAGGACCCACCGTTGGCTTTGTCGTTGGGATCGAAGCCGAGTTCCAGAAGGTACTGAAGGGTAGCACTGCGAGACCACATCGACGCGTTGTGTAGAAGTTCGGCCACGTTGTCTCGCTTGGGGTCAGGCTTCAGCTTCTTCAGGATGTCGATGCTCTCTGGACGGCAAGCTTCTTCGAGTCCCGTCGTGTAGCAGTCTGGATCCTCCGTCCAATCCTTTCCGAGACACGGGCCTTTAGATCGGGGATCAGCTCCCGCCCACAACAGGAGACACACCCATTTCAGATCTCCCTCGCCGCAAAAATATCGCAAAGCGCAATCAATCTGAAATTGCAGCTGAGGGCCAAGCTCGGGGTGGTCCCGCTTGTAATCGACGAATGCTCGGAGTGCTGTCCGAATTTTCTCCCGAAATGCTGCCGCAAATGGTCGGCCCTCGATTGGGTCCGCTCCATGGTCGAGAAAATAACGAATCAGCTTCGGATCCCACTCGATGAGCACAGCATCGAGAGGTACTGTTTTGGGATCCGCCCCGTTTGCGCAAAGCAGTTCAATGAGGTCCATCCGCTTGGCGGAAACAGCCGCGCACAAGGCGGCGGTCTTGGCCTCGCTAGAAGGCTCGTTCTTGGCGACCAGTTCTACAAGACTGTGAAAGCCGGTCTCCACAGCCATTTCAAGGAGGGTCTCCGATCTGCCGCGCTTGTAAGCGCTCGAGATATCGAGTGACCTTCCATAGGCAATCCGCCGATCGACATCGTACAGTTTCCCTGCACGGCACATTTGGATGAGTTCTTTGGCGGCTTCAGTGTCAGGAAAATCGGCCATACCATACCCGGAGAAACATCATAATGGTTCCCAGGAAGAGCGGGAGAGGACCAGCCACGCTTGCTCCAGTTCAATGGGCACTGAAAAGGCGGCTCAAGTTATGGAAGATTTGAATGTTAATGGGCTGTCGTGTGTCGGGCGTAGGGGCGTCCTTTCCCTGATTGTTGCTCGGATCCTTAGTGGTCGGCCCCGGAAAACGTTCTGCTCCGACATTCGGTCCGCCACCGCCCCTGTGTTCCTCGAGAAACTCATCCTCCGCTCGGCAGCCAGTGGAGGGCGAACGCGTCGGCGCGGCTGGGGTTATAGAGGACACGTGACCAAAGGTAGGGCCCAGAAATGCCCGTTATAGGCCCCACCGCCCTGACTCCGGACAGACCCGTCCACGGCAGTGTCCGAAAACGCGAACGCCGCGCGACCTAACGCTGCTTTGAGGCTCGCACCGACCCGGCTAACCCGAACCTTCCAGCGCCTCGGCTGCCGCCGCGCCCACCAACTCTGACAACACATTCCAACTGTTCCTGGCCACGGAGGCAACTGCCTCCGTGGCCTTTCGATTTTCAGGAGACTTTGCATGAATGAAATCGAGACGTTCCTCGAGGAAGTGGCAGCCGAGCGCCGCACCCAACAGGCGCGTCTGCGCGCTGCTTTTCCCGTTCCCTCACCCGTCGAGCTGCCGCCTGAGCTCGAACTCACACTCCGCCACGGTTTGTCCCTCTGCCCCGTCGCATGCGCGACGCTGCGCCCGCCAGACCGGGCGATCCTCGCCACCCCCAGCAGCGACCGCGAGCAGGTTGCATGGTGGTGGGCCCGCCGCCAACGCCTCTCCCCAAACCTGAACTGGGGCGTGGCCACTGAGCGGCAGGGCATCGCCGTGCTCGAGGTCGACACCCGCCAGGCCATCGCGTCACTCCAAGATCTGACAAATGAGGACGACGCCTGGGAGAGGACGCTCCGAGTGGAAGCGCGTTGGATCTGGTTCAGCCTCTTTCGTTATGACGGCGAACCGGTGCGACGGCTGGCAGGACAGTATCCCGGCTTTATGCTGCACCGCCGCGCCGTCATCGTAGTGCCGCCGTCCACCGTGGACTATTACGGCCGATTGCTCTATGCCGACCCTTCGGCGCCGCTCCTGAACCTGCCGCGCTGGTTGATGGAATCGAACAACGCCGCCGAAGACGAATATTCGTACTGACTATCGCCGCAACGCGGTTATCGGCGCGTCCCCCTCCCTCCCTTTCCCACAATTCCGCTCGCCCGAATGCCCGGCCTCCGCGCCGCGGCGCCGGGCCGGACCGCACCTCGTGAGGTACCTGGCAATGATTGAGACCTGTTTGCACTGTCTCTTAAAACAATTTGTGCCCGTGAATGGAAAATGCCGCCGTTGCAATGCATCCCTCGGCGTTGCGATCGTCGAGGTCAAACTGCCGAGTGGCCCCGCGTCCGAAAACTCCCCGCGTGGATGTGGCCTGCCGCTCGGCGATGCGATCCGTTCGCTTCGCCGGAAACAGCATAGGACTCAGTCCGAATTAGCGAGTGCCGCCGGCCTGGGCCGCTCGATTCTGTCGCGGGTCGAATGCTCCGCTGCGGCGCCGAACTCCAATACGCTCGTCAGGATTCTGCGTGGACTGCGCGTTGAGAGCCTGTGGCTGGTTTGCAGAACACAAATCGCGGGGAAAAAATGAGACGAGTCATCTATGAACAAGCGAGAGTCGAAGATCGCGCAGCACCAAATCTCTTCCTGCGGTCGTCCTCTGCAACCGCTGCGGGCGCCGACATCCGGGCCGGCCGGCGCCAAAGAGTCTATATGTCGTTCGTGCGCGCCGCCGCTGGCGGATGGCATTGCCGGTTTCACATGGACGATCTCGCAAGGACGCCGATCTCGCGGCGGTTCGTGTTCCGCTGCCAGGACAAAATTGCGGAGACAGCCCGTCGCGGCCACGGCCTCACCGGCTTGGAGTCGCGCCAGGCACTCGACGAAGCGGTCGCCCTCGGCCGCGGCGGCATCTGGTTGGAACTCGACGCGGCCCAGCTCCAGACGCTGAATCTCCAATCGTGAAGGGATCCTCTTCAGGGGATCGGGAAGCTGCGGGCCGGCGCTGCTGCCTTTCCTGCCCGCTTCTCACCGCCTACCTCTCAAACATGATCCGACGAGTGAACCCCCGTCAGCCTCCCATTCCTATGCCGCGCCCAGAGGGAGGCTCGTTGAGCGGATTAGGCTGGCTCAGGAAGTGGCTGTCGCCGCTGGAACCGGATTCGCTTTCTCGGGCACAGCTTTCTTCGCTGTGGCCGGAGCGGTCTTAGGGGCAGCCTTCTTGGCCGACGCGGCCTTCCTCGCCGGCGCAGCCTTCTGAGCAGGCTTGGCAGCCTTGATCGCGGCCCAGCGTTTCTTTTGTGCCGCTGCGATGCGCTTCCGTCCTGCGGCACTCATCTTCGATCGAACTCGTTTCTTTGCCGGAGCGGGCTTCCTGGCAGGTTGAGCAGGCTCGGATTTCGTCGACTTCTGCGCTGCCCAGCGTTTTCGTTGCGCCGCCGCAATCCTCTCTCGCGCTGCCGCACTCAGTTTCCGTTTTGTTGGGGATTTCGCGGCAGGAGAAGAGGTTTGTGGGGAAGCTTTCGGTCTAGACATTTGGCCGAGCACGGCACGGCCCTGCTCGAGTCGTGAGATTTCAGCATCGAGTTCAGCGAGGATTGAAGCGATCGACATTCGGACCTTCCTTCCTAGTAAGGATATCCGAGCCGTTCGCCGCGGGGCCCGTTCGCTGCTGGGCCCGTTAGCCGCGGGGCTCCAGCTTCCGGAAACATCACTTTATCGGAAGCTGAGGGTGGCGCCGGATTCGGTCGCGTTCAAATCGGGCAACCCGCCCGCAAGCGAGGCTTCTCCATTCACTGCTGCATCCTACGCATATTCTCAACCGCAATGAGCATTCCATCGATACACGTAATTTGGTGGCGATTTGCTATGCGCATCCAGTTGTTGTACTCGTGGTAGCCGCCGCAGATATCTTTGCTGAGTGCCAACGCCTCATCGTGAAGCCTGTTGGCCCATAAGCCGAACTCATGCGGCGGCATCCTCAGAGCCTCGAATCTAGCATTACGAGCTCTCTCGACACTGTTTTGAAGGGCGTCCATGTAGATTGAGCTTAAGTGTGGGGCGCTACCCCGTCTGTGCTCGTCCGCACAATGGGGAACGTCCGGTTCGAGACTCTGGATGGCATCTAGGAAGACTTCTCCTGACTACCGGGCACGCCCAATTCCTCTCTCAGCGGTGCGGGAACCTCGGCTCTCAGTTTCCACTTAACCGTGATTGGCTTCTCGCCTGACCACGACTCGAAGTCGACGGGGCCACAATAGAGGAATGTCTCGCCTTTCCCTTTAAGCGTTTTGGCCTTCGCTCGAACGAAGAGATGGATCGTAACACCCAACTGGTCGTGGTCCTTGATCAGTTGCCCATGGTGGCTCTTCTGCGTCGTTCTGTTCTGGCTCTGCCACTCAAACTCATTCGGTGAGAGAAAGTGGTCGCGATACTGAAATGCTTCGACATGTTCTGTTTTGTCGAGCGTCACGAACAGAAAGACGTGCTTGCCCTGAGGAACAAAACCTTGTCCCCAAGCCATTTGCGAGTACTGCAAGCCAAACAGGCCCGGAATCGCATCGCGTCTATAACGGTGATACGGCGGAATCGAGACCGCATTCATTCCGAGTGGAGCCAGCGACCACCCATCTTGATCTAGCTTGAGAATCACCTGATGTCGCGTTCCCGGTAAGCCTGCATCCTCGCCGAACCATTTTCGTAGAATTCGAGGCAGTAGATTTCCTTCGCTGCTCGCACCTTCAACGACGTTCAATGCGACCTTTACAAAGTTAGCCCGAAAGACCTCCCCGTCAATACGAACCTCGGTCCAACCTTCGGGAAGGTCTGGGTTCGTGTCGCGATCCGGAAGGAAGAGGATTGGGCTGCCGCTCGAATGGCTCACTTTGAGCGGGAATTGTCTACCGTCTGTTGCGATTGGCCTCGCGAAGTACTCGGCGAGACGCCAATCCACTATTTCCCGAACGAGCTCCTGAGCAGCCGTAACCGACGAATCGGGAATGTTGAGCTCGGACCGGAACCTTCCGCTTTCGAAGCTGAAGTACTTGGTGCCCGCTGTACCCTTCCCTCCAATCCAAGCTTCTATCGGGTTTCTTCTGAGATGTGCTTCGAGACTCTGGTCGCTGTCGAGTGCATCGCCAAAATCTTCGGCGATTCTAGAATCTCGACGCGCGAGCCTCCTGACCTCACCCGCTAAATCTGACAACGAGATCGAACCAGGCAGAGAGTTCCGGTTCAACATAGCCGTAAGGACCACCATCTTGTAGCTCTTCGACATTTCAGTGGTTTCGAGACTTTCGAGGAACGGCGACAGAGCGTTGAAGGCTGCCTGTTCATCGCTCGAAAGGCCATCTTGGGCATTGACGAAGCCAAGCCAAGAACCAAAGTCCTTCCTCATTGTTCTAGGGCTGTACCCTTCCAAAGACAGCTCCATCGCTGAAGGACGTACGCCAAAGGTTTCGAGAAAATCCTGATATCGAGCCCTGAGGACATCGGCGGCAGTCCCACCTACCCGAAGGAGCGATCGCAGAATGTCCTTCACCTCGAGTTCATAGGTCACTTCGCAGCCTGGAGGTAGCTCAGCGGTGCCAGATTCGAGGCGTTGAATCAGGTTGTAGATTTCGCGATCGCCAGGTTGAAGGTCGAAGAGCGCTTGTGGCTTAAGAAGGAAGGCTCGATGGTTCCCAATGTAGTCGATCACCGCCAGCTTCTTTTCTGGATCACTCCGTCGCAGTCCGCGGCCGAATTGCTGCAACCAAACGATCCGGGACTCGGTCGGCCGGAGCATCATAACCGTGTCCAGTTCCGGAACATCGACTCCTTCATTGAACATGTCGACGGTGCAGATGACGGATAGCGTTCCGTCTTTCAACTTCTGGAGAGATTCCGACCTCGGTGCACTGGTCTGCGCCGAGTGAACTGCTACGGACGCGACTCCCTTCTCACGAAAGAAGTCAGCCATGAAATCGGCATGACGCGTCGAAACACAAAATGCGAGCGTGCGTTTCCCACCGCGCTTCTGGTATTGCTCGAGCGCATTCTGAGCTCGAGCCTGGGTCGCGACGGCGTTCGTCAACTCGTTTTCGTCAAACCTCTTGTTCCGCCAAGGGATGTTCCGGTAGTCCACTAGATCAGGAACTCCGAAATACCGGAATGGGCACAGCAGCTGATCACTGATGCCTTTCGCGATATCGCACCGGTAGACGAGATTGTTGCCGCAGAGGGTCAGCAGATCTGCGCCATCCGTTCGTTCAGGGGTTGCGGTAAGCCCGAGGAGGAATTTCGGCGTGAAGTAGTCGATCAGGCGTCGATAGGTATGAGCTTCCGCATGATGAAATTCATCCACGATGATGTAGTCGAATTCGTCTTTTCGAAAACGATCAAGATGCACCTGGCGGCTCAGTGTCTGGATGGACGCAAAGAGAACCGACGCGGAGGCCGCTTTCTCCTCTCCTGTATACCGCCCCAAAACGTCATGCGGTCGGATCAGGCGAAAGGTCTCGAGTGCCTGAGTCAAGATCTCTTCACGATGGGCGACAAACAAAACGCGCTTGTATGCGGCCGAGTCGAAGGCGCTGAGCCATGTCTTCCCTAGACCCGTTGCCAGAACTACAAGGCCGGCAATGTGCCCATCAGCACGTGTCTCTTGGAGTAGCTCAAGTGCTTCGGCTTGAATTTTATGTGGGTTTGGAATGACTGGCGGAGGTTCGTCGAGCACCTCGATTTGTGCTGGCGCCGCTTTCAGCACTGGTCGGCGGTTCCGATACCTCTCAATCCAATCGGGCGTCAACTCAGCTGTCCGTGGATCATTGAATAGTCGGTCGAATGCGTCGAATGCCTCGCGAAGACCTGAAGGAATCTTTCGAGTCGAGCGCCCGGTAGTTCCATTCGACGCCGCTCATGAGTGCCATTTCGGAGAGATTTGAACTTCCGATGAAAGCTGCACATGAGCCGTCTCGATGGCGAAAAATGTAAGCCTTGGGATGGAATGAGTTCGGAGCGAGTTGTTTGGCATCGTTGCGATCTGCTTCGTATACGCGACATATGATCTTCCCGTCCAAATCGAGCAAACGAAGTAAGGCATCAGGATCAGTCGTTCCCAAATAGTCCCCAGTTAGAATCCGCAAAGAACCTCCGCGGTCTAGGAGATCCTGCAAGTGCGGTTGGAGCAATTCGAGACCGCTCCGCATAGTGAATGCCACGGCCATATCCGCAGATTTGGAATCGGCGAGATGTCGCACCAAATGCGGGAAAAGTGGATCCTCCAGTCCTCCCGTGAATAGCGCCTTCGAATAGAAAATACTGGCGGTCTCCACTGGCATGGGCGGGACCAAGTATTTGCCCTTGTGAGAGATCACATGGCGGACTCCGCCGCGCGGATCAGGTACGTCGCCAAGGACTCTCGGGATAACGTGAATATGAAGGTGAAAGATGGTTTGGCCGGCTGCTTCGCCGCTGTTGATGCCAATGTTGTAGCCATCAGCGCGGAAGTTCGCTTCAATCGCAAACCGAGCCACATCAATGGCCCGTGTCAGCGCGAGGCGTTCTTCCAACGACGCTTCGAACCAGTTTCGAACGTGGCGCTTGGAAACGAGCAATGCGTGGCCCGGCGAGACGGGAAAGGCATCCCAGATTCCAATGACTATGGAATCTTGGTAGAAGATTCGGTCAGGCGCGGGCGAACAAAATGGGCAAGCATCCACGATGGTTGTCTACGGCCTCTTTTCCAGTCTGTTGATTTTTAACAGGCCTTGGAGCCCGTGCTGACTGCACTCTGCACATCTCCATCGCCTCATTGGCTTCTTGGCAAAGCGAACTGCATGACACACGGGACAACGGTGCTCATACCAGCTGCTCTTGTTCCTGCGCGGAACCATTGAGCTGGACTTCGAAGTTTTGAGGACTGAACTTGGTGAGTACCCAACTGCCGTTATCAGCGCATGCCATTCCGGACCGTGAGACAGTATTCCTCTACCGTGAATCTGGAGAGCCGCTGCATGTGCAAGCTCATGACACAAGATCTCATCCTGACGCTTGGTCATTCTGAAGAACTGTGGTCCGAGTTCTAGACGCTTCATCTTTTCTCGCCAACGGGCAACCGTAGTTCTCAATAGATTGTTACGACGCACGGAAATCTGTCCGAGCAGAGTCGGCACACGCCATTGACGAACCCAACCATTTGCCCTCCTTTTCAATGCCGCTGAGAGCAGATCCGTTGACAGTCCATTCGCTTTGCGACTCGGAGATTTGATTGACCGACCAGACCAATTCGCCATTTCAATTCCGGAGATGCAAGCAATCATACATCGATTCCGTGGTTAGAACGCCGTCAGCGTTCTGATCGAGGTTGATCGAGGTGATAAATGGCGGGCTTGCCGAGCCATGGCCAGGGCGGTAAGGGAATTTTCCCAGCCGTTTTTCGCTCCAGCGGTCAGCGAGGTTCTCGCACACCCCTGGCGCATCTTTAGAACCGCCAGATCCCGAAACTGCAGTTCGTATGCCAGACGTCTTCCGATGCCGGATCATTCTGCTGAATCACGAGAGTGGGGTCGTTGAAATCAGACTGAGCAGTAGATGCCTGGTGCCTACGGCGTTTTCCATTACTGATCCCCCGCAGAACCGGTATGCCGATTCTGGATCGGTAACTTGCCCTGTTTGCCATGGTTGAAGCTCACTCCTGTCGAAGAGCCTGCATTGGTTCCACTGCGGCTGCACGTCGAGCTGGAATCCAACTTGCCGCGAGTCCGGCGAGGATCAACAGCAACGCCGCACCCACGAACACAACCAGATCGTTTGCCTTTAGCCCATAGAGTAACGACTGCACCAGCCGCGCCACAAAGATCGACGCCCCGATACCGCATGCGACGCCCGCCGCCGAAATCCAGGTTCCCTCGCGCAGCACCATGGTCAGCACACGCCGTGGCTGCGCACCCAGCGCCATCCGGATCCCGATCTCGCTTGTACGCTGCGCCACGGAGTAAGCCATCACGCCATATACGCCAACGCATGCTAACACCAGCGCCAGCACGCCGAACGATGCCGTGAGGACAGCAATGATCCGTTCCTGCTGCATCGATGCGTCAATCTGCTCCTGCTGCGTGCGGATATCTTGCAGCGGCAGATCGGGATCGATGGCCTGCACGGCCTTGCGGAGCGACGGTACAATTGCCGCGGGAGTCAGGCTCGTCCGGATCTCATAGGTCGCACCAAAATTGAGGTTCGGCGTCTGCAAGTACGGCTGGTAGAACACGCCGCTCGGGTCCTCGTTGAGCGACCAGTACCGCGTGTCGCCGCACACGCCTACCACTTCAATCAGGTCGCCCGGCTTGCCTTCCAGTGGATGAAAATGCGCACGGAAGTGCTTGCCGATCGGGTTCTGCCCCGGAAATGCGCGGCGTGCCAGGCTCTCGCTCAGAATGCCGACCTTCGGCGACGATGCTGTGTCGCTTGCATTGAAGTCGCGCCCCGAAAGGATTGGGATTCCCATGGTATGAAAGAACCCCGCGCCCACCGCGTTATTCCACGCCGACTGATCCTTGCCCGGATCGATCCGTTCTCCTTTCGGGCAGAAAGCTCGTGTTTTCCATGCTGCCCGAGATGTATGCCACCTCCGATAGCGTCACCGCGTTGACGCCCGGCAGCGCCCTTAGCCGCTCTTCAATCCTGCGGTGCAGATCCAGGTCAGTCGGCGCGGGATACCGCGACGCCTGGCTGTGCGATCGCAAAAATCACCAGGTGATCGGTCCTGAATCCCGGATTCACTCGCGCCAGATTCCACAGTGTCCCGACAAACAGAAACGCGCCAATCACCAGCAGCGTCGACAACATCACCTGAAACCCAACGATCGCCTTCCCGCCAATTCCTCTACGCCGCCGCGTGCTTGTTCGCGTAGCCGACTTCAACAAGGCTCCCACATCGTTGCGCGTTGCCAGCCAAGCCGGCACGATCCCGAACAGCAGCCCGCTCGCGACCGTGATTGCGCCCGTGAACAAAAGCACCACCCAGTCCAGCGGCATGGTGAACTCCGACGGCTTCCAGGGATCGGTGAGCAATGCAGGCAGGATGCGGCAACCGGCAAACGCCAGCGCGACGCCGAGGACTCCGCCCAGCGCAGAGAGCAGCAGACTCTCTGTGAGCACGCCGCGCAAAACCCGTGCCCGCCCTGCTCCCAGCGCCATCCGCATGGCAATTTCGCGCTGCCTCGCGGTTGACCGTGCGAGCAGCAGGCTGGCGATATTTGCGCAGGCCAGCAGCAGTACCAGGGCCACTACGCCGATGAGTACACTTACCGGCGTCGCATACGTCCGCTTCGAGACAAACAGTCCCCGGCTTCCGTCCTGCACATCCAGCTTCGGGATGGTCCGGGTCGCGCCTGGCTGCAGGCTCGCCTGCACCAGCGCTGCCAGGGGCGGATTCAAAGCGGCTTGCACGGTCGTGTCCGAGACCCCCGGCTTAGCGCGGCCCATAATGTTCAGCCACCACACCTCGGGGCTCGAATTCCCTATCAGCGATCCCTTTTTGCCCCACGGCTCCACGAGCGGCTGCGCGCTCAGCGGAATAAAGAAGTCCTGGGGTGATTGCGCGCCGTTAGCGCCGGTGAATCCCAGCGGTGTGACACCAATAATCGTCACCGGAATCATATTCAGCTTGACCGTGCGCCCGAGCACCAGCGGGGATGACCCGAATGCCCGTGCCCACAGCCCCGCGCTGATCAATCCAACGGACGGCGCGCCAATGCGGTCATCGGACGCCTCAATCGGGCGGCCGAGTTCCGGCTGGACCTGCATCTGCTCGAAGAAGTTGCCGCTTACCGCCTCCACCTGCACAACCTGCGCCTCTCCTTCGATCGTCGCGTCCACTGTACCGAAGTCTTTGAACGCGAACAGATCCTCGAGCACGCGGTTGTCGCGACGAAGTTCCTCGTACGCGGGATAGGAGAACGATGTTGTGCCCAGGGTGCTCGAGCCGGGGTCCGTAACGCCCCATATGTTGTTCACTGCAACATTCCTGTCTCCGTGCCAATGCAGCAGGCGGAGCTGGTCGGCATGCGGCACGTCGAGGCGTTCAAGCAGCACGTGCTTCATCACCGAGAAGATCGTCGTGTTCGCGCCGATGGCCAGCGCCAGAGAGGTCGCCGCGACCGCCGTAAAACCCCAGCTTCGGCGCAAGATTCGCACCGCGTAACGCACATCCTGGGCCGCACTCTCTATCAGCGGCAGACTCTCTTCGGCACGGTAATCATCGCGAACCGGTCCCGGCGGTCCGAAATCCAGACGCGCTCTGCGGCGAGCCTCGTCCGGAGGCATTCCGGCCCGAATATTGTCTTCCGTTTGCAGGGCGATATGTTGTTCGATTTCCTCCTGCAAGCGTTCATCATTGCGGCGGTTTACTGCAAAATTCCGTAGGCGTGCAAAAAACCGCGCGAGCTTTCTCATGCCAGATCCTCCGCCTTCAATTCAACGAACCGCGCGATTAGCGCGGCGGTCTGCTCCCAATCGCGCTTTTCGGCTTCGAGCAGCTTTTCCCCGGCGCGAGTAATACGGTAAAACCGAGCGCGCCGATTGTTCTCCGAAGGCGCCCACTCGGATGCGACCGCTCTTTCCTGCTCAAGTCTCAGGAGAACCGGATAGAGCGTGCCCTGGTTGATTGAGAGCAGTTCATTGCTGACCTGCGCGATTCGCCGAGCAATTCCGTAGCCGTGCAGCGGGCCCAGAACCTGGAGCGTCTTCAAGACCATCAGCGCCAGCGTCCCCTGCTGTACATCTCTCTTTTTCTGTTTCATAGGTCACGACCGGAACATTCCATTTGGTTGCCCAATGAAGTATTGCACGACTCTATTGGGAAAGCAAATGGAAGCACTGCCCAAACAGAACTTCCATATCAACCCGCGACGTTGTATCTCCCCATCATGCATACGGCGAAGGAGGGCAAGCACCTGAAAATCAAGGACCCAGTCGGACTGACTAAATGAGTGAATAATAGGCAATTAATTCATCGACTATGGATTAGTCCTGAGAAGTCGGCGAGTCTTTACAAATCCAGTCCACCTTGCCGTAGAACGGGCGATGCGTTCTATTGGTTCCAGATCGGCAGGCGCCCCCGGCACGAGGACGCATCGGTGACTACCCGTCAAGGTGGATCGCGGAACACTGGGGCGTTTCCCAATACCTATTGTTCATTTGACGCGGAAGACATTCTGGATCGAATTGCCCTGAAGCTGTCAGCGCACAATGGCTGAATTTCTTCAAGTCAACTGGGCGGAATCAATGCTGTTCTGGGAAACAACGCCATGCATCTGCCGTACTAAGTCGATCACCAGCTCGGGTTGGTCAAGGTGAATCATGTGATTGCTACTGTGGGCCACAGTAAGAGAGGACCGGCCGGAAAGTGCGGCCAGACGATGCTGCGCCGCCAGCCAGCCTTCTTCCAAAAGAGCGAATGGCCCGGGGAAAGGCCGTCCATGGGTAAGAACGGCGAGAGGCAGATCTTTGAGCTGGCCGGGCGCGCGCGATGAGCAGTCCAGGCTCCTCAGGGAGAGAAGATCATCTGCGGCGGCTGCATAATCGTCCGGGCGAACAAACCACAGTGCTTCTTGCATAGACGGAATCCTCCTCAGAAGCCGCAGCAAGCCATAATCTGTCGAAGACATAGGCGGCGCGGAATCCAACCAAAACGGCCTGATTCTGAGTACGAATGTCCTTCTCGGCTTCTTCGTCCTTCTTGCGGCGAATCCCGATCACAGGAGCGAGAATGCGGATGCCGTGCTCGCCTTTCTTGACCTTTCGTCCAAGCTGGTTCCACGCATAGAGGCCAGCAACGCGGGTTGCGTCCGGCTTCTGCCGCGCAATCTCCAGAATGTTGCCAAAGCTGTAGTTGTGAAACCTGCCCATTGCGGTGAGGTAGGCGGTGAGAGCTTCGGAATGTCCCTGCTCCAACTGCTCGATCAGGGCTTGCACGTTGGCCGCGATTACTTCTTTCGCGGTCTGCTTCTGCTGCGGCTGGTTGGGGTTTCGGGTGGACGTGTTGACGGTGGTAACGGCTGCGCTGCTCATCGATGTTTCTCCTTTGTCTTTGCTCTTGAATGGCCGTGCTGTTGTTGTTCACACAACAACGCCTTGGCCCAGGCCCACGCCTGCGGGGGTAGCAACTGCAAGCCGAGGGGTATCCCCACCCTTGCAACGAGAGCGCAGTGGAAGTGGAAAGGGCGTAGCGCAGCGGAGGTCTGCACAAGCGAAGCGCGGAAGATTGGGGAGTGGCTTGCGGGCGCGAGTGGGCAGAGCCCCTTAGGAAGGGTTTTTGCTGTTGCTTTTCAGGAGATCAGGGCAGGCGTTGCGGGAAGGAACAGGCTCATCTGAAGCCTTGATGCTTTAGGCGGTGCGCCGGGCCGCTGCAATGCGCTCCAGAATCTCCGCGATATTACCTGATTCAATATATGAAACATCGACACCGTAGATTTCCTTGATCCGAGCGAAGAGCTCGTCGTTGCTCTCGCCGAAATGGAAATGCCACAGACTCGATTCGTCCGTCAGCACGCACCATTCCAAGCCCAAAATCCGTTTGACGAAGTCGTCCGCGAATTCCGTGTGAGCGTTGACTCGCATTAGCGAGGCGAATTTGAGCGGAACCCTTGTGCCCGGCCGGGGGAGACGCTTAACTGTCTTCACCTCCTTGATCTTCTCGTTCTCGAACCTGAGCAAGAGCTCGACGCGGGCATCAAGTCTTGTGTCGCCGGTCGCATCCATTGCCGTCCAGTTCACAATAGAAGCGATATAAAGATGGGATTGGAACCGCGAGCCGGACTCAAACGGGATTGGGTTCTGACGGCGATAGACGACAGGGTAATCGTCAAGCTCCCAAGTGCTCTTGCGGAACGAAAGGCACCACTTCCAGAACGCACAGAGCTGGTTGGCAGCCCGAATCGCGACTTTTGAAGCCCGAACCAAAGCATTGTCCTTGCGAGTCAGAATGGCTGCGTCTTTCCGCATAGCTCCGCCGCGTGCCGAAAGGCATTTGCAGCACGATCAGCGCTGGAGTGGTCGAAAAAACTGCTTACTGCTGCATAGAAAACGTGTATTGGGCCGCCGAGCAGAAACTGTTTTGTAACGACCATGTCTCCTCCGCGTGTCGCCATAGTGATTGCATAAGCCTTGGAGCCGCTGATTGGCTGGACTGAGTCTGTCATTTCTTCGGCAGATATCACTTTCGACGGGTCTATTTCTGCAAGAGAGAACTCCTGAGTTACACGGAAGATCGAAAGTGCGATAAGTTCAGGACACTACCCGTGCTTGATTGCAATCCCGCGATGGCCAGCGTCAGAACAATTGAAGCCCAACGCAATCCTTGTTTCTTGAACATACATGCTTCTCGGAAGGTGGTTAATCATTACATCACTTCCCGCAACAACTAGATCATTCTTTGGCATGGCGCACACACAATGCATGATTAAAGTTTCTGAAATCGAGAGCAAAGCATGCTCGGTCCCTTCGAATGTCGAGAAGACCGATGCAAAACCACTGGAACCACACTCAGAGTTGCTCCAATGCCTACCAGACAAACGCAGGTTACCTTTCACATGGAAAGCAACGGAGTGTCCATTGCTCAAGAGTCCAGTTATATTAGCTCTGGGGTCGTATAAACCCTGCAACTCGTCGATCGTTGGCAATCGCCAGTCAGAATTGCCTGCCAAATGAAGGTTGGCGCAATAGGCGTTGGCTTGCTGCCAAGTCACATCGCTGCCATTATCCACTTTGGTCCAGATCAGATTCGTATCCGGATCGGTCCAGAACGCAGCCATATCGGAGAGCGGAATCTTGACCATCTTCTGCGCGGAAGCGTCGGCGGTCACCATCCCCTGCCACTTCAGTTGCCCGTCGGTCGAGGTGGCCTGTAACAGGGGATCCCCGGCGACTGTTTTGACCAACTTTGCGTCGTCGGCGTTGATCCGCCCCTGCGGCTGGCCATCCAGCTTCCAGTCGCAATTAGTGTCGGTGGTTACGAGCAACGATGCAGAAGCCTGCGCCCAGACGGTATACGATGCCGCCAGAAACGGCAGTGCAGCCACGCAACAGAGCGAACGTCTCATCGAGTTCCCCTCCATTCTTCCTATTTAATATTTGGGCCTTAGCGATGATCACTTGCATCAATCCTTGTCGCCAATGACAGCAGAGCGCGTATGGATGGAAAAGCCTTTCTCGGGATAATCCATCTCTTCGCTTGAGGTGACGCACTTGAGGAACCTCGTTTGGAATTCCGTCTTGCATTGGGTGACAACCCCGCCTGTTGTTACCACGTCGAGCAGCTTGTCTCTCTCTATGACAGCGAACCGGGTAATCAGGGTCCCAGCGATGTTTTCGGCGGGGCAGCGTTTGGCATCGGCCATGGTATTTGCCTCCCATGCGTAGCCTGGAGCCCTATGCTCTCCATCTGAGTAGCCGTCTCGCTTCTGGCCTACCGCGCACGCTCCAGTGGCGGGAGGGGCTTGTGCGGTGCCTTCTCTGCCCGCATTGGGTGCGACTGTCGCATCATTCAGATCGTCGCCCGCGTCAACCGATCTCACTTTTGCCGTCAGCGTGGACTCATCTACTGAAGCGACTCCGAAGTCAAACCAACCAGGATCTTTTATCTCCTGACCCGGCTGAAGCTTGTTCGCCGCACATGCCTGCTCGGTGTTTCTCTTTCCGTCCATACCGGTAAAGCTGAATTTACACTCTACCTTCACAGCCACGGGGTAAGTATTCTTCAGCTTGTAATACTGGGTTCCATTGGCGAAACGCTTAAAGGAGATTTGAACGTCATCCAGATGCCCATCCTTGAGCGGCATCCAAGGGCCATACTGCGGCTGATCTGCAGCGCCATACGCACTGGGGATCAGCGCAATCAGGATGGCAACTGCAACAAGCGGAAGCCAAGGTCTGTGTGCCTTCATTCAGCCTCCTCTAACAGTGAGATGGAATTCACACGCCGTGCGCAGCAACTTCTACTGGTACTGAATCGACGTGATCTTGATCTTCGGTTCACTTCTGGTATTGGCCGTAAACGCAGCCCATCCGCCGAATTGTTCGCCCGGCTTCAACGTGGTTGGCATGACATCTTTGTCTGTCTTTTGCTGGCCTGTGTCCGCATCGGTGTATGTGTAGGTGAACTCGAAAGATTTGATCGTGTTATATACATCGCCGTTGCGAAACTTCCAGCAAATGGTGCTTTCAGTAACGTGTCCAAAGCTTACCTCTATAACGGAATGGACCACATAGTCGGTGTCCAAGCGATGCCACGGTCCCCAAGTCTGAGATTGCGCTGGAGCTTCGAGCGATACGCTGCAAAGGAAGAACAGCAGCCCGAGGACTAGAATGCCCTTCGCCGTTTTTTTGGATTTATCACGAGCGATGCTGGCGTTGCTGAGTACCGTTAACGCTTTCATGGTTCATTACTCCTTGGTTGAAGGTTTCAGATTCCAGTCCGGCCATTGATGCGCCAAATATTCAGAAGGGCTCGCCAGGATGGGAATTGTACGACGATTTGCAGAGATCGCGAGCACGAGTCAAAGCCTTTACCATACGGTTTGCCAGATCGACATTGTCCTGCCCCGGCAGGGCGAAGAAAAAAATCACGAGATTCGAACGGCTGTTCTGGTTGTGGGAGTCGGAGATCGTAATAGCTTGCGTGTCGGTCCACAGATATATATGAGGAACGCTCCACTGAACGAGATTATCCGGCTTTTCAGTATTGTCAATTTGAGAGATTGCGCCCAAGGGAATTATTTCAGTCGTAGCGTATATTTCCGCATGGATATTATTCGGGACTGTGTGGTCTCTGGAATAAGTAAGGATGCAGCTATTGAAACTGGGCTTGATATTTGAGTCCCTGCCCGAAGATGTCGCTGTTGACCCCGGGTGCCATTGAGTGTAGTCACCCCCTGATCGAGCAAGGTTGTCGACAATCCACTTCGCGGTGTCCTGCAGCGACGGCCCATTATCCTGGCTCCCTGAGGTCTGAGCCGGAGCGTTCGCCGGCACGCAACCTACCAAAAGCAGCGTTGAAAATATTAGCGAAACCCATTTGCGCATTCTCTCTCCTTGCTCAGTAAAGCGTGTCCGAGACAGCCTTGCCGCCGCAGGCGACGATAGCGTCATGCCATGCCTTGGCCTGGCGGTCTGCCATTTCCTTCGTTGCAAAACTTATCATCAACGCACTATTCGGATTGGTACCGCCTTGTCCTGGAACAGTCGATTGAACGGTGCTCTGAACGGAAGTGACAAACGGTATATAAAGTGCGACAGTGCCTCCGGTATAGCCGGAATTAACTTGAATCTTGTCCGGGCGGAGATTGCTCAAGTCGAATGGCGCATAAGTGAAGGTGCTCTTATCGGTCCTTTTCGGAGAGACGGAAGTGGAGAATTGGGTAAGGGAATCAACTCTACAGCCATTAAACGCCAGTTGATAATTGCTCGAAAAAGTGACCGATTCCCCTCCAATGACAGAGGTGTATGTCAGGGCATCAAGATGGCTAGTGATCCAGGTCAGAATGTCCGAGGTCGATGGCGGTGCCGGTTGCTGGGCGGGTGAATCTGGCGGGACGCTCGCAAACAGCGTCGCTGCGATCAGGAAGCTGAACGTCCTGCTGTTCACGAGCACCTCCAGAGAGTAGCGTCTTGTATTTGGGTTTTGTGGAGGGGGAATTCAATTAGAAAGTAGCGTAGCGCGGTACCCTTGTCAAGGGTAATCCTTAGGTACGCGGAAAGCGTCGATTGCGGGGGAATCTAAAGGTGGCTGTTACTTTGGTTATCTAATGCGCTCGGCGTGTTTTTCCGGGACCTTCCAGTCGTGTCACCGCGAGCAGCGGCAAAGGAAATGAGCCGCTGCAAAGAAGGCGGTTGCAATTGCAACCCACGCAGGCAATTATGTACGAAATCTGCTGCCGGTGAACGGGAGCTTAACAGATGCACCGTTGGGATGAAGAAGGATGGCTTACTTCAGATCGAGATTGGTGAGGATAACTTTCGAGACCCAATCGCCTCGATGAAGCGGGCCAGGAATCTGACATGCAACAACGAACGCTTTCTTGGTTGGGTCGTTTGGAGCATCTGGATCGCCGCCGAGGTGTAGTTGAGCATTCGGGCAATCTAATGTGTTGGTGGATTGGCAACACTCCCAACCACTGAGATACCAAATCTGTCTATTGTCCGCAGGATTCGAAAGTGTATACGCTTGCGTGGTGTCGCGCCATTGCGCCAGTAGGTAGTGGGCGAATTTTCCCGTGCCCTCGTCTAGCAGAGAAAGGGCAAGCAGATTTTGGTGAATGGTGTTCAGGAATGAATATTGGACCAGCACCGTGCCGTTGGCAGGCAGGTTGATCAGAACTGCGTTGCCGAAGTCAATATCGGCGCACAATCTCTGTCCTGGTAGATTCATGTGCGGGAATATACCACGGTATTTAGCTGTTGGCAAAGCTCATTTGATCCGGGTAGAAGTAGCTGCCGGGAAAGTGCGTGCGGATGACGCGGTCGTATCCGAGCCGACCAGCTTGGCACCCTCGTAATTCACTCGCTGTAAGATCTCAAAAGCCGGGGTCCGGCCTTCCTATGTGTGATCTATTCAGCTCAGGTGCGGGTGATTGTTCTGAATCCACGACTCCACCAGAGCAATGAACTCGTGAGTGTGCTGGAGAAGCTCTGCGGCTTCGGTCGATGTAGCTATCTGTACTCCGGTGTAGTCGATGACGTTACGCTTGCGCCGGCAGGCATCGAAAAACAACACCAGTCGATCAGCTTGTTTCCCGAGCGCCAGGGCGGCACATTCAAAACTGAGAGCATGATGGCCTGGTACGGCCGCGACACGGTATCCGGAACAAGCCGTCGCCATTCTCGCCACTTGCAAGGCCGCGTTGTAGGCCGTTGCGAATCGGCGATCCTCAGA
Organism: uncultured Acidobacteriota bacterium; assembly: GCA_963788435.1. Classification (GTDB taxonomy): domain Bacteria; phylum Acidobacteriota; class Terriglobia; order Terriglobales; family Acidobacteriaceae; genus Telmatobacter. Next base: position 1,608 of record CAWBIG010000214.1, on the reverse strand, counting down.
AAGTGCCGGGAGCGCTGCGTCAGCCAGATCCCTTCTGACCACGGCGCGAAGCTCATCGAGTTCCTGCTTGCTCGACTGGTGCGTGTGAATCTTCCGAGCCGCGAGCAATTTCTTCCAACTCATCTTCTGTTCCTACCAACATTATCTTCTTGTTTCGCAGGACCGTCCGCAGGAAGTGATTTTTCTCGGCGGCCTTCTTGGCAAACTCATCGACAGAGAAAACGGTCGGATTGACTTGCCGTCCGACAGCTGCTTCCACAGCCCGCAACCGGGGGCTCAGGTCCATCGAGCTTACGTCACCCAGGATCATCACATCCACGTCGCTACCGGCGCCCTCTTCTCCGCGGGCTAGCGATCCGTAGATGAATCCAACCTTCAGCCCTTTGGTCCCCGCGATCGCCTCTCGAAGCATCGGAACGATACCACTGGTCTTTTCAATCAGTCCGCGCAGCTCGGGAAAGATCGGCGAGTCCTCATTGGCCTTGATATAGCTTCTCCGGCCATCGACGCGCTTCGCCAAGACTCCGACGCGAACAAGCGCATCGATCTCCCGTTGGAGCGATGAGGGGCCGGTTCCGAGCGAAGCCGCCAATTCGCTCAGATACCATTCCTTATCAGGCCGGAGGAACAAGGATGTCAGAACGCCTTGCCGAGTCGGACTAAGAAGGGCCGCGAGAGTGGAATCCTTACGCATATTGCGTACGATTATTACGCATATTGCGTAATAAATCAAGCGCCTAACGGGTGGATCACAAGCTCAATCCCTGGTCGGTGCCGACAGCGCCTTTAGCGACGGATTGAGCTTGAGAGATTTCATTGACGGCAAGAGCGACATGCCCAGCGTGTTCCAGAGCATTCTCCTTCGCTATGGGCTGGGCTTGGCGGTCATAGAACTGGCCCTGCGTGATCGATGTGCAACCAACCGGCAGTTTGGTTGTGCTGGTAGCTCTGGATGTCGCCGGTCTCCCGCTTCCACTCGTAACCAGAGGCATCGTTCGGCAGCGCATTGTGGAGCGGCGCATAATGCCGTTGGTCGATTTCAGCGGGTGACTGCACCTTCTCAGTTGCAGGATCGTGGGCTTCCTGTTGGAATTGCCGTCTTTGCTCTTCGGGGGTCAGTTCTTTGGTGTTGGTCATGGTCTGCTCCTTCGATTGGGGTTGGTGAGTTTGCGTTTCGCTGTTCGGTCTTGCGACCTCGACAGCGGAGGCTTTGCTGATGTCGGTGCTGAGGCGTTCGGCGAGCGTTGTTGCGTCGTTCGTGTAGATTCGCGCGTCTTCGGACGCGCGAGAAACGGACACATAAGCGAAGCGCGTATTGATGAGTTCGGGGTGCGCCGTGGTGTCCATGTTGACGAGGACTCGATCCGTGGTGAGTCCCTGCGAGCTGTGCGAGGTAACGGCGTAGCCGTGGTCGAAGTGCCGCATCTCGGAGGTGTCGAATGTCAGAGTCCGGGCCTTGTCGCCATCCATGCGGACAGTCATGTTGGTGCCGTCGATGCGTTCCACTGTGCCCAGATCGCGGTTCTTGATGTCCATGTCGGGCTTGCTGACGGTGAACTGGAGCCGGTCGCCCTCGGCAAAGTCTCTGGCGATTTCCCGGTAGGCGGC
>CAWBIG010000213.1:0-4591 GCA_963788435.1 uncultured Acidobacteriota bacterium | reverse complement strand
GAAGGCCAGCGGCCGGAGCGCGTTTTCGTTCTCTACTTCGACGCGGTGGTTCAGAAAGTGGAGACCTACGAAGCCGGGCAGCGCATTGACCTGAACCCTGTCGGCGGAGGTGGAACGGAGTTTGGTCCGTGCTTCGAATGGCTGGACGATAGAGGCATCCAGCCTCAGACCCTGGTCTTTCTGACGGACTTGTATGGTTCATTCCCATCATCCGCTCCTGCTTATCCCGTCCTGTGGGCTTCGACCGGGAACCAAAGAGCGCCATTCGGCGAGGTCATTCCCATGCGAGCGGCCTAGCTCAAGTACGTCGAGAGGTTGCTGCACATCCACACGGGCAAACGAGGATCTCGATCTCACGCTAACTATTCGATTGTCGCCCCGATTGACTGGGGGAGGAGGCTCTCTGTGAATCAGACGTATCGCATTTTCACGGACGGCTCCTCGATCGGTAATCCGGGGCCAGGTGTGAATGGAGACCGGCAGGCGACGGTGGAGCTGGGTGAGGAGCGGATTACGGTGCGGCACGGAGACAAATGGCTGGACCTTCGTCGTGACTGCGCCCAGGTGACGTGGCGGCGCGACGATGGACGCGAAGGGCGAATGGTGTTGATGGAGACGGGACGGTTGAAGTTCGCTGACCGCGAGGAAGAGATGGATTTGATGGCGAACGATTGGGCCGAGGAGCTGATGGGATGAGGGAGACTAGCGGCCGAAATGCAGGTCCTTCGACTTCGCGGCGCAAGAAACGCGCCGCTCCGCTCAGGATGACGGCAGTTTTGTTTTTATGCGCTCGGAAGCCGGACGCAAATTGCATTCAGGAGCTGATGGCATGAGCGCGGAGACCATGAGCGTGTTTTCGCCGAAGCTGGCCGGGCGGTTTGACGCGCTGGTGGAGAAATATCCGGTGAAGCGTTCGGCGCTGGTGCCGATGCTGCTGTACGCGCAGGACGAGATCGGGTACGTGAGCGACGCCGCGATTGCGGAGATTGCCGACCGGCTGGGGCTGACGACGTTGGAGGTGAGGAACGTGGCCAGCTACTACTCGATGCTGCGGTTCAAGCCGGCGGGCAAATTCAACATCCAGGTGTGCACCAACATCAGTTGCATGTTGCGGGGCGGGTACGACGTGCTGGAGCGGTTCCAGCATGAATTGGGAGTCGGGAACAAGGGCGTCACCAAGGACGGAGTGTTCTCGCTCGAAGAGGTGGAGTGCATCGGAGCGTGCAGTTGGGCGCCGGCCATCCAGGTGAATTACGACTTTCATGATGAGCTGACGCCGGATCACGTGCCGGGGATCCTTTCGGGATATCGCGGGCAAGCCAAGGAGGGCATCTGATGCCGAGGCTGGTTTCGCATCCCGACGAAGTGAAGATTGTTTCGAAGCGGTTCGGCAAGGGCGCGGCGAACATCGACCGCTATATCGAACTGGGCGGTTACGAGGCGGCGAAGAAGTGCCTGGCGCAGGGGCCGGACTGGATCATCAACGAGATGAAGGCCTCGAACTTGCGCGGACGTGGCGGCGCCGGATTTCCGACGGGGCTGAAGTGGAGCTTCGTACCCAAGCAAAGCGCGAAGCCGAAGTACGTGCTGGTGAATGGCGATGAGAGCGAACCGGGAACATGCAAGGACCACCTGATCTTCCTGCACGATCCGCACACGGTGATCGAGGGAACGATTATTGCGGGACTGGCAATCGGGCGCGAAGATGGGGTTCATTTATCTGCGCGGCGAGTATCGCTACCTGCTGGAGATTATGGAGAAGGCGGCTGCGGACGCGTACGCGAAGGGTGTTCTGGGGAAGAAGATTTTCGGGTCGGAATTCGACTTCGACGTGGTGACGCAGACAGGCGCGGGGGCTTACGAAGTGGGCGAAGAGTCGGCGCTGATGGAGTCGCTCGAGGGCAAGCGGGGCATTCCGCGCATCCGGCCTCCCTTCCCTGCCGTGGTTGGACTGTACGGCGGGCCGACGGTGATCAACAACGCGGAGACGATTGCATCGGTGCCGCACGTGATCGCGATGGGCGGCGCGGCTTACGCGGCTGTGGGCACGGAGCGCAACGGCGGGACGCGGCTGTTTTGCCTGAGCGGGCACGTGGAGCGGCCTGGCGTGTACGAGCTGCCCATGGGCTACAACCTGAAGAAGATGATTTACGAAGTGGGCGGCGGAATTCGCGGCGGGCGGAAGTTGAAAGCCGTCGTCCCCGGCGGGTCGTCGACGCCGGTGCTGCTTCCCGAGGAGATCGAAAACCTGGGGATGGATTTCGACCAGGTGGGCAAGGCGGGATCGATGCTGGGGTCGGGCGGCGTGGTGGTGATTGACGACCAGACGTGCATGGTGGAGTTTGCGCTGCGGACGATGAGCTTTTACGCACACGAGAGCTGCGGATGGTGCATCCCGTGCCGCGAAGGAACAGACTGGCTGAAGAAGTCGCTGACGCGATTGCACGCGGGATTCGGGCAGGAGAAGGATATCGACAACATCCGGTACCTGGCCGAGAACATGATGGGGCGGACGTTCTGCCCGCTGGGCGATGCGGCGGCGATGCCGACGCTGGGATTTGTGAAGAAGTTCAGGAAGGAATTTGAGGATCACCTGGATGGGAGGCCGTGCCCGTTTGCGAAGGAAGGCGCGGTGGAGTTGACGGTGGTGTGATTGATGGTGAAGAGAGAAATGCGGGTCCTTCGACTGCGCAGCGCGAAAGAGCCGCGCTGCTCCGCTCAGGATGACGGCGTTTGTTAGATGACGGCAATGGTTGGGTAATTGCGCGGGGACAAGTAAAGGCAAGAACTGAAGGAATGAATGGCTGACGTAACTTTCACGGTGGATGGGAAGAAGCTGACGGCGCCGGCGGGGACGCTGCTGATCGAAGCATGCCGCAAGGCGGGGATCGAGATTCCCGCGTTCTGCTATTACCCGGGGTTGAGCCTGCAGGCGGCGTGCCGGATGTGCGTGGTGCGGCAGGAAAAGGTGCCGAAGCTGCAGACTGCGTGCACGACCACGGTGGCCGAGGGACAGGTGTTCACTACCGAATCGCCGGAGATTGCGCAGGCGCGCAAGGCGACGATTGAACTGCTCTTGGGAAATCATCCGCTGGACTGCCCGGTGTGCGACGCTGGCGGCGAGTGCGAGCTGCAGGACATGACTTTTAAATACGGCGCGGGCACCAGCCTGATGGTGGATGCCAAACATCATCGCGACGAGCAGCAATGGTCGCCGGCGGTGTTCTACGACCGGCCGCGCTGCATCCTGTGCTACCGCTGCGTGCGCGTGTGCGGCGAAGGCATGGACGTGTGGGCGCTGGGCGTGGAGAACCGCGGCGTGTCGAGTGTGATTGCTCCAAACGGCGACGGGCCGGGCGGGCAAGGCAGGCTGGACTGCGAAGAGTGCGGGATGTGCATCGACATTTGCCCGGTGGGCGCGCTGACCAGCGGCAGCTACCGCTATAAAACGCGGCCATGGGAGATGAAGCATGTTTCCACGGTGTGCACGCACTGCGGCGATGGATGCAAGGTGACGCTGGGCGTGCGCGCGGTCGACGAAGGCACGGAGATCATTCGCGCGGACAATCGCGACAAGAGCGGGATCAACGGCGATTTTCTGTGCGCGAAGGGGCGGTTCGGGTTCGACTTTGTGGACAGCGAGCAGCGGTTGACCAAGCCGCTGGTGCGCAACGCGAAGGGCGAGCTGGAGCCGACGACGTGGGAGCACGCGCTGCGCGTGGCGGGCGCGAAGCTGAAGGAGATACGTGACGCGCGGGGCGGGGCAGCGATTGGCGTGATCGGGTCGAACCGCACCACCAACGAAGAGAATTACCTGCTGCAGAAGCTTGCGCGCACAGTGCTTAGGACCAACAACATCGATCATCGCCGAACGACGGATTATGCGGGATTTGCCCGGGCGATGGCGGGGCACGCAGACAAGGCGGCGAGTTTGCGCGATGTGGGGACGGCGCCGGCAATTCTGCTGGTGGGCGGCAATCCCACGGAGGAGCATCCGCTGCTGGCCTGGCAGTTGCGCACGAATGTGCGGCTGAACAAGGCGCGGCTGTATGTGGTGAACCATCGCACCATCAAGCTGGAGCGGCAGGCGAAGGCGGTGCAAGGCGTGCCGCCGGCGGGATACAAGGACCTGACCGCGCTGCTGGAAAAGCAGGACAACGATTTTGCGCGCGCGGTGATGGGCGAGGAGTCGCTGCTGGTGGTGTTGGGCGAGGAGTTCCGCGGGGCGCAGTTGAAGGCGCTTGTGGAGTGGGGACTGAAGCGCGGCAATGTGCGCTTTGCGTACCTTGGGGATCATGCGAACTCGCGCGGTGCGGCAGACATGGGCGTGTTGACGGATCTGCTGCCAGGGTATGTGCCGGTGAGCGCGCCGGGAGCGTTTGCGGCGGAGTATACGGGCATGCCGCAGACAGCGGGCATGACCATGCCGGAGATGCTGGAGGCAGCGCGAGGCGGAAAACTGGGCGCGCTGCTGGTTGTTGGCGCGAATCCGTTCGCAGACGAGACAGCGAGCCCGGCGGACGCGAAGGACACGTTTTTGATTGTGCAGGATCTGTTTTTGACGGAGACGGCGGCGCAGGCGGATGTGGTT
>CAWBIG010000212.1:0-6938 GCA_963788435.1 uncultured Acidobacteriota bacterium | reverse complement strand
GACGGCAGCATCTCGTAAGTCACACGGAGCAGAAGGGCAAAAACCGCGGCTTTGGGGGCGGTTGACAGCAGCGCCACCACCGGCGACGGCGCGCCCTCATAGACGTCGGGCGTCCACACGTGGAACGGCGCCGCCGACACCTTGAACAGCATCCCGACCATCATCAGGATCAGCGCCATGATCACGAAGCCGTGGTTCTGCGCGCTTGGAGCCAGCCGCGCGATGTCATAAATCTGCGTTGTGCCAGTGGCGCCGAACACCATGGCGATGCCGTAAAGCAAAAATGCCGTGGCGAACGAGCCCAGCAGGAAGTATTTGACCGCCGCCTCCGGTCCCTGGCCGGTCTGCTTGCGATAACCTGCCAGCACATACGTGGAAATGGACGAAATCTCCAGCGCGATGAACACCACCAGTAGCTCGATCGCGCTGGTCAGCAGGCACATGCCCACCGCGCCAAACACCATTAGCGCATAGTACTCGCCCTGATGATGATTGTCCTCGGGCAGCGTGTCCATTGAGAGCAGCAGTGCCACCAGCACGATGCCGCAGATTAGAACATGAAAGAAGACGGTGAACGGGCTTGTCTCTACCGTGTCGAAGAATGCCGTACCCGTGCCTAAGTTCAGTTGCCACACGCTGGCCCAAATCGCCACCGTGGCTCCTATCGCCGCCACCCATCCCAGCGGCCGGCGCAGCACGCCCGGCGGCAGGCTGGCATCGATCAGCATCACCAAGACGCCAGTCAAAGTGAGAACGATCTCCGGCAGAATGCGAAGGCTGTCCTGAGGGTTCATCTATCTCGCCTCCGCGGGGGTGGAAACAGCATTCGATCCAGGCTGCTGCATCTCAACGAACTTCGAGTGCATCGACGGCGGCGAGGCAATCTGCTGGAAATCGCGCAGCCACAGGTTGGGCGCAACGCCCATCACCAGCATCAGCACGGCCAGCGGCGCCAGCGCCACCCACTCGCTGATGTTCAGATCCTTCGCCGATCGCGTAGCCGCCATCGGGCTTTCCGGCCCGTAGAAAATGCGCTGCACCAGCCAAAGTGTGTAAGCGGCGCCCAGGATCACCGTGACCGCGGCAACGATGGCCCAGCTTCGGCTGACGCCCGTAAACGTGCTCGACAGGATCAGGAATTCCCCCACAAATCCATTCAGCAGCGGCAATCCGGCCATGGCCAGAATCGTAATCACAAAAAAGCTTGCCGTGCGTGGCAGCCGCGCCGCCACTCCGCCGTAGCTGGCAATCTGGCTGGTAGCGTAGCGCGTGTCCAGTACGCCGAGCAGCACAAACAACGCGCCCTCGATCACGCCCTCCGCCACGGTCTGATAAATCGCGCCGTCGCGCCCTGTCAAGGTAAGCCCATAGATGCCCAGCGTGATCAGGCTGAAGTGGCTCACCGTGGCAAATGCAATCAGCTTCCAAAAGTCGCGCTGCACCAGCGCCAGGCAAGCGCCGTAGAGAACGCCGATCACTGTCAGCACAATCAGCGCCGGCGCAACAAGTTTCGCCTGGGCAGGGAAGAGCTCGACGTGAAAACGCAACAGCGAATAGATCCCGAGCTTGCCTGCAATCACCATGGCCAGCGCCACCGGCGCTTCACTGAAGCTGTCCGCCAGCCATCCATGCAGCGGAAACACCGGCACTTTGACCGCGAATGCCACCAGGAAGGCGAGCGCTACCCAAAACAGCGCTGCGGCAGGGAACGCGCCTGCGGCGACCAGGCTCTGGAGTTGCGTGAAATCGAACGTTCCCGTCTTCGCGTAGAGCCACAGGATTGCCACCAGCAGCGGCGCCGATGGAATAAACGTGAACAGGAAAAACTTGGCCGCCGCCTTGGGCCCATCCTTGCGCCCGTACATGGCGATCAACACCGCCATCGGCACCAGCGTCAGCTCCCAGAAGCCGTAATAGAGCATCAGGTCGAGCGCGAGAAACACGCCGATCATCGCCGTCTGCTGCACCAGGAACAGCGAATAAAAGACCTTCTTGCGTTCCTTGATCGCGTTCCAGCTTGCCAGCACGCCCACCGGTCCCAGCAATCCGCTCAGGACCACGAGCCAAAGGCTCAACCCATCCACGCCGACGTGATAAAAGATTCCCTGTCCGGCGGCTCCCAGCTCAATCCACTTGCGATTGATCTCAAACTGGAATCCCGGCTGCCCCGCGATGAAGTGCGCGGGCAGATGCAACGTGAGCCCGAATGTCACCAGCGTCGTGGCCAGCGCCAGCCATGCTGCCAGCTTGCCGCGGTCTGGCAGGATCGCCACCACCAGCGCGCCAATCAGCGGAGTCAGCAGGATCCAGGAGAGAATCGATTGGTTGATCGCACTCATCGTCTCACCACCCCGCCCACTTCACGTTGATTCCGTACGCTCCCAGGAAATACGGCGCCAAGGCAAACACCAGCAACACCGCTGCTCCGGCCGCAAGCCATCCCGCATACGATCGCAGATTGCCGGATTGCCATCGTTGCAGCACCGCGCCGCCGAAGAGCGCTGTCCCTGACAGCAGCCACGCCAACCCGCCCAGGATCGCGTATTCGACAACCCACTCCAGCACAAATCGCGAAATCGCCAGCAGCGGCTTGACGATCACCTTGCTGTAGAGTTCGTCCACCCAGTACTTGTTCAATAGCAGCTTGTAAGCTGCGGAGAAACTCGTCGCCAGTTGCTCGGCGCGATTCGATCCCTCGCGATAGAGCATGTGCGCAATCAGCCAGCCCAGCGCCGCAACCACCACCGCAACTACGCTGAGCGTGATTTCCAGACTGTTGTTGGCAGCCTCCGCCGTATGCGCGCCCACCGCAGGCGCCAGCCACGCACTCATCCGTCCTGCGCCGATCCATCCGCCACACACCGAAAGGATTCCCAGGATCACCAGCGGCCCCAGCATCGACCATCCGCTCTCATGCGCATGCACCTCCGGGCTGCGCGGCTTGCCCATGAATGCCAGATACCACAACCGGAACATGTAGAAAGAGGTCAGCAGGGCCGTGAACAGCCCCACCGCCCAAAAGATTTTGCCGTTGGTCCCGGAGAGGAATGCCGCGTAAAGTATCGCGTCCTTTGAAAAGAATCCGGCAAATGGGAAGAAACCGGAAATCGCAAGCACCGCAGCCGTCATGGTCCAGAACGTGACCGGCATATGCTTGCGCAGGCCGCCCATGCGGCGAAGATCCTGCTCGCCGCCCAGCCCGTGGATCACCGAGCCTGCGGCGAGGAACAGCAGCGCCTTGAAAAACGCATGCGTCATCAGGTGGAATATGGCCGCCGAGTAAGCCGCCACTCCGCAGGCGAGAAACATGTACCCGAGTTGCGAGATCGTGGAATACGCCAGCACGCGCTTGATGTCGTTCTGCACCAGGCCGATGCTTGCCGCAAAAAGTGCCGTTGCAGCTCCTATGCAAGCCACAATCAGCATCGCCACGGGCGACCGGTCGAACAGGAAATGCGTGCGCGCAATCATGTACACGCCGGCCGTTACCATGGTGGCCGCATGAATCAATGCGGAAACCGGTGTGGGGCCTTCCATCGCATCCGGAAGCCACACATAAAGCGGCAACTGCGCGCTCTTGCCGGTCGCGCCAATCAGAAGACAAATGCAGATCGTAGTCAGGATTCCGCCGGTCCATCCGGGGCTGGCCGCCAGCCTGGCTGCGATCTCACTGAAGGTTAGAGTTCCAAAGTTCCCCAGCAGCAGGAAAATCCCGATCAGGAATCCGAAGTCGCCGATGCGGTTGACGATGAACGCTTTCTTGCCCGCTTCCGCTGCTGTGGTCTTCTGGTACCAGAAGCCGATAAGCAGGTACGACGCTAGTCCCACACCCTCCCATCCCACAAACATCAGCAGGATATTGCCGGCCTGAACCAGCAGCGTCATGAAGAACAGGAACAGGTTCATGTACGCGAAATAGCGCCAGTATCCCTTGTCGCCGTGCATATAGCCGATGGAATAAACGTGGATCAGGAACCCCACACCGGTCACAATCAGCAGCATGGTGAGGGAAAGGGGATCGAGCACCGAACCAAAATCGACGTGCAGATCCCCCACGCTGATCCACGCCAGCACATTCGCTTCAACCACCGGCAGCGCCAGCGCTCCCGACCACACCATGTACGCAAGCCGCGCCACCAGCGCAAACGAACCCAGCGGCGCCAGCAGGCCAATGGCCGTCACCAGCGGCTTGGGCAGCTTGCTGCCGAACACGCCGTTCAGCGCAAAGCCTGCGAACGGCAAAAGCGGAATGAATGGTAAAAACAGCAGCGGTCCGGTCATAGTTTCATCAGGTTGATGCGGTCGACAGCCAGGGTTCCCCGCGCGCGGAAGATGGCAATAATGATGGCCAGTCCCACGGCCGCTTCCGCCGCCGCCACCACCATCACGAAAAAGACAAAAATCTGCCCGTTCACCTTGTGCCACATGTGGGCGAACGTGACAAACGAGAGGTTGACGCCGTTCAGCATCAGCTCAATCGACATGAACACCGTGATCACGTTGCGCTTGATCAGGAATCCCACCGCGCCCAGGCAGAAAAGCGTCGCGCTTAGCAGCAGATACCAGGAAATCGGAATCATTTGCTCGCCCTCCGATCTCCATCTCCGGCGCGCGCCAGCGCCACAGCGCCCAGGATGGCGATCAGGATCAGCACCGACGTGACTTCAAACGGCAGCAGCAATTCATGGAAGAGCACGCGGCTCAACTCTTCGGTGGAAGTGATGGGATCGCTCAACGAAACCGACCCCAGTCCCTGCGCCTTCAGGATGGTCGTCGCAACCACCGCTAGCACCACCGCAGTTGCGGGGAATCCGACGACTTTTGCCACGCGGCTGCCCATGGTGCGCTCTTCGCGCCCCGCGTTCAGCAGCATCACCACGAACACGAACAGCACCATGATGGCGCCGGCATACACAATGATCTGCGCCGCCGCCAGGAACTCCGCGCCCAGCAACAAATAGAGCACCGCCAGCGAGCTCATCACCACCACCAGCGACAAGGCGCTGTTGATGGGATGGCGCTGCAGCAGCAGGTTAACCGCTCCCGCCAGGCACATTCCGCCAAACACGATAAAAAGAATCAGGTGCATCGTTCCGTCACGTGCAGCAGGCAGCAGGCATGATCGCCCGCCGATTAAGGAGAGATCGCAAAGCAGACTGAGCTTCCACGAAGAACCTCTCCGATTGTACTTGAGCGCCCTGCTCAAGATTGGTACCCCAGACCTCGATCTCAAGTCCGGGATTCTGCGTCGATTAGCGCCTGTACGCGTACCACAGGCTGGTGCCCACAATATTCAGGATCGCCAGCGGCAACAGGAGCCGCCAGCCGAAGTTCATCAGCTGGTCGTAGCGGAAGCGCGGCAGCGTCCCGCGCACCCAGATGTAAAGGAACAGGAAACTGAAAACCTTCAGCACAAACCAGAAAATGGGAAACACCACGTTGGCAAACGTGCTCTGCAACGGGCCGATGAGATCGCCAAACGGGCTCGTCCACCCGCCCAGAAACAGAAGCGTGGCCACGCAGCCCACCGTAATCATGTTGGCGTACTCGGCCATGAAGAACATGGCGAACTTCATCGAGGTGTACTCGGTGTGGTAACCGGCCACCAGTTCACTTTCGGCTTCAGGAAGGTCGAATGGCGCGCGGTTGGTCTCCGCGTATGCCGCCATCAGGTAAATAAAGAACGCGATGAACTGCAACCCGCCAAAGACATTCCAGGTGAGGATGCCATGCGTGGCCTGGATTTCCACGATGGTGCGCAGGTTCAGCGATCCCGCCCTCAGAACCACGCCCACCAGCGACAATCCCAGCGCCAGCTCATAACTGATCAGTTGCGCCGACGACCGCAGCGAGCCCAGCAGCGAGTATTTGTTGTTCGATGACCAACCCGCCAGCGCAATCCCATACACACCGATCGATGTGACGCCCAGAATCACCAGCAGCCCGATGTTCACGTCCGAAATCTCGAAGAAACGGAAGCCGTCTTTCGCGATCGCCGGCGATCCGAAGGGCACCACCGCGATCGATATCATCGCGCAGCCGAGCGACAGAATAGGCGCCAGCAGGTAGAGCGGCCGGTACACTCCCGCGGGAATAATGTCTTCTTTCAGGAAATTCTTGGCCCCGTCCACCAGCGGCTGCAGCAGCCCGAACGGCCCCACGCGGCTTGGTCCCCATCGGTTCTGGATCCGCCCCACCAGCTTGCGCTCCAGCAGCACAGTGTAGGCGACGCCCAGCAGCAGCACCACCGTCACCACGATGACCTTGAGCAGGCTCCAGAATACAAACTCCAAAATCGTCACTTGACTTCAGCCTCTCTCACACACCAAACAAAAAATGCCGTCATCCTGAGCGGAGCGAAAGACCTGCATTTCCTCCCCGCGGCGGAATCTCAATCCGCCGCCGTCTCCGTCATTTGTTCCACCTGGTGCTCTTCAATCTCCCGCAAATAAGTGCTGTACCGTCCCAGCGTCCCCGATGAGAACAGCCCGTCGTGCGTCGGATCCACCAAATCCTTGCGCGTAGCCGTCAGCGCAGAAACCGGCACAAACCCCGGCTCCGTCTTCACATCGTTTCCCGCAAGCAGATTCGCCCGGTCCAGCTTGTACGCGGGCGCCAGCCGTTCAATTTCATCCAGTACGGCCAGCGGATCGAATGGGCTCAGCTTCGGTTCCATCCCGTTCGCCGCGAGCCACACCCCGTGCCGGTCCGCTTCGCCCGATTGCGCACCTCGCGTCTGGCCCATATCCGCGTGTAGGCCGTGCAGCCCGAACGGCACCAGCGCCTTCACATCCGCGTCCATCGCGCCGGCCAGCCGTACCAGAATCTCGAAATCCGTCCGCACACCCGGCCGGTCCGCCGCCTTCTTTACTAGCTGTACATCGCCAAACGTGTTGGTCACCGTGCCCGTCTTCTCATACAGGCTCGCCGCCGGAAAA
>CAWBIG010000211.1:0-5130 GCA_963788435.1 uncultured Acidobacteriota bacterium | reverse complement strand
TGTTATGTTGGCCTCGACTAGACTACGTATTGCTCTTCAGCCAGGAATGGGACGAACGCGTGGCCGCGCCCCTGCGTACTGCTCACGATCCCATTCCCAAACTCGTGAACCTGAAATCTCCCTACCGCTACGTTCTGCAGCCAGTGGTGGACTATGTTCTGAGTGTCGAGCGCGAAACCGAGTATCGCAAGGTCTGCGTGCTGGTGCCGGAACTGGTGGTGCGCCACTGGTGGGAGAACCTGCTCCACAATCGCCGAGCTGACCTGCTGAAGGTCATCCTGCTCGTTCGCGGCAATCGTCGCATCGTCGTCATCAACATTCCCTGGTACATGGATCGCTGATTTTCCCGTCGCACGCGGGATTCCTTTCTCCCCCTCCATCCGTCACAATTGGAAGGTGGTTGTTCCCCTCAAATCTGGCTCCGCGAAGTTTCTCTCATGGAAGCGGAGCATGGCGCGCTTTCGCTTGGCTGTGTGGCTGTTCCCGTTCACCCTGGCCATGGCGCATGCCCAGTCTTCGCCGCCGGGTTCCGACGATGCGCCTGCGCCAGCGGGGCCGCTGGTCACGGTTCATGGCGTGGTCAAGAACGCCGCTACCGGCGAGCCGCTGCCCCGCGTTCTGGTCTCTATTGAAAGCGAGGACGGAAAGGGCGTGCTCACCGATGGCGATGGCCGTTTTGAGATTTCCGGAGTACCCGCCGGAGACACTGTGCCCATCGATCTCGAAAAACCCGGCTTCACGGATGCTTCGGGAAATGGTTACGAAGGGATCATGGCGATGAACATTCACGGCATGCCTCACGCCGTCAAGGTCATCGCGGACATGCCGGATCTCGAGTTCTCCATGCGCCCGCTGAACGCCATTCGCGGCCAGATCGAGCTTTCCACCGGAGAGCCGGCAGAGGGGTTTCGCCTCGAGTTGTTCAAGCAGTCAGTTTCGGAAGGCCGCCTGCAATGGCAGGTTGTGGGCTCCGCTGCATCGAATGCCGACGGAGCTTTCCGCTTCGGCGATCTCGCAGATGGGGCTTATACGCTGGCGGTCCAGCCCTCCATCGACGGTGGCGAAGGAGGTCTCTTCAATCTGGTCGGCAATCGGACCCCAGTCCGGACCGGCTACCCGCGTGCCTTTTATCCCGATGCGCCGAGCTTGTCCGGCGCTGCCCTAATCCACGTTGTCGCGGGGGAGACCGCGCAGGCCAATTTCGCGCTCAAGCAGGAGCAATTCCATCTTGTGCAGGCTCGTATCTCGGGGTCGGGCCTCGAGTCACTTGGCGGCGAGACCCGCGTTCGCATCGCCGGATACATCCGATCGATGGTTTCGGCGGGTGGATCCAGCGTGTCAGTCGGGATGAGCGGCGTCAATGCTGAAGTGCTCGACACGCACGGGAGGGCATCGCCCTACCGTGCAATGTACGACGCGCGGTCCCACACTGTGCAAGCCCTGTTGCCGGATGGCGACTACACCCTTCGCTTGACGGCCTTCGGACCTTCCAAGCCGGTAGTCAACTCCTCCGGCGGAATCGTCAACAGCGTAAAAAACCTCCTCTCCGGCCAGGCCGATGTCTCCGTAGCTGGTCACGCCATTACGAACCTGCGTGTCGCATTGGGGCCAGACAGCTCCAATCCGCTGGAGGTGATCGTGAATCGCTCTGGCAATGCGCCGACCCAGCAGGAAAATGGCAATGGTGCCGGCGTCTTCATCAGCGCCACGCTTGCGGGTTTGGACGCGCCATACCCCATGTCCACCCAATTCGCACAGGGCAGCGTGCCGGGCTCGCTGGAAACCCAGCCCCTGGCGCCGGGCTCGTACTGGCTGCACACCACAATCGCCCAGGCCGGCCTGTGTGAGTCCTCCTTCACCGCGGGCGGCGCCAACCTGGCTCGCGAACCCCTGGCGGTCGGCGCCAACGGGTCCACGGCTCCGCTGACTCTTACCCTCCGCGACGACTGCGCTTCGCTCCGAATCAGCCTGCCCCCGCAAACGCCCGCCTCTGCATCCGGCGAGACACCCAGGTTCGAGGTCTATATCGTCCCCGATTTCGACTCCACCGAGGAGGTGCGGGCGCACGATCTGTATGCCACCTACGAAATCTCCTTCGTCGAAAACCACCTCACGCCCGGCGCCTACCATGTCTATGCGTTGACCGCGCCGCGCCAGCTTCCCTTTCACGATCCCGACGCCATGGCCGCGCTCAACCTTCAGGGCCAGGCAGTGACGCTATTGCCCGGAGACAATGCGTCGCTGATTCTCGAGGTACCTGCGCCATGAGCATTCCGGCCCGGTTCGGCAGCGCCATCTCGGCGGCTTTCGCGCTGCTGCTCATGCCTCTCGCGGCGCAGGTGCCATCGCAGCCCGCCACAGGCTATCGCATCGCCGGTCGCCTGGTGAATTCGCTCACCGGCGCTCCCGTGCCGCGCGCCACCGTCAGCGCCATCTCCAACGAAGACAATGGCGTGGTCGCAACCACCATCACCGATGCGGAGGGCAGATTCGCCATCACCGGCCTCGCCGCCGGCAAGTACCCCCTCAGCGCATCCCGCCGCGGCTTTCGCACCGCTTACTACGACGAGCACGAGGACTCCTTCAACACCGCCATCGTCACCGGTGCGGGTCAGGATACCGGCCATCTCGTGTTCAAGCTCGCGCCCGGCGCCGTCATCTACGGCACCATCACCAGCGATGGTGGCGATCCCGAGGAACACGCGCAGGTGATGCTCTTTCGCCGCGATTCCGCCGCGCCCTCGCGACCCCCGGTTCAGGCGGGAGGCGCCGGCACTGACGACACCGGCGCCTACGAGATCAGCGATCTTCCCGCCGGCGAGTACCTCATCGCCGTGCAGGCGCGGCCCTGGTACGCGATGAACGGACTCGGGCCGCAGCCGCAGTCAGCCGGCAACTCGCTCGACGTGGCCTATCCCATCACCTTCTTCGACTCCACCACCGACGAGGCCGCGGCTACGCCGCTCCAGGTGGACGCCGGTTCCCGGACTGAGGCCGACATCTCGCTCCATGCCGTTCCGGCGCTTCATCTCACCATTCCCCGCCCGCGCCAGAACGACAACGGACCGGGCATTCAGGTGCAGCAGTCCCTCTTTGGCACCCACGTCTCCATGGCTCTCAATGTCGAGTCCGTCGGACGCGGTCCGTGGGACGTCAGCGGCCTGCCCCCGGGGCATTACGAGGTCGGCCTCGGCGACCCACCCCGCACCTTGGAACTGGATGCAACCTCCAGTATGGAAGTGAACCCATCATCGGGGACCATTTCCCAGCCCGTCGATGGCACCGTCCGCATGGCCGATGGAACTGAACCCTCCAATATCGGATTGTCGCTCACTCGTCAGGATGGCGGAGGTAACGGGATGTTCAATCCGGTGGTGAAGGGCCGATTCCACTTCGACGCCCCGCCCGGAACATGGACTCTGTCGGCTGTGACCATGGGCCCCGGAGGAGCATTGGCGGCATCGATAGCCGTTCAGGGAACTCCGGTCGCCGGCAACCAGATCACTGTCCGCGATCAGGCTTTGACCCTCGCCGTCACCCTCTCCCGTTCCCAGGCGCGGATTACCGGCTTTGCCCGCAGAGACGGCAAGCCTGCGCCCGGCGCGATGATCGTTCTGGTGCCTCGCGATCCGGCCGCCTGGCCGTCGCTTGCCCGCCGCGATCAGTCCGACTCCGATGGCAGCTTTTCCCTCGCCAACGTCCCCCCCGGCCGCTACACCGTCGTCGCCATTGACGGCTGGAATCTCGACTGGCAGGACCGAGTTGTGATCGCGCGCTATCTTCGCGGCGGCGAGTCCGTCACAATCAATGCACCAGCTGGAGGAGTGGTTCCGCTTCCCCAACCCGTGGAAGCAGCTTCGCCGTGATCTCCGCCCCCCCGGACTTCATCGAACGTGGGGGTAAAGGATAGTCTATGAGGGTACCGGATCAACTCTGGGTTCGGCCGGCTGCCGCCGGCGGCAAACCCGCATGTGCACCGCGGAAGAGGAGAATTACCCATTGAAGAGGAAGTGTTGGTTGTTTGCGGCCGCTGCCGCATGCTTGGCAATGACGGCTTCGGCCCAGGTTTCCCTGGAAAACAAAAAGCCGGCTGCCAATCCTGATTTTCAGAAATACTCCATCTTCGCGGGCTTTGGTTACACCAGCCTCAACCAGGTCAACCAGTCGCGCTACGGGCTCATCGGCGGCAATGTCGATCTGAGCCGGAACTGGGGCCGCTTTTTCGCGCTCACCCTTGATGGCGGCTTCTATCCCACCTCGTACGCTTCCGGCAATCCCGGGAATCCTTCGGTCAGCATGGTGCTGGGCGGGCCTGAGGTTCATGGCACCATCTTTGAGACCTGGCAGGTTTATTTCCGCGGCATGATGGGGGGCGAGCACACCGGCGGCGAAAGCATGACTCCAAGAGTCTCCTTTGCCGGCGGCGTCGGCGCCGGCATCCAGCACGACCTGGACCCGCATTGGGCCATCCGCGCCGGAGGCGACGACATCGGCTCCTCCTTCTCGCTCACCAACAATTCGCCGCAACTTGGCTACTCGCCGCACCGTCGCTGGAATGCCCGGGCCGACATTGGCATCGTGTACCGGTTCTAAAGAGCTCGAAGCAAATTCACCGCCCCCGGCACGCTGGCCGCTTGCGCGCTGCTTTGACAGAACCGGCTCTGCCGCACGGCAATGATTCAGCCCAGCCGGGATCGGCAGCGCGCGTACCTCATCGCGCGCCCTTAGGTCACTTGCTCTTCCTGCCCCTGCCCCGATAGAGTTTTCTCCACACGGCTGTTTCCTCCCGCAGCCCGCGCGCTTGGCTTCCGATCCGCGCCAGTCTCCTGAAACAAGGACGCCGCAAATGTCTTCGAACATCCCCGCCGTGATTGTCACAGCGAATCAGGACCTCGATTCAACCCTGCGCGAAGACCGCGTCTTTCCCCCGCCGCCTGAATTCAGCAGGCATGCGCACATCAAGAGCCTGGAGGAGTACGAGGCGCTCTACAAGCGCTCCATTGAGGATCCTGAAGCCTTCTGGGCCGAGGCCGCCAAAGAACTCCACTGGTTCAAGCCGTGGGACAAGGTCCTCGAATGGAACCTGCCCTGGGCCAGATGGTTCGTCGGCGGCAAGATGAATCTTTCTTA
>CAWBIG010000210.1:0-12852 GCA_963788435.1 uncultured Acidobacteriota bacterium | reverse complement strand
TAACTGCCTCGACCGGCACGTCCTCGGCTCCCGCGGCCACAAGACCGCCATCATCTGGGAAGGCGAGCCCGGCGAAATCCGCCGCCTCACCTACGCTGAAGTCCTCGCCGAAGTGCAGAAATTCGCCAACGCGCTCAAGGCTCTCGGCATTCGCAAAGCCGACCGCGTCGCTATTTACATGGGCATGACCCCCGAGCTCGCCATCGCTCTGCTCGCTTGCGCCCGCATTGGCGCGGTTCACTCCGTCATCTTCGGCGGATTCGCCGCCAACGCCATTGCCGATCGCGTCAACGACGCCGGCTGCGTGGCCATCATCACCCAGGACACCAGCTATCGCCGCGGCAATCATGTCCAGCTCAAGCGCACCGTGGACGAGGCCATGCCCGCCTGCCCCACCGTCAAGCATGTTGTCGTCTACCAGCGCTCCGGCGAGCCCGTCACCATGGTTACCGGCCGCGACTGGTGGTGGCACGACATCGTTGCCAACGCGCCCACTGATTGCCCCGCCGAGCACCTCGACTCAGAAGATCCGCTCTACATCCTCTACACCTCCGGCACCACCGGCAAGCCCAAGGGCCTGGTTCACACCACCGGCGGCTACGCCGTCGGCACCTACCTTACCTCGAAGTACGTCTTCGATCTTCGCGACGACGACGTCTACTGGTGCTCAGCCGATATCGGCTGGGTTACCGGCCACTCGTATGTTGTCTATGGCCCCATGCAGAACGGCGCCACCATCCTCATGTACGAGGGCGCGCCCAATTTCCCTGACTTTTCGCGCTTTTGGAAGATCATTGACGACCACCGCGTCACCATCTTCTACACCGCGCCCACCGCCATCCGCGCCTTCATCAAGTGGGGCGGCGAGCACGTTTCCAAGCACAAGCTCGACTCGCTGCGCCTGCTCGGCACTGTCGGCGAGCCCATCAACCCCGAAGCCTGGATGTGGTACCGCGAGAAGGTCGGCCACAATCGCTGTCCCATCGTCGACACCTGGTGGCAGACTGAGACCGGCGCCATCATGATCTCGCCCATTCCCGGCGCCGTCGCCACCAAGCCCGGCTCCGCCACCCGCCCGTTCTTCGGAATCCAGCCCGAGGTGGTCACGCGCCCTGACGCCGAGGGCAACTTCCACTCTGTTCCCGCCGGTCACGGAGGCTTGCTCATCATTCGCAAGCCATGGCCCTCCATGGCCCGCACCGTCTACGGCGATCCCGAGCGCTACCGCAAGACTTACTGGTCTGATGTGCCCGGCTGCTACTTCACCGGCGACGGCGCGCGCCAGGATGCCGACGGCTACTTCTGGCTCATGGGCCGTGTGGACGACGTCATCAACGTCAGCGGCCATCGCCTGGGCACCATGGAAGTCGAATCGGCGCTGGTGGCCCACCCGAAGGTTGCCGAGGCCGCTGTCGTAGGCCGCCCCGATGACCTGAAGGGCCAGGCCATCGCCGCCTTCGTCACGCTTGAGTCCGGCAACCAGCCTTCGTTCGAGTTGAAGGAAGAGCTCCGCAAGTGGGTCTCGAA
Source organism: uncultured Acidobacteriota bacterium (assembly GCA_963788435.1). Lineage (GTDB taxonomy): Bacteria > Acidobacteriota > Terriglobia > Terriglobales > Acidobacteriaceae > Telmatobacter. Next base: position 11,325 of record CAWBIG010000210.1, on the reverse strand, counting down.
GGAGATCGGCGCGCTCGCCCGCCCTGATGACATCCGCTTTACCGAAGCTCTGCCCAAAACCCGCAGCGGAAAAATCATGCGCCGCCTGCTGCGCGACCTGGCCACTCACGGCGAAATCAGGGGCGATACCACCACTCTCGAAGACTTCACCGTCATCGCCAAGCTGCGAGAAGCGGAAGAAGGGTGATCGCGGAGCCGATACAATGGGTCAATTCTTGGACTCTCAGGAGGTCCACATGTACAGCAAGACCAATCTGGCAAAACTCAAGACTATCGAGGCAAACGCCCCCGCCGCCATGCAGGCATTCTGGGCTTTCGACAAAGCTGCCATGGCCGACGGCGCCATCCCCGTCAAGTACAAGGAACTGATGGCGCTCGCCGTCGCGTTTACAACGCAGTGCCCCTACTGCATCGACATTCACTCCGGCAACGCCCGCAAGGCCGGCGCCACCGATCAAGATATCGCCGAAGTTGTGACCATCGCGGCAGCGCTCCGCGCCGGCGCCGCCATTACCCATGGCACCCACGCGTTTGTAGGATAGCGACACCGAACAGCGGATCGCGCCCGTTCGCCCGGCAGATGATCGCGCAGATTCCCCCAACCGGGGGTCCCCGGCGGCAGGTCTTCGTCGCACGGTGGCAACGCAACCTCTAACCCCCAATTCCGTCAAGATTATCGATGCGCACTTCCCCAGCCCCTGATTTCCGGAGCTTCAGCAGGTGTCAGCCGATCCTGGCGATACCCGCCGTCCTTCTTGTCGTGCTTTTTCTTGCCGGTTGCGCCAACATCGTCATCACCGGCGACTCAACCCCTCCCAAGCCGCCGGCTCCGCCTCCACCGCCCACCCCGGTCACCACCGGCGCCATCACCATCACCCCAACAGTAGCCGCCGTCGCGCCCGGCCAAACCTTCCAGTTTTCCGCGTCCAATTCCAATGGCGGGACCATCCAGTGGTCCGTGTCCGGCGGCGGCTCCATTGACCAGACCGGCAATTACACCGCGCCCGCCTCCATCACGCAGAGTGAGAACGTTACCGTGACCGCGGCTCTGGCTGCCAACACAAAGGACTACGCTACCGCCATCGTCTCCATCATCCAGCCCGGCCAGATCGCCTGCCCCACCGTCACCGGAAATCCTCAGGTGGCCCAGTACACCGTTTACCTGCCCGCGCCCGGCACAGCCTCCGTCCAGTTCGGCACCACCACCAACTACGGCTTCAATACCTGGCAGGTCCCCACACCGACCACAAACGGCGCTAACACCGGCGGCCAGGTGCAGCTTTGGGTGGCAGGCATGCTCGGCAACACCACCTACCACATGCGCGGCCAGGTGGTGCTCCAGGATGGCGCTGTCTTCAACGACGCCGACCAGACTTGCGCCACCGGCACACCGCCCCTGACCCCGGCCATCAAGATCACCGCCAACGGTACTCCGCAGCCCGGCATCGAGATGTGGAACACCGTTCTGCCCTCCACCGACACCCAGGCGTTTGCCACCGACCTGCAGGGCAACGTGATCTGGACATACCCCTACACCCACTCTTCCAACGACATCGTCCAGGGCGTGCAGTTGTTGCCCAATGGCGACCTCATCATGACCATCTCGTTTCTCTCGTCAATCGACTTTCCGCCGGCGGATAACCTGATCAACGAGGTCCGCGAGATTGACCTCGCCGGCAACACCGTGCGCTCCCTCAACATGGCCCAGCTCAACCATGCGCTCCTGGCCACGCCAAGCCTGCACGATGCACAGGGCAATCCCTACCAGTTCAAAAGCTTCCACCATGACGTGCTGGTGCTGCCGAACGGCCATTGGGTGGTGCTCACCTGCTACTCCAAGGGCTACGCCAACCTTGTCGGCCAGGGCGGCAACGTGGCCGTCCTCGGCGATGCCATCGTAGACGTGGATCAGAACGGCAACCCTGACTGGGTATGGAACACGTTCGACCACCTCGACGTAAACCGCCATCCCATGAACTTCGCCGACTGGACGCACTCGAATGCAATGCTTTATTCGAGCGACGACCACAACATTCTGCTCTCCATCCGCCACCAGAACTGGATCGTCAAAATCAGTTTCCAGGACGGCACCGGCTCGGGGGATGTGATGTGGAAGCTCGGCTACCAGGGCGACTTCAAGCTGGTGAACGCCACCGAACCCACCGACTGGTTCTACGCCCAGCACGGGATGAACTTCATTACGTCGAACACCACCGGCGATTTCAAGATGACCTTGATGGATAACGGCAACGACCGCACCTTCCCAACAGGGCAGGTGACCTGCAACCCATTTAAGCTGCCCCTGCCGCCCACATGCTACTCAACCATACCGGTGCTCGAGATCAACGAGAACAACATGACCGCCACCATGCTGAGCCACTATGAGCCGGGGCCGAACGACTTCAGCTACTTTGGCGGCAACTCGGCCCAGCTCGCCAATGGCGACTTCGAAATCGATTTTGCCGCTGCCAAAACCACCAAAGGCGGACTGGTGCAGGAGTTGACGCCGGGCACATGGCAGCCCGTATGGCAGGCGACGACTCCAGCGGCAGATCAATACCACGTGAACCGCTGGCCCAGCCTTTACCCCGGAGTGCAGTGGTAAACAGGGGAAGACATCTGTTGCGGAACCCCGGCACCATTCCTTCCATCGCCGCAGCCCTCTGAAGACCATTTTGGGGAAATTGAGGAGCGAAGAGCCCATGCGGGCGCACACCATCCCTGGACGCACCCTGCGCACCTCCCAAGGTTACTTTGGACATTAATAAACTCTAGGACATCGCCGATAAGCAGAGTGTTGCAAAAGGGTCTTGTCATCTTGTGCGCCTCCTTGTCTCCAGCGATTTCCGGCTGTGCCCCTGGCTGCGCCCGAGAAAAACCGTCCACCAGATTGAATCACTAACCGCGGGAACTCGGAGTCAATAGAAATGCCACGCAAGCGTTCGAAAAGTGCAGTTTGGGGCAGAAAACTCCTGATAGCGTGCACGCTGATCCTGACCGGGTTGTCGGTCTCAGCCACACCTCCCAGGAACGCAAATGGTCCCGCAGAAACAAAGATAGCTCGCGACCTTCAAGCCGCGAACAGCTCTGACATGATCGATGTGATCGTGCAGTTTACCGAGACACCGACCGCCTATCACCACCAGAAGGTGCTCAGCAGGGGCGGCATCCTCAACCGCGAACTCGGCTTTATCAAGGCCGGCGCCTACAGTATGCCCGCCGGGGCGGTCAATGAACTCGCCGGCGATCCTGAAGTCGTCTATATCTCGCCCGATCGTCCGGTAGCAAGCACAGGCGCCTGGACCATTGACTACCACACGGGGAACATCAATGCTCAGGCGGCGTGGTCGCAGGGCCTGACCGGAAACGGTATCGGCATCGCTCTCATCGACAGCGGAATTGTCTCCTCCACTCCCGACCTGAGCGGCGCAACCGTGGTCTATAGCCAGAACTTCCTCACCGACGGCTCCCCCACCTACGATGAATACGGCCACGGTACTCACGTCGCCGGCATCATCGCGGGCAATGGCGACTCCTCCACGGGTTCGGGCTATACCTACACGTTCAAGGGCGTCGCGCCCGGCGTCAAGATCGTGAGCCTCAAGGTGCTCGATCAGCACGGCAATGGAACCGATAGCCAGGTGATCAAGGCCATCCAAACCGCCATCACCCTAAAGAACACCTACAACATCCGCATCGTCAACCTCTCCCTGGGCCGGGGCGTCTTCGAGAGCTACAAAGTTGACCCCCTGTGCCAGGCCGTGGAACAGGCTTGGAAAGCAGGTATCGTGGTCGTGGTTGCTGCCGGAAACAACGGCCGCAACAATGCGGCGGGCACCAACGGATACGGCACCATCAACGCGCCGGGCAATGATCCGCTCGTAATCACCGTAGGAGCCGTCAACACCAGGAGCTCTACCGTCCGCGCCAACGATGTGCCGGCCAGCTACACTTCCAAGGGGCCCACGCTCTGGGATCAGGTTCTGAAACCCGATCTCGTGGCCCCCGGTAACCTGATCATTTCGCTCTACCAGCAGGGAGCGGGGCTCACGTTGTCCAATATGAATCCCGCCAACGAGATCCCCTATTCTCTCTACCGGACCGACGGCCCTGTGGGGACCTCAGACTATTACTTCGGTCTGAGCGGCACCAGCATGGCCACCCCGATGGTCAGTGCTGCCGCGGCTCTCATGCTGCAGAAGAGCCCCGCCCTCACGCCCGACCAGGTGAAAGCGCGCTTGATGGTTACGGCTTTCAAAGGCATGGTTCCATCCGCCACTGTGACTGACTCCACCACCGGCATCTCCTACAACGTCCAGTCGAATATTCTCACCGTCGGCGCCGGCCTCCTCGACATTCAGGCCGCGCTGGCAAACACTGTCCTCGCGCCCGCCTCGGTAGGCACCGCGATTTCCCCCACGGTCACGCCGGATGGCGCCGGAAACTTAGTCATCGGCGGCACCGGCCTGGTCTGGGGCACAGGGATGGTCTGGGGCACCGGAATGGTCTGGGGCACCGGAATGGTCTGGGGGACTTCGGTCGTCAACGGCACCGATGCCCTGGGTTATCCCATAGCCTCAAGCGTTAGCTCGCTTCAAGCCGACAGCGCGCTCTGGGGCAACAGCACCGTCAATGCCTCCAACGTACTGTGGGCTGCAAACACATTGTGGGCAGCCGGCAACAACTCACCGGCGCAGGAGGCTGGCTTCGTCGCCGACCAGCCATGATGGTGAACAGCGGAAACTGAACCCAAACCGGTCCAATGGCCACGGAATTCAAGCCGGCACCGCTCAGCAAAGCGCAGGTCACAAGAGGCCATTCGCTCCATCCGCCCCGCGGATCGCGTGAATGGCCTCTTCTACATGTCCAATCCGCCGCATCGCCTTCAGCCGATCAAACCGGCCCTTACCACGCGCCTCTGAATCCAAAAAACAAAAGGCGCCCCCGCTCCGGTCTGCAATCGGACAATCACTGCAGTTTCATACGTATTGCCATCATTCCAAAAGACATCTTCATTTTTATTTGCGCACTTTCCCCCCGATTCGCTGCGTATAGTCTGGAGGTGGAGGCTGCCGTGGCGGAATTAAAGGCTGTTTCCGGCGACATTACGCGCCTCAAAGTGGATGCGATCGTGAATGCGGCCAACACGTCCTTGCTCGGCGGCGGCGGGGTGGATGGGGCGATCCACCGGGCGGCCGGGCCGGAGCTCGTGGAGGCCTGCCGCAAGCTGCATGGGTGCGCGACGGGCGACGCCAAGGCCACGCCGGGGTTCCAGCTGCCGGCCAAGTGGGTGTTTCACGCGGTGGGGCCGGTGTGGCATGGCGGCGAACACGGCGAAGATGCGTTGCTGGCCGGGTGCTACCGCCGGTGCCTGGAGCTGGCGCGGGAGCGTGGTGCGAAGTCGATTGCGTTTCCTGCGATCAGCACGGGAATTTATGGGTTCCCTTCGGAGCGGGCGGCGCGGATCGCGGTGGAGACAGTGAAGGCGCATGTCGAGGCTAGCGGCGTGGAAGAAGTGATCCTTGTGTGTTTCGGTGAGGGGACACGGAGGATTTACGACCAGCTTCTCGCTTCCAGCTCCTAGCCTTTTGCTTCCAGCCGTCAGCCCACAAGGCGGGGAGTAAAATTCGGGCGAATGTCAAACCAAAGCTGGAGGTGTCGAATGGACTCTGATCCGGCTTGTCGCGGCCTCATCTCGCGAATGAGGATTCCTATCCTGATCGCCGGGGTTCTTGTTGCATTGGTCGCGGCGCCGCGTTCTGGCTACGGCCAGCCCCCTCCCGCCACGGGGTCCGTGGAGGGCCGTATAACGTGCAACGACGGCGGGTTCCCGGCGCGCAGCGCTCGGGTCGATCTGATTCCCCTGAGCGCCTTTAATCAACAGCACGGCACGCGAAGCAGGGTTCCCGCGGTACCGACGACCGCTACGGATTTCGATGGAAATTACACGGTGTTCTCAGTGCCGCCGGGCGACTACCTGGTCATCCCCAATCTTCCCGGTTACAGCGTGGAGTTTGCGCTGGTGCTGGACTTGCTGCATCAACTCACTCCCGAGCAGCAGAAGAGTTTTCTGGCCAGCTTCCCGCAGGCGGCGGTGCACGCGGGCGGCATGGCGCAGCGAGATGTGGCGATCCGGCGCGGCGCGGCAATCTCGGGACGGGTGACGTTCGATTCTGGGGGACCGCTGGCGCAGACGTTCGTGCAGGCGACGCTGATTTCAAGCAGCTTTTTCAGCGATACGAGCGGGAACATGAAGTTCGAGCCGATCCAATTGCTGTATATGCGGGGACAGACAGACGATCGCGGAGTGTTTCGGATTGCGGGCTTGACGCCGGGGAAATACCGGATCAGCGTGGTGATCAATCATCATGGTGCGAGCTCCGTTGCGGGGCCGTTAACGGTGTATGCGACTGAGGCGATTGCGGAGGCGAAGGCTAGGGTGGTCGAGGTGGGAGAAGGCGACGAGATCGGCGACATGGACATCAGCATTCCGTTGCGGTGGTTGCACTCGATAGCTGGAGTGGTGACGCGCGATGGTGTTCCAAGTTCGGCTGCTTCCCTGGAGCTCATGGGGCAGGATGCGAAGCTTGAATCCAGTGCAACGATTAATCCCGACGGCACTTACCGCTTCGATTTGTTACCCGCGGGCACGTACACTCTGAGCGCCGAGGAGCCGGATTCCGGCAATCGCGCAAGTGGCGGCGGCAAAGCACGCCAGATCACCGTTCAACTGAGTGACCACGATGTTCTGGATGCGAACATGGAACTGCGGGGCGGTGCGCCGCCCGAGTAGCGTTTGCCGGGATTCCGAATGATTCGGGCGGCGGCAAGGCGCATGAGGAGAACGCATGGAATACGTGAATCTGGGACAGACGGGGCTGAAGGTTTCGCGGTTATGCCTGGGGTGCATGACGTATGGATCGCCCGCTACGGGCGAGCTGAAGCCGGGGCGGCAGGCGTGGGCGCTGGATGAAAAGGGAAGCGAGCCTTATTTCCGGCAGGCGCTCGATCTCGGCATCAACTTTTTCGATACCGCCAACGTGTACTCAAGCGGGGACAGCGAGCGGGTGCTGGGCAATTTCCTGAAGGCGAACGCGCGGCGCGAGGCGGTGGTGATTGCCACCAAGGTGCACAGCCCGATGCGCGAGGAGCCGAACGGGCGGGGGCTGTCGCGGAAAGCGATCCTCTTTGAGCTGGATGAAAGCCTGAAACGGCTGAAAACCGATTACGTGGACCTTTACCAGATTCACCGCTGGGATTACGAGACGCCGATTGAGGAAACTCTGGAGGCGCTGCACGATGCCGTGAAGGCGGGTAGGGTGCGCTACATCGGGGCGAGCTCAATGTACGCGTGGCAATTTGCCAAGTCGCTCTACCTGGCCGACCTGCGCGGATGGACGCGATTTGTTTCCATGCAGAACCACTACAACCTGCTCTACCGCGAGGAAGAGCGGGAAATGCAGGGGCTCTGCGTGGCCGAAGGGATTGGGATGCTGCCGTGGAGCCCGCTGGCGCGGGGACGGCTGGCGCGGCCGTGGAAATCGGAGCAGACCGAGCGGGTGGAGACGGACAAGTTCGGCAACGCCATGTACTCGCGGACGGAGCAGGACGACCGGCGGATGGTAGAGCGGCTCAAGGAGATTGCCGAGAAGCGCGGGGCGGCAATGGCGACGGTGGCGCTGGCGTGGCTGCTCGGCAAGCCGGCGGTGACGGCGCCGATTGTGGGCGCGAGCAAGCCGCATCACCTGACGGATGCCGTGGCGGCGCTGGCGCTGAAGCTGACGGCGGAGGAAGGGAAGGCGCTGGAGGAGCCGTATGCGCCGCATCCGGTGCTGGGCTTCGCGTAAAGCAGGGGTCAGTTGTCAGTGGTCAGTGGTCAGAGATCGTCGACGTCTCATGATGGTGCGAGTGCGGTGTAAAAGCGGATTCCCCGCTGCGGCGCGGAATGACAGAAAAAAGAGAAGAGCAAAAGCAGACAGGAGCAAAAGCAAATGGGATTCCTGTTATCCCATATCTCCAAGATCGGGAGATGTGGGGCACCCGCCGGCCTGGGGTACCACTGATCCTGACCACCGACCACTGAAAGCTCACTTCGTCAATCGCATGGAGACGGCCTCGACGATCTGCTCTTGGACCTCGTCGATGGAGAGGTCGCCTTCAATCGCGATGACGCGGTGGGCGTCGCGGGCAGCGATGTCACGGTATTTCTGCCAGACACGGGAGTAGAAGGCATCTTTCTCGCGCTCGAAGCGGTTTTCGTCAGGGCCATTTTTCTGGGCGGTGTTGTCATTTCGGCGGCGGGCGCGGGCCAGGCTGGTTTTGAGCGAGGGCAGCAGGAGCACGGTGAGGCCTGGCTGCAAGCCGCCGCAGATGAGGCGATGGAGCTCGAGGACTGCCTCGGAGCCGAGCTTGCGGCCGCCGCCCTGGTAAGCCTCAGTGGAGTCGGTCCAGCGGTCGCAAAGGACGACGCGCCCGGCGGCGAGCGCGGGCTCGATGACCTCGGCGATGGCTTGGGCGCGATCGGCAAACATGAGGGCCATCTCGGCCATGGGCGCGATGCCGGCGGAGCGGGAGTCGAGGAGCAGCTCGCGGATGCGGTCACCGGTGGCCGTGCCGCCGGGCTGGCGGATGACCAGCGGATCCTGGCCATGCTTTCGCATCCACGCCTCCAAGTGCTTCAGCTGCGTGGTCTTGCCGGAGCCATCGAGTCCCTCGAACGTGATGAACACTCCCCGCGGCATGGCTGGAGTCTACCATCCGGGTCTGTGACGACAAACGGAGACAAGGCTGCAATGTTTGTGTTAAAAGATGAAAAAATCCTGAATCACTGGCCTTTTGCGTCCGCTCCCCCTCCGGTCCGCCAGGCGCCGGATTGGAGCACTTGTGAAACGCATTTGTGTCTTTCGCTTCGTTTTTCTTTTTGTCGCGCTGAGCTTGATGGCAGGAGCGCGGCTGGGCGCCCAGAATCTCACCCTGGAAGGCCAGACCGGTGGATTCATCACCCCCACGGCCTACGCGGTCTACACCGATAAAGGCCATGTCTTCTCGCATCCGGCGGTTGGCTATCACTTTATCGACGCGGATCAGGTCATCGGCAACATCCACACGTTCTCGATTGAGGAGGGCCTGGCGAACCGCGCCGAGGCAGGCTACACGCGCGTGGTGCACACGGAAGGGGATAGCCCGCTATTCAGCAGCCTGTGGCATTTTGCTGGCATGAACGTGTTCAACGGGAAAGGCGTGGCCATCAAGGACGGGCAGTGGCACGCGCCTGTTCCGGGAGTGGCAGCGGGTTTTGTGGTCCGGACGGGCGACAAATTCGTAACCGGCGCGCTGGACCAGGAGCTGACCGGGGTGCTGAAGAGCTATACCAATGGGGACATTTACGTGGTGGCCACCAAGACGTGGCTGCATCCGCCGTTCCCGTTCCTGGCCAACCTGGGCTGGAAGGCCACCAACGCGACCATCTACGGACTTGGCGGGCAGTCGACGCGATTTGGCGGCAGACTGTTCGGGGGGCTGGGGATTCCGATTCCGGGACCCTTCAAGACGGCGATTGTGCCGGCAGCGGGGTTCACGCAGGAGCCGCCTACTTCAAAGAACCTGAACCTGATCCTGGTTCCGCCGGGCAGCCGGGCGCACATTCCCACCACCATGGACTACGCGGTACGGATTACGCAGAAGGACCATCCCCATTTTGCGTTCGATGCCGGCGTGGGGCAGGTGGCGGGAATGATCGGGACCACGGCAATTCCCACCGCGGGCGGGCCGGTGCTTGTGCCGGTGAATCTGAAGGCCCGCGCGGTTTTCGGGACGGGGCTGAGCCTGCGGTATTGATAGCTCGTGGTTCGCGGATCGCGGTTCGTGGGTCGCCGGGCCCATTCCGGGATTTGCAAGGATTTGAACGCGGTGCAACGTTTTAATAGGGGGATTCCATCGTAGCCATCGAGAACTGGGCATAGGTGGAAACGCAGTTGGGCCATAAATACACAACCAGAGAGCCCGGCGACGCCGGGGAATGCGCCATCAGCGTGGGCGAGCACGTGTGGGTGTCGGGGCGCAGGGGCGAGTACGTCGTGATGGCAGTGGACCGTGAGAAGGGGCGCCTGGAGGTTCTTCGAGTGGATGCGAAGATCGCCGTGGAAAATGTGCCCGTGACGAGCGTGCGCGCAGTCCTGGCGCCGAAGGCGGCGTAAAGGCAGAGAAAAGGGATAAGGGACAAGGAAAAAGGAAGGCGTCTTCCAATCCCTTGTCTCTTATCCCTGCCTTTAAGAGACGGTCATCACCAGCTTGCCGAAATGGGTGGCTTCCTCCATGCGGACGAGGACCTGGCGGGCGTGGGACCAGGGGAAATCTTCGCCGACGGGGCGGAGCTGGGTAAGGCTGATGGCCTTGTTCATGTCGATGAAGTCCTGGCGGGAGCCGACGTAAAGGCCCTGGATGCGCGCCTGTTTGTGCAGGACGGTGGGCAGAGCGATGGGCTCAGAGGTAGCGGCTCCGGTGAGGACGCCGATCTGGGCGATGACCCCGCCCATGCGCAGGGCGCGGAGGGAGCGGGGAAGGGTGCCGGCGCCGCCGACTTCAACGACGAGGTCGACGCCTTCGCCGGTTTGCTCAGTGGCCCAGCGGTCCCATTCGGGGACGTCGTTGTAGTTGACGCCGGCATCGAGGCCAAGGTCGAATGCGCGAGCGAGCTTCTCGTTACTTGAGGAGATGCCGAGCACCTTGGCGCCGCGCAGGCGGGCGAACTGGAGGGCGAAGAGCGAGACACCGCCAGTGCCCTGGATAAGGACGGCCGAGCCGGGTTTGAGATCGCAGATGGCGAGCGCGTTCCATGCGGTCACGGCGGCGCAGGGCAGGGTCGCGGCTTCCTGGTAGCTGAGGTGGTCTGGAATGGCGACGACGCCGTTTTCACCCAGAACGACGAACTGGGCGAGCATGCCGTCGATATCGCCGCCGAGGGCGCCTTTGATCTTTTCAGGCGTGGCCGGGCCGTCAATCCAGTTCTGCATGAAGGTGCCGGCGACGCGATCGCCCTGCTTCCACTGGGTGACACCTTCGCCGACGGCGACGATTTCGCCCGCGCCATCGGAGCAGGGAATGCGAGGAAGCTTGAGCTTGGGATTGTAGAGGCCCTTGACCATCATGAGGTCGCGGTAGTTGAAGGAGATGGCGTGGACGCGGACAACGACCTGGCCGGGGCCGGCCTCGGGTTCGGGGCGTTCAGTGAATTCAAGAGAATCAATGCCAAAGGATGAAATTTGCCAGACGTGCATGCACACTCCTAGGTTCCAGCCGCGGGCAACGGCAGGCCCACTTAAAAAG
>CAWBIG010000209.1:0-24482 GCA_963788435.1 uncultured Acidobacteriota bacterium | reverse complement strand
TCATGTTGTGTAACCACTTCGTTCCACCGTTCTTGCTGCTGTTCTCGATATTCCCGCTTCAGTCGCTAGTTTTGCAGGTAGTTGGGGTACTCCATGGAAGATCTCTTGAATACCTCTCGAAAGAAAGGGCCAAGCGCAAGGTGAGGCTCTTGCGCCCCGTCGTAGGAGCCGTGGCAGACGATACGGTCCTTCAGAAAAGCTTCCCCAAGTACGCTTATTCCTTGTCCTGGGTGCTGCACGTCGAGTCGCCTGCCTTTGATCCCATCTAAACCCGCGGTCCATCGAAATGGCGGCTCAATTCCGAGATTGTGAATGAATTGTCTATAGAGTGGGAGCCTGCTGCACATCGCATTCCGAAGGTCTCCGAAGTACACAATATCCGATGCAGTCGAAAGCAGTCCCGTATCGATTGCCCAGATTTCGCCTGCCTCGAACACAAATGCCACAGAGTTGGTCTCTGTGTCTGTCTCACTGAATCTCGCGTAAACTCCGAATCCATCTTCGGCGCGAATGAATCCGATATCTCCCCAGTTCAAAGGCGAAAGCCAGAGCTTTCCATCTGACATTAGGTGTTGCCTCACCTGCATCGGAAGAGACAAGTCTACGTGCGACCGCGCCGCCGGGATGAGGCGAAGCCACATTGTAGGGCCAGTGGCGAGCCTAATTTCCGAAACCGGGGCCTTCTTGATGTAGGACGGAATCGACGACCAAAAAACGCCGAGAGGTTCGTCGCCCTCTCGGAAGAAAGGTTGCATCAGGTCGGATTCAGAAGTTTCGTTGGTTGAGTTCCCGGCCGGACCACCTTGGGACACTAGATTCACTGATTGATCCACGCTCCCTTGATTGATGCGTGGGTTCAGTCCGATAGCGTTGTTGGTAATGGAGACCGAGGGCCGAAATCGATTTTCCCGATGCCGGAGGCCATCGATCCTCTCTTTTACCTTCACCCAATCATTGGAGCCGACCTCGCCATCGTTGAGATGTGATTCCCAATAGTCTAGCTCCGCGCAAATTGCTTCCAGCGTACTGGGCATCGGATCGCTAATTTTCGGCTTCTGCCTAATTAACTGATCGGCCAACTCAATTCCAGCCGGACTGAACGCTATGATTTCAGTCGTCTCCGGTTTATACGCAATGTACCCTTTGGTCCGGAGATACGTAATTGCCTCGCCCCTTGCCTTGTCCGACAAGCCGATTTCCTTCGCAATCGCGACCCATTGCATTGGAGCGATCCGAGCTGTCAAAGCAGTCTCCCCGCCAAAGCGGCGAAGTTCAGCAAGAAGTGCATGTGCGAGTGTCTCGCTGGCGTTCATGTCGCTGACCCCAGTAAGCTATGTACCCAATGGCCCAAGGCAGGCAAGTACGGTCCGACCAGCGCCATGTGATTGGCGGCAGCAGCAATGAATGCCTGGTATTTCTTAGAACCTGATTCTCGATCAGTCGCCCCCTCAAGGTCGGAAAGTCTTTCAAGAATCGCGGTCCGCCCGATTCCATCAGAAACACCCGATTCGATAGCCTTCCGCAATTCCGAGAACGGGACACCTTGGTGAACCACGTTCGTCGAATTGTCCACGCTGTCAATGTTGACCCTCGCATTAGGTCCCTGAACATTGAAGGTCTGATTCATTGGCGTCTCCTTTGGATAGTTCCGAATAAGTGCGCTCTGCTGCCGCATCCGGGAGATGGCCTCCTTCACCGAGGTTCCCATCTCCCTCTCGATTCCCAAGTGCCATGGCGATCCTTGCCCTAGCCGGTGACGTTTCACCGAACGGTCGCCGCGCACATTCCCTATCGAACCCGCTGCAAACTGGATTGCGGCTGACCATACTGTCTGCTCCGCAGCAGTATCACAAGGCATGTTGAAGGCATTAAACGTGTCGATATATGCGTCCGCTTGAGCTGCAATCTGCTGCCTGAGACGGTCAATAGCCCACTCGATGAGAGCTGGTAGGAATCCCGCCGCGTTGTGAGTGAGCGTGACGCGGTTAATTACGCGATATCGCTCCTCCCCGAACTCGCGAATAATCCTCTCCTGCCTCGCCTTGAAAGTGAGTGTGGCGAGACGTTCGACTTCCGCCCTTTTGGGATCGTCCATCTGCTTTGAATTGAGTGTAGAAGGTGTAGCCAGTCGATTCAAGCGTCGTCCAGGTGAAGCAATTTACGTCCGACATTCGCAACTTGTGATGGGACGAGCTCGATCCCAGCCCCGGCAGTATGGGCGGTAGGGCAGGCAGTACTCGTGAAATGCGGTTCGGTGCGTGCATATCTCATTGAATCGTCCGATTTCACAATACAATTTAGTCGGACGATGGGGTGACCGCTCCAGCCGGATTATTGTGCCGAGATCGCCGACGAGAAGGTGTGCGGGAGCAGGTGCTCATTCTCTTCAATCACCCCTACCGGTACCTTTTGGCTCCTGTGCCGCATCCCTAGCTTCAATAGCCTGAAGCCGACGAGTGCGGTTCTCTTGGAGCAAAGGTTCAGACGGTGTCTCTTTTCCCTTATTTTCCGGCCTCATTATGGCCTTGTCCTTCCAGAACTCAGCCTGCCAGCGATAGCTAACCATACGTGTTTCGCACACACGGCGAACATCATCGTAGGTGAATCGATGCTCTCCCGAGAGATAGAAATCGACAAGGTTTCTGTATAGATCGCAGCCTCGCTGATGCGAAGAAACCAAGAATCTTAGAATCATTGGGTCGTCCAACTTTGGGGCGATCTTATCAATGATCTCGTGCTCAAAACTGATGTAGTTGACATCTTCGATGAATATTTGTAGCTGCTCCCGATTGCGCCTCGCGAGCTTTTTGACTCGATACGTCTGAACGGCCGCAACCGCCAGGCCAAGTGCGCTCATAACCCATCCCGAAATCGCGAACGCATCCATGAGTTGCTCTCCTTTCCAATCAAGCTGTAGGCCACATGCTCTTGAAGTATCCGTCCAAGAAAGCAGGAACCAACGAACATCCATCCGTGCAGGTAGCAAATTACATTAGCCGAATTCAAGCCTTCCTTGCTTGCAAAACCAGTCATGGTTCTCCTCTGAAAACGCAACGAAGCTCTCCGTGCGGTCGTAATAAGCGGAAAATGCAGGGTCGCGATTGAGACGTCGGAGAACTGGGAGTGGGTCTGACCTGCGGCTTTCACGCCACCGCCTTGGCCAATCCACGGTTATTCCGGTTGCGAACTCGTTGGTGCGGTCTTTGTAGTGGCTCTTATATGGCAAGATTGTGTGCAGGTAGAAGCCGTCACTAAAGCCAGCTTCTGAAAACGAAGGACCGAATGAAGCCCCGATCCACCGCTGAGTCCGCTCAGTGCGCGCGACCTCAACCAGTGGCCTACCAAGAAAAACTCCGCTCTTTTCGTCAAGCACAGCTTCGCCGACGGCTATCGCCCCACGGAGTGGCAACTCCGTCTCTAAGCCGAAGCAAATCGCCTCTGCGATGCAATGGGTAAAACTTGGAAGCGCCATCTTGCTGTATTGGGTCCAGAACAGTAAAGAGTCGCTGAAATAGGCGCTGCCTATGACTAGCCATCCGACTGCAATGTGCCCGTCTGGTGTTGGAATGACATCGAGGCCGCCTTTCTGTTCGTTGACATAATCGGTCAGTTTCCGGTATTTACCCTCGATTGCCGCCAGGCCGAGTGTGTTCAAACGGCTCTCAAAGCCGAGCACATCAAGGAGACATATTAGTTGGAGGCTGCTTGTTGACGTCATCTTCACTCTGTCCTGAGCCTTTGGCCAAGGCTCATCCATCCAAGCTGGTGGGTGAGTGGATTCAGTATAGAGTCACTTCCGTTCTATTCTGCACATTCCTTCAACTTCCCGGTCCGAACATTTGCTTCGCTAAACTCGCCAAGCTGTCTCGCCACGACAATTCCACTGGGGAATCCAATAGCGCATTTTCTGTTGGTGCCTGTTATTTCGGATGTATAATATAGCAAGTCAGACGAAACATGCACCACAGGAGGGCAAGAAAATGGCAAGACGAGAAGTGAAACCTGTAAGGGGCATTTTTGAGCGTCCGAAAGGGTCCGGTTTGTGGTGGATCAACTTCTATCAGGACGGTAAGCAGCACCGGGAGAAAGTAGGGGCGCGGTCTGCGGCCATCGACCTCTATCGCATCCGAAAAGCGGATGCCAGACGAGGCATCAAGCTGCCCGACCTGCGAAACGGTAAGTTGACACTCTCCGCACTGATCGACGGTGCCCTTGAGTTTGCCCGCACCCACAACAAGAGTGTGCGGGATTATGAATGCAAAGCTCGCATCTTGCGCGAGGCGATGGGGACGCGCATCGCTTCGGAGATCACCCCGCAGGACATTGATCGGTGGCTGTCGAAAAGGTGCAAGACTCCTGCCACGGTCAACAGGTACAGAGCATTCCTGAGTCTCATCTACCGCGAAGCTATTCGCAACGGCAAAGTGGATGTCAACCCTGCCCGGCTGGTGCGGCAGCGGAAAGAGGGAACCGGACGTTTGCGATTCCTGAGCCGCGAGGAGTTCGACGGGCTCCATGCCATTATTGCCCAGCGGTTCCCAGAGCACTTGGCTGAGTTCGTAGTGAGCATCCACACCGGAATGCGGCTCAGCGAGCAGTACTCTCTGACGTGGGGCCAGGTGAATCTCGACCGCCGTTCAGTCGAACTGACGAAAACCAAGAATGGTTCCGCCCGAACGGTGCATTTGAATGCGGACGCCGTGGCAGCAATTGAATCGAAGAAAATGCCTCGCCAGCGCCCCACTGACCCGGTGTTTCCCCGAGAGGGCTCAAAGGGCAGATTTGACACCCGGTCCTGGTTTCAACCCTGCCTTGCGGATGCCAAGATCACTGGATACGTGTGGCACTCGAACCGTCATACGTTCTGCTCCTGGTTGGCAATGGCGGGGGCGTCGATTAAGGAGATTCAGGAGGCGGCCGGGCACAAGACGATCACCATGTCAGCCCGCTACAGTCACCTGTCGCCGGAACACCAGCTCTCGGTGGTCGAACGCATCGCCGGAGCCGGCCACCCGCGCACAAGCACTGAATAACACAACATGCACCAAAACATGCACCAGACGAAAATTGCCTCCCGCAATTGGGAGGTCATTTTTCTTATAAATCCTTTGTTTTGTTGGTGCCGGGAGGGGGGGTCGAACCCCCATGACCGCAAGGGTCGGCGGATTTTGAGTCCGCTGCGTCTGCCAGTTCCGCCATCCCGGCTTGTGGTTCGGTCGGAGCGGCAGGGCCGCTCCCACAATCCCAATTGCATTGTACATTGCGAGTGATTGTCTTAGTGCCGGACCGGCAATCTCGCGGATCGTGCCGGGCGCGATGGTATTTCCGGTCGTGCCGCAATGGGTTTTCGAGCGTATCCGGAAAAGCCGGCAATTCCGGAAAGCCCGGAGCCAGAGGCGCATCTAAGATGGACTGAAGCGAATATGTCGATGCTTGCGGGGACGCGCGCCATTCATGCGGGTCTGGGTATTGCGCTGATGCTGTGCGCGCTATCGGCCGGCGCTCAAGACTTGAATACCCCGGTGGAAATGGCCCTGTGGGTGGTCGATGAAAACGGCGCGGCGGTATCCGGCGCAGTAGTCGTCATCGAACAGCCGCCAAGCGCGCCGGCCCACATGGCCACCGATTTTCGCGGACATCTGAACTTCGAACTGAGCAGTGCGGCGTCTTATTCTCTGCACGTCGAAAAGCCAGGTTTCTATCAATCGGAAATGAACGTCCTGGACGCGCGACAGGCTGACGTTCACTTGGTGCTGACCCACGAGCAGATGGTGGTGGAGCAGGTGAATGTTTCTGCATCGTCGCCGGGCATCGTTCCAGACCAGGTCTCCGACAAGATGACAATGGAGATGCCGGAGATCGTCAATGTTCCCTATCCGACTGATCGCGACATTCGCAACCTGCTGTCGTTTTTCCCCGGCGTGGTACAGGATCAAACCGGCCAGATTCACGTAGACGGCTCGGAGACGTGGGCCACGATGGACACCCTGGATCACTTTGACATCCGATCCCCGGTGAGCGGCCAGCTTGCCATGCGCTTTAGCGCCGACGCGGTGCGCTCCATCGACCAGGAAACCACGCGCTACCCGGTTCAATACGGGCGGAGCACCGGCGGTGTACTGGCTTTCTACACCCTCATGGGCGACAACAAGTTTCGCTTCAACGCAACGGACTTTCTCCCTTCGCTTCAAGACAAAAACGGAATCCGCTTTGATAAGGCCGTGCCGCGCTTTACGTTCGCAGGACCCATTCGGCGCAACCGGGCATGGTTCTTCGATGGGCTGGAGGTCGAGTACGACGATATCTATATTCCGGAATTGCCCTCGAACGCGGACACGAATCAGCTCATCCGGGGGAGCAACCTGGTCCGGGCGCAGGTGAATGTCACGCCCAGGAACATTGCTTCAGCCGGGCTGCTGTTCAATGACTATCACTCGCCTTACGATGGATTGTCCGCGCTGGTCCCGCAAGCCAGCACCACCAGGCGCGACACCATCGCGTGGCTCCCTTATGTTCGCGACCAGCAGACCTTTCGCGGCGGCGCGCTCCTTGACGTTGGGATTGGCGACACGCGTTTTCGCGATGGTTATGAGCCGCATCCGGGTGGTCCGTATCAGCTCACCCCTGAAACCACTCTGGGCAGCTATTTTGAGAACCTGGCCAGCGAGTCGCAACGGCTGGAGGGAAACGCAATCCTGTATCTGCCGCCGCTGCGCTGGCTGGGACGGCACGATTTAAGAGCTGGAATCGATGCCGATCATATCGGGTTCTACGAGTCGTACCGGCGCGCACCGGTTAACTACCTGCGCGAAGACGGGACACTTCTGCGCCAAAGCACTTTCCCGGCGTTTGCGCCTTTCACCCGGCATAACGCGGAACTGGGCGCGTACATTCAAGATCGGTGGACACTGAGAAACGGGTTCCTGATCGAGCCCGGGCTGCGTTACGACTGGGATGAGATCATCCGGCGGCCGCTTTTTTCACCGCGCCTGGCCGGCGTGTGGGCGCCGCCCGGCAAAGCAGGAGAGACGAAAATCTCGGCGGGCATCGGAGTTTATTACGAGCACACCCAACTGGAATACCTGACGCGATCGCTTGCCGGAATCCGTTATGACACGTACTTCGCGCCGGGCGGCGTAACTCCCACTGGCCCGCCGCTGCCAACCACCTTCACTTACAATCAAGGCTCGCTCAAAGAGGCATACGCGATTAACTGGAGCGCGGGAGTTGAACAGAAATTTCCCGGCGCCATTTACGCAAAGGCGAATTACATCCACAAGACCGTCCATCACGAGTTCACCTACTCGAACCAGAGCGGGCCGACGCTGTCGGGAAACTACGTTCTCACCAACGCGCGCCAAGATCTCGACGATATGGAAGAAGTGGAGGCGCGGCACACTTTCATCGGCGATTCGACGCTTTTTGCCGCCTATACGCATTCCACCGCGCATACCAATTCCGCCATCGATTACTTCCCGTCAGTTTCCTTGTTTGGACCGCAGCAGTCGGGCCCGCTGGCCTGGGATACGCCGAACCGGATCCTGTCCTGGGGATGGTTGCCGGTGCCGTTGCCCTGGTTCAGGAAGCGCTGGGATTTCGTGTACACAGCGGATTGGCGCACTGGTTTCCCGTTTACTGCAATCGACGCGAATTACCAGGTTGTGGGTGCGGCCAACGGACAGCGATATCCCAATTACAAGTCCTTGAGCCCGGGTCTCGAGTGGCGTTTTCACTTCCGCGGGCTTTACCTGGGCCTGCGGGGAATGATGGAAAACGCAACCAACAGTGGAGATTTCTTTGTCGTGAACAATGACGTGGATTCGCCTCAGTACCGCACCTTCAGTGAGCCGCTAGGGCGCGCATTCACCGCGCGCATCCGGCTCATCCCGAACAAATAGACGTGCCTTCAAAGCGGCTGCCCCAGGCGCTGCTCCAGCAGCGCGCGATAGGTCCGGCTCACGCGGGTGCGAGACCCGTTTTTGAGGACCACATCGAACTCCCCGTGCGACAGGGGCTCCAGTTGCAGAATGCTTTCGAGGTTTACGATCGCGGAACGGTGCACGCGAATGAAGCGCTTGGGGTCAAGATGATCGGCAAGCTCGTTCAGCGCCGTGCGATACAGCAACTCCTTGCCGGCGACATGCAGATTCACATACACGCCGGCGGCCTCAATCCAATCGATGTCGGCGACGCGCAGAAACCGTGTGGTCCCAGCGGACTTGATCACCAGCCGGTCCCAGCGCCGCTCGGCCGCGGGCGCCGCGGACACCATCCGTATCATGCGCTGGCTGAATTCGCGCAAACTGCGCTCATCCAGCCGTGTCTTCACCCGGCTCATGGCTGCCTCAAAACGCTCGTCGCTGAAAGGCTTCAGCAGGTAATCGAGCGCGTTGGCTTCGAACGCGCGGATGGCGTGCTGATCGTACGCGGTCACAAAAATCGTGAGCGGCATTTCCTCGCAGCCCACCGCGTCGATCACTCCCAGGCCGTCGAGTTCAGGCATCTGCACGTCCA
Source organism: uncultured Acidobacteriota bacterium (assembly GCA_963788435.1). Lineage (GTDB taxonomy): Bacteria > Acidobacteriota > Terriglobia > Terriglobales > Acidobacteriaceae > Telmatobacter. The sequence goes on along the minus strand of CAWBIG010000209.1, from coordinate 15,968 downwards.
GCAGGACGAGCTCGAACTTCTGCGTCAGGATTGCGTCCACCGCCGCCAGCCCGTCCGCGGCCTCCGCAATCCGACCCACCTCGGTGTCCCTGCGCAACAGGTCAAGCAGGCGCTGCCGCGCCGGCGCCTCATCGTCCGCCACCAGCACCTGGATCAAATCAGTCCGCGGCATGTTCCATCGCTTCCTCCCCAACAATACGCAACGGCAATTCGATCTCGACGGCGGTTCCACCACCCTCGCGTGGGCCTACGGCGAACGAACTCTCTCCGTTCGGGTACAACCCGGCGATGCGTTCGCGGGTCACCGACAGCCCCAGCCCGTCGCTGGTCTCCAGGCTCCAGCCGTCGGGCAGCCCGACTCCATCGTCGAGCACTCGAATGGACAGCCTGTTGTCGTGGCCCCTTGCGGCAACCGTCACTGTGCCCCCGGTTCCGCGCCTGGAGATGCCGTGCCGAATCGCGTTCTCCACCAGCGGCTGCAGCAGCAGCGAAGGCACGCTGGCGAAGCGCACGGCGGGATCGATCTGCAGGCGGACCTGAAGATGGTTCCCGAAGCGGATGCGCTGGATCTCCAGGTAGTGCTCCAGGAACGCCATCTCTTCGCTGAACGGAACTTCCTGCCGGTCCTTGGATTCCAGCGACATTCTCATCAAATCGCCCAGATGCTCGATCATGCGCCGAGTCAGTTTCGGATTCCGCTCCACATGCGAGGAAATCGTGTTAAGCGCGTTGAACAGGAAATGCGGATCCAACTGCATTCGCAAGGCATTCAGTCGCGCTTCTGCAAGGCTCCGTTCCATCCGCTCCAACCGCAGCTCTGACCTGAGATATTGCTGGTAATACTGAAAGGCCTGCACCCCGCCCACTATGGTCCAGTAGAAGATCAGGCTCCAGAAGAACCACCCCAGCCGCGCCATGCTGAACATGTTGGTGGGCCGAAGTGCAGTCCAGTTCTCCACCCCGAAAGCCGCCTGCAAAGCGAAAAACAAGTACAAGTAGATGGCCGTCACCACCAGGCACGCGGCCAGGTGTGCGCCCATGCGCCGGCCAATCTGTTTTGTGCCGAACGGCAGCCGCCGGTCAACGGTCACTATGAGAGGAACCAGCAGTCCCCAGGCCCAGAACTGAGAAAGCCCCTGCTCCAGCGCTTTCACCCAGCCCATGTCGGAGACCATGTCCAGCGAAAAAACTGCTCCGAGCATCGTCAATCCCATGGCCAGCAGCAGAATCTGGCCGGCCCTGGTCCGCACCACCCGGTTCACCGCACTCCATCGGCCGTTCATCATTTCTTTCCAGGCCCCGCTCGTGCGGATCTGCGCACGCTGCTTTCCATCCGCATCTTCACGCTTTTTGCATCCGTATTCTACTCCAGGGCGTAGTGGTTTCCGTCTGAACAAACCAAGCTCCATGCTGCCACTGGCCGAGGAGACCGGTAAACCCACTGCGAGCCGCCGGCGGTAGACCGAAACCACTAATCAGGCTGTGCCGGACTCAAACCGCTGGGATGGCAAAAAGGAACATTACCGATCGAGTCTTGCATGACACGAACCATAAGCTCATCCAGGCTAAGCGTCGACCGGAATGTCGCAGCCGGGACCCTCCGCCTGCCTACCCGGACGGCGTCAAACCCGAGACGACAACGTTACACCGTCCATTCGCAAATTTCCGCCCTGGATTCCCACCGGCAAACCCGGCGAACGCCATGCGACAATAGAAGAGTACCGCGATGACAAAGGCCCCTTCATCCGTCCCCGAGCCGGCAACGGTCACCCCGGAATTGCTGGCTGCGCACAGCATCACCGCGGACGAGTACCAACGCATTCTCGCGGCACTGGGCCGGGTTCCATCGCTCACCGAGCTGGGCATCTTCAGCGTGATGTGGAGCGAGCACTGCTCTTACAAATCCAGCCGCGTGCACCTCAAGCGCCTGCCCACCAAGAGTGATCGCGTTGTCCAGGGGCCAGGCGAAAACGCCGGTATCATCGACGTTGGGGACGGTTGGGCCTGCGCCTTCAAAATCGAGTCGCACAACCACCCCAGCTATATCGAGCCTTACCAGGGCGCGGCCACCGGCGTGGGCGGCATCCTGCGCGACATCTTCACCATGGGCGCGCGTCCCCTCGCCGTCATGGACTCGCTCCGTTTCGGTTCCATCGAACCGGAACCGGGCGTTGATCGCGAGACCATCCATCGGAATCACGCCGTGGTTGAAGGCGTGGTAAGCGGCATCGCCGGGTACGGCAACTGTTTTGGCGTGCCCAACCTGGGCGGCGAAACCAAGTTCGAGCCCTGCTACAGCGGCAATCCCCTGGTCAACGCATTCGCCCTCGGCCTGGTTCGCAAGGATGAGATCTTTTACGCCAAGGCGACAGGCACCGGCAACCCCGTCATTTACGTCGGCGCCAAAACCGGCCGCGACGGCATCCACGGCGCCACCATGGCCAGCGAAGAGTTCAAGGAAGGCTCCGAGCAGAAGCGCCCCAACGTCCAGGTGGGCGATCCCTTCATGGAGAAGCTGCTCCTCGAAGCGTGTCTTGAGGCCATGAAGACCGGCGCCATCGTCGGCATCCAGGACATGGGCGCGGCCGGCCTCACCTGCTCCACATGCGAGATGGGCGCGCGCGGCGGCGTCGGGCTCGATGTCGAGCTCGACAACGTGCCCCAGCGCGAAACCGCGATGAGCGCCTACGAAATCATGCTCTCGGAAAGCCAGGAGCGCATGCTCCTGGTGGCGGAGAAGGGCAGGGAGCACGAAGTCCTGCGCGTTTTCTCGAAGTGGGGCCTCGATGCCGTCATCGTCGGCACCGTCGAACCCGAGCCGCGCCTGCGCATCCGCCACCACGGCGTCCTGGTGGCCGACATCCCCAATCAATCGCTCACTGACGATGCGCCGCTCTACCGCCGTCCCATTGGCGTGTGGAAGCCGCCCGTCCCGCAGCGAACCACCCGAATCCGCGGCGGCCGAACTCGCCCGCGACCGCAACTTCACCGCCGACCTCAAAGCGCTGCTCGCCAGCGGCAACGTCTGCTCCAAGCGCTGGGTGCATGAGCAGTACGACACCATGGTTCAGACCAATACGGTCATCGGTCCCGGCGGCGAAGCCGGCCTCATGCGCATCAAGGGTACCGGCGCTGACGGCCATGAACGCGGCCTCGCCATGGCACTCGACGGCAACGGCCGCTGGTGCTATCTCGATCCCAGGCTCGGCGCCATGCACGCCGTGGCGGAAAGCGCGCGCAAAGTAGCCATGACCGGCGCCACGCCGGTCGCCGCCACCAATTGCCTCAATTTCGGCAATCCCGAAAAGCCGGAGATCATGGCCCAGCTCTCCGCCGCCATCAGCGGCATCGCCGAGGCCTGCACGGCATTGCATACGCCCATCACCGGCGGCAACGTCTCGCTCTATAACGAAACCCGCGGCGTCGGCATCTATCCCACTCCAGTGCTGGGCATCGTCGGCATTCTCGACGACGTCACCAAGGCCGTTCCCGCGGACTTCCAACGCGGCGGCGATGCCATCCTCCTGCTGTGGCCGGTTCCTCGCGCCGAAAAACCAGATCCCAATCGCGAGGTTCCAGCCCATCCGGAAGCGACAGACGCAAGCTCCAGCGCTGTCCCGGGCGTCATGGGCGACGAGCCAGTTGTCGTCTCCGAAGAGGCACCGCTGACGAGCGAGATCGCGCCCACCACCATGGCTGTCTTTGGCTCTTCGGAATACGCGAAAGTGATCCTCGGCTCGCTCTGGGGCGCGCCACCGCCGCTCGATCTGGCCGCCGAAGCCGACCTCCACGCACTGCTCGGAGTGCTGGCGGACCGTCAGCTCATTCACTCCGCCCGCGACATCTCCGATGGCGGTATTGCCGTCGCCCTCGCGCAGTCGGCATTTCGCAACGGCATCGGCGCTGCGGTCGAACAGGAACAGTCCCTCATGGCTTACCCGCTCTTTGGCCTTTTTGCCGAGCCCGCTTCCACCGTCCTCCTCACTGCCCATGCGAACGAAGCCGGCGCCATCGAAGGACTCGCGAACGAATACGGCTACAACTTTGCGCGCATCGGAACCACCGGCGGCGATCGCCTCGAGGTTTCCGTTTATGGCAATTCCTTCATCTCCGCATCGGTGGATGAGCTGCGCCGGCCCTGGGCCCGCGCCCTCGAGTCCGCCCTGCACCAAGAGGTGACCGCATGATGCGCCGCCTCTACCAGGGCGTCCCCGGCGTCGCGGATCGCACCAGTCGCGAGTCTTGGTCCCTTGGTCCCTTGGCTCCTCGGTCCCTCAAGTTCCTCGCCTCCAGCGACGAACTACACGAAGAATGCGGCGTAGTCGCCATTCATGGCCATCCCGATGCGGCTCGCCAGGCTTTTCTAGGCCTCTACGCCCTACAGCATCGCGGTCAGGAGTCAGCCGGCATCGCCACTGCAGATGGGCAACGCCTGGCCAACATCAAGGGCATGGGCCTGGTTTCTGAAATTTTCACTGACGATGTGCTCGCCAAGCTTCCCGGCCAGATGGCCATCGGCCACACGCGCTACTCCACCACCGGTGACTCCGCACTTCTTAACGCTCAGCCCATCCGCGTGGATTCCACCAAGGGCCTCATCGCCATTGCCCACAACGGCAACCTGGTGAACCTGGGCAATGTCCGCGCCCGGCTGGAACGCGAGGGCGCATATTTTCAAACCACTTCTGATTCGGAGATCATCGTCCAGCTCATCGCTCACTCGCACGCTGGCTCTCTTGTGGATGCAATCGCCGATTCACTCTCGCAGATCGACGGCGCGTTCTCCATCGTGATGATGACCCGCGACCGCATCTTCGCCGCCCGCGATCCCCGTGGATTCCGCCCGCTTTCCATGGGCCGCATCCGCAATCCAGAGGGCGCCGATACCATCGTCTTTGCATCAGAAACATGCGCCTTTGACCTGCTCCGTGCCGAATACGAGCGCGACGTGCTTCCCGGCGAACTCGTCATGGTGACCGAGGACGGCGTCACCAGCCGCCAGTACGCCACCGGCGTTCCGCAGACAAGCTGCATCTTTGAACATGTTTACTTCGCCCGCCCCGACAGCAAGATTTATGGCCGCTGGGTGCAGGAAAGCCGCGACCAGATGGGGCGCCAGCTTGCGCGCGAGTCCGGCGTGCCCGCCGACCTAGTCGTCCCGGTGCCCGACTCCGGCGTCACCGCCGCGCTGGGCTATGCAGAAGAAGCCCGCATCCCCTTCCGCTTCGGCCTCATCCGCAATCACTACGTGGGCCGCACCTTCATTGAGCCCGAGCAGCGCGTGCGCGACTTCGGCGTCAAGCTCAAGCTCAACCCGGTGCACAATCTGCTCGAAGGCAAGCGCGTCATCCTCATTGACGACTCCATCATCCGCGGCACCACCAGCCGCAAAATCGTGCGCATGGTGCGCGGCGCCGGCGCAACTGAGGTTCACCTCCGCATCAGTTGCCCGCCCACCATCTCGCCCTGCTTCTATGGCGTGGACACGCCCTCAAAGCGCGATCTGATCGCCGCCAACAAAACCATCGACGAGATTCGCGAATTCATTGAGGCCGATTCCCTCGCCTACCTCTCGCTCGACGGTCTCTACAAAGCCTGCGGAAGCGATAAAGGCTTCTGTGTCGCTTGTTACACCGGCGATTACCCCACCAAGTGGGTTGACGTGGAAGACATCCTGCCGGCTACCGTGACCGCCTGATCACTCTGAAGCGCCGACCTCAGTTCGACCCGTTGGGACCGGCTTCCTTTATCTCAACACTGATGACGCGCAGTTCCCCCACGCCCACATTTTCCAGTGTGTGCGGGGCCAGTGGCCCTGACCACACTGCGCTTCCCTCGGTCATTCCGCTGCCGCCGCGGCTGTCCGCCAGAACCGTTCCCGCGCCGTCGCGGCGCACAAAATCGCTCCAGTTCACCAGGTAGAGAGTGCTCGGCCAGCGGTGCGTGTGCAGTGGCACGGTTTCTCCCGGCGCAATCCGCGTGTCGAGCACTCGAACCGCGTCATTCTCGAACAGGACTGTATGGTGCCGCGGCGCAGCGATAATGGCATCCAGTTCATCCGGCCATTCCCAGGCCTCCTGCGCTGTTTTCATCATCCCTTTCTTCTGCTCGATCCCGCGCAAGCACGAACCTACTTGACCCCTACCACCATCGAATCGGGCCCCACGAGGTGCTCCACACGCGTATGGCTGAACCCCGCGTCCTTCATCCATCCCATGCAATCCGCGCCGGTGTAGTCGAATCCACCGTAGGTTTCAATCAGCATGTTCAGGCTCGCCATCAGGCCAAACGCGTTTTTCCTGCGATCGTCGTCAATGATCGCTTCGTACACAATGAACGCGCCGCCCGTGGGGAGCGCCTCGTAGGCTTTGCCGATCAGCATCCGCTTGGTTTCAAGGTCCCAGTCATGCAGGACGTGACCCATTACGATCGCGTCCATTTGCGGAAGAGGATCCTCAAAGAAATTCCCGGGAACAAACCGGACGCGCTGAGCCAGATCCAGTTGGCCAATGTATTCTTCGAAAATCGGGCCGACCTCCGGCAGATCGAATCCCATGCCGCCAAGATGCGGATGCGCGAGGGCGATCTGCGCCGCCGTATCCCCTTGCGCGGTTCCTACATCGGCAAAAGTCTTGTAGTCCTGCCAGGGAAACTTGGCCGCAATTGCCAGCGCCGCGCCGTGGCTGATGCCGCTCATGGCCTTCAGAAAACTCTTCAGCCGCGCCGGATCGGCGTATAGCGTCTCGAACAACGGTTCGCCGCCGCCACGCACCTCGTTCTGCGGTTTGCCGGTGCGCAATCCCTCCGTCAAGTGCGCCCAGTGGCCATACAGTCGCTGATTGGCCATTTCCAGGATGCCGCCAATATAGGAAGGCTTATGCTTGTCCAGGAAAATGCCGGTGGAAGGCGTGTTGGAATAAATGCCATCGTGCCGTTCCAGAAGGCCCAGTGCCACCAGCGCATCCAGAAAATCGCGCGCGGATCTGGGGTGGAGACCAAGCCGGGATTGCACCGCCTCAAGGGTTTCCGGCCCGCGCTCAAGCTCGGTAAACAATTCCATTTCAATCGCGCTCAGCAGTGTCTTCGATGCCCAGAATCCCAGGCCGATTTGCATAATGTGGTCGGGTGAGGGCGTGGTGGCGTGCTCAGCCGCGGGTGCGGTTGCAGTGGCAGACATTCTGACCTCCTTGTCAGTGCCATTGAATTCAGAGAATCCAGCGGATTCTTTAGGGGAAGAGCGCCATCCGCAGGCCTGCCGAATCGAGTGAGTTCCAGAATGAGGCAGAAATCCGCGGTGCCCGCAGTGTAAGCGATGCCGGATCCAATTGCGAAGAAGATTCTGAAGATAGCTGCTTGCGGATCGCACTCGCCGTTCCGTGCGCGCTAGTCGATGATCCGGAACTCCCCGCTGCAGTGCATCAGGCTCATCAGGTAAAGCATGCCGTCGTAGTAGCGTTGTTCGCCACTCGGCGTGGGGGTGTTCCACAGCGCGTCAACAAACGCTTTCGAGACTGGTCCATCGGTCGCCGCTTGAGATCCCACGGCCGTCGTCGCCGCCATCCCAATGGAGTGCCGGTCGGAAAGCGGCTCGCCGTCCAGCGTGTACCAGTCCACGAACTTGTCCACGCCCTGCCCGTAAAGGAACTTCTGAATCCGGTCGCTCAGCACCGTCTCCCGCGGGTCCTTGCGCCACCACAGGTAGTCCACGCTCCAGTTGCTCACGCTGCGCCATGAGTCGTAACTGAACGGCGTCGGCTTCCCATCCCATCCCATCGCCGTTCCGCCGTCAAAGTGCGCCTGATCCGGCGTCAATCCCGTCTCCGGCCCGGTCACCCGGTTGAACAAATCCCGGCTCACGTCCGCAGCCTTGGCCCAGAACTCGCGATCTTCTTTCGGTCCCCATCGCGACCACAATTCATAAAACGCGGGCAGGTGGTAGGAGGGATCGGTATTGCCGCGACCCTTTTCGGGCACAAAGCGGATCATCGAGTGCGCCTCATCCACCATGGGGCCAACCGTCTGCTTCTGTGGACCGCGCGGGAACCGGAACACCGGCATGGTCCGCCCGCTCTTCGCCATCTCCTCCGCCATGCGGCGATTGTTCGGGCTGAGCCAGGGCTTGTCCGGCTGCACAAACGGCAGATCGTCCGGGTGAATGCGGAACGGCCCGGTGCCCGTCAGCAGCGGATGATGCCGCATGCCGCGCAGGATTTTGTCTGCCTCGGCCTGGTAGTTGTAGATACCTTTCCCGTTGCCCCAGCGGCGCGCCGCGAAATAAAGCGACATCACGAAATACTCTTCGCCGTCCGGCGCAGCTCCCGTGGAACGCGGCGTCCCGTCCGTGCTCATTGACCACGCAAAGTACCCCACCGAGGGATTGTTCGGATCAGTAATCAGCATGTAGGTGTGGGCCCAGTTCCAGATCGCATCGAACTCGCGCTTGTGGTTCAGCTCCACCGCGATCATCATGCCGTAGCTCATGCCCTCGGTGCGCGCGTCGTTGTTGGCCCAGTCCGTGATGTAGGCGAGTGTGCCGTTTTCATTGGCGCCGTTTTCAAAGTAGACGCGTTCCTCCTGCCCGTCCCCATGGAAAAGCTGTTGGAACGCCTTGTCGATCTTGGCACGGCTTTCGGCCGGCGAGTGCCCGATTTCGGCAAACAGATCGCGGTATTGGTGAGTCTTGTAGGCGCCGTTGCCGTCGCCGGGGAAGCGCTCAATTTCGCCCAGCGGCTTATCTATATAAGGTGGCGGCATGTGGAACGCCGGCGTCGCGGGACTCGCCTGCCCGCTGTTCTGCGGCCCCGCCGGCACGCTCTGCGCCGCCACGCCGCAAGTTCCCATCACCAACGCTCCTGCAAGAACCAAAATCGCGCCTCCGTACGGCCCCTCAACCATGCGCACCGCAAACTCCCCCTAATTCGATTTACTTCCAGCATTATTCCGGCAGAACCTCCATTCCACACTATTCCCCCCGCGTTCGTCCACGCTCATCGGCTGCTACCATGGCGGAGTCGCTCACTTGAGGGATCGGATGTCCCATCTGCGTGTACTTTTTGCCGCCGCGGTCTTCCTCGCCGCCTTCCTTCTGTTCATGGTCGAGCCCATCGCGGCCAAGCAATTGCTGCCCATCCTCGGCGGATCGGCCTCCGTGTGGATCACCTGCCTGGTCTTCTTCCAGACCGCGCTGCTCGTCGGCTATCTTTACGCGCACTGGCTCGCGCGCCGCCCCCAACCGCTCCTCCATGTTGCGCTGCTTGTCGTCGCCTCGGCTGCTGCTGTGCTCTGGGCTGCGCGCCCGCTGCCCGCCACGGGCGCGGCCAGCCATCCCATCGCCACCGTATTCCTGGCGCTCTCGCTCTCCATCGGACTGCCGTTCCTCGTTCTCGCCGCCACCAGCCCGCTCATGCAGGTGTGGTGGTCGCGCGCTGAGACCTCCGGCATTCCTTACCGCCTCTATGCGCTTTCCAATCTCGCCTCGCTTCTCGCCCTCGCCGCATATCCCAGCGTGGTTGAGCCATACTTTACCCTTCGCTCGCAGCGCTTCGCTTGGTGCTGCGGATTCGCCCTCTTCGCCATCCTGACGCTCTGGCTCATGCGCAGCACGCGCATCACGGCCGCATCGGCGAACAGTAGCGCCGCATCCGCAAGCAGCGCCGGCCTCCCGGCCGGCTGTAGCGCGGATCTCCAGGTCCGCGTTCCCCAAGACAACGCCCAGCCTGCAACACTCCGCGACAAACTCCTCTGGGTATTGCTCCCCATGGGCGCGGCCATGCAGCTCTGCGCCATCACCGCGTACCTCACCGCCAACGTTGCCGCCATTCCCCTGCTCTGGGTCCTGCCCCTGGGCGTTTATCTGCTCACCCTCATCCTCGCGTTCCAGTTTCGCGCCCGGATACCGTGGGGCATCATCGCGCGTTTCCTGGTGGTTCTGCTGGGCGGCCTGGCCTACTTCCTCACCCAAACCGATCACTCCTTGCCCCTCTGGCTCTCGCTGCTCTTCTTTCTCCTTGAGCTTTTCTTTGCCTGCTATTTTTGCCACAGTGCGGCCTATGCGCTCCGGCCCCAGCGAGACTCCGAAGCCACTCTCTTCTACTTTCTTTTCGCCGCCGGAGGCGCTCTGGGCTCGTTCCTCATCGGCATGGCCGCGCCGCTACTCTACAGCCTCAATCTCGACCTGCCCATTTCCTTCCTAGTCACGGCGCTGCTTGCTCTCGCCGTCAACTGGCAGTCCAACTGGAGCCAGCGCATGGTGTGGATCGTGGCCACAGCGGCGATGGTGGCCCTCACGTTCATGGTGCGCCGCGCTTATCTTGATGACACCACTGTCACCGTGCGCAACTTCTATGCCGCGCTCCGCGTCAAGCAGGATCTCTTCAGCTACCCCGGAACCACTGTTCGCACCCTGCTCAACGGCTCCATCCAGCATGGAACCCAGATCTTCGGCACCGATGAACTGCGCCACACTCCCACCACCTACTACGCGGCCGATTCCGGCGTCGGCTACGCCCTGCGCTTCTGCTGCCTTCGTCCCGACGGTTCCCTCCGCCCGCGCAACATCGGCGTCATCGGCCTTGGCGCCGGAACGATCGCCGCCTACGGCCAGCCCGGCGACCACATCCGCTACTACGAAATCAACCCCGCCGTCGAGCCCATCGCTCGCAACGTCTTCACCTACATCCGCGAATCCGGCGCCCAGGTGGAGGTGGTCCCTGGCGACGCCCGCACCTCGCTTGAGCATCAGCCCCCGCAAAACTTTGATGTGCTGGTCGTGGATGCGTTCACTGGCGACGCCATCCCTCTTCACCTGCTCACCACCCAGGCGCTGGCGCTCTATCGCAGGAATCTCGCGCCCGGCGGCATCATCGCCTTCCACATCTCCAATCAGCATGTGAATCTCGGCCCGCCCATCGCGCTCGTGGCTCAATCGGAACGCATGCAGGCCAAACTGGTTTCGAGCACCGCTGACCAGGAGCCCGGCGAATTCAGCGCTTCCTGGGTCCTCGTCACAGAGAATGACGCATTCTTGGATCAGCCAATCGTCGCCGCCCACGCCAAACCCATCCGGCCCAAACCTGGCCTGCGCGTCTGGACCGACGACTACTCCGCTCTACTGCCCGTGCTGCGCTGGTAGTTGCTCACGCTGGCGTCGGCGACAGAATCGTGCTGCCCACCACCGTCGCCGCCTCTTCGCCCACAGCCAGCCGCGTCAGCGTCAGAACGGTGATATCGTCCTCCTGACCAAAGTCCTGCGCCGCCTGCGCAATCCGCTCCGCCGGCTGTGTTGCCAGGGCCGCGGTCCGGTCAAACCCCAGCAGCTCGCCGCCGCGCGCCCGCGCTTCCACCACGCCGTCGGTCAGCAGCGTCAATTGCTGCGACAGCTCCAGGCGGAAGTGCGCTTCCGGGTACTGGGCATCCGCGTTCAATCCCAGCGGCAGCCCCGCTTCCACCGTTAGTTCCTTCCCATTGCAATAGGGCGAAAGATGCCCCGCATTGGCCGCAGTCAGCGACCCATTCGCATCCAGGCGCAGCACCAGGCAGGTGGTGAACCCGCCCTGGGTGCGCGCCATCATGCGCACGTTCATCGCCTCCAGAATCGCGCCGGGGCTGGTGGTAAAGTGCGCCAGCGTGCGCACCGTGCCCACCAGCAGGCTCACCGTCATGGCGGCGGGCATTCCCTTTCCGCTCACGTCGCCAATCAACGCCAGAACTCCTCCGCCCTCAACCGGCAGAATCTGAAAAAAGTCGCCGCCCACTTGTTGCGCCGGCCGGTAGTCGCTGGCCAGCTTGAATCCCGGCACCTTCGGCAGTGCCTCCGGAATCAGCACCTGCTGCACCTGCCGCGCCTGCTCAATCTCCATCCGCCACAGCTCCCGCTCGCGTTCCGAGCGGATGAACCGGTGCATCATGAGGATCGTAACGATGGCCAACATCAGCAGCGATCCAATCTCTCCTTCCGAGAAATTCAATGCCTCGATCCGCAGGTTGACCGGAACGTGCACCACCGCCAACTCCTCCTGGTATAGCCAGGCGACCGCAAGCAGCACCGGCGTCAGCGCCATCCATCCCTCCGCGCCGCGGGTCCGAATGCCCCGATACGTGATCCATAGCAGCACCACTCCCAATGCCAGCTTGAATGCAATGGACACCGGAACCAGCCATGAAGACGCGCTCACCGGAACATATTGTCCGAAGAGCGGCGGCCGCAAAAGTGCAATGCTCAATGACGCCAGGCACACCAGCGCCACAATCACCCGCGCGGTCGTTCGGAATCGACCGAGCCGGAACCAGTAGCCCCAGAAAAGGGCCCACAATCCCAGTCCCAGCGACTGCAAACCAACATCCTCCAAAAATGTCTCCTGCATCATCGGAAGGACCGTCGTGTAGTAGCCCATCACCGTGGTAAATCGCAAGAGAAAGCTTACAAGGCAGGCCATCGCCAACCAGAAATAGGCAGGGTCCTTGCGATCGAGCCAGAACAGAACAATGCCGAGGAGGGAGGCCAGGAGCATGAGCACTCCAGTCATGAAGTTTCCCAACTCTGTGCGGTTCACCGCGTCCCACTCCAGCCGCAGCATGGCGTCGATTGCCGATGCCTGCCCCAGCATCGGCGGACCGTGTAGGCCACCGACGTCGGGTGAGGTTAGCGGCGTGGCCGAGTCCATCCACATGCGGATGGCAATCACCACGGGCCCGCTGCTCACGCCATTGGGCAAAGCGAACGCACGCGGTTGCGCGTTGTAATACTCCACCGGGCGCGCCTTGAAATCCCCGAACTTCCCAACCATCTGCCCATTCACGAACACCTGGTACGCGTCGTCGAAATCGATCGGCATGGTGAGCGCAAGCCTGGCGCCTCCGGGACCTTGCGCATCGCTTTCCACATCCACGCGCAGCCGGTACCAGGCAAACCCGATCAGCTTCGGGTACCCCTTCCTGGTCCAGCCACTGGTGAATCCGCTGGCTCCCGTCACCGGATCGTAAGATCCGGCAGGCGGCGTCAGGTCCATCATTCCCCATTGCGCATCGTCGAACCCGGGACTGGCCCACGCCGGATCGTCTCCCGGATGAAACTTCCATGGCCCGGTTAGCACGGCCACGGAATTGCCAAGTCGCACATGAAAATCTCGCGCCTTGTGCGGGGCAGGCCGGCGCGGCAAGGAGCGACGCCAGAACCATCGGTAGCAGACAAGCTCGTTGAGCGGGGAACCGGCGCAGGGGAAACTTCGACATCCGTCGCCTCCGAGGATGTGAGCAGCATAAAAGATGCGAAAGGCTAACCGCAAGGTTTTCAACGAGTACTACCCGAGCTTCTGTCCCTATATCCCTCGGTCCCTGCTTTCTGCTCCCTGTCTTTCGTTCCCTTCGTCCCTGTATTTCCTGTCACAAGACGTTCACACTCCCGGTGTGATAGCCTTCGGTTCTTGATTGAGAGACGCCCGGCGGATTCATCGCAGATTCATCTTCCGGGCGCCTGCCGGAGACCCTCCACATGGTCGAGGATGACGGCAGACCGGGAGGCCTGACCGATCAATTCGGCTCTCGCGACGCCCGAACGGACGCCCGCCCGTTATCCCTGCATTCCGACCGTCTCGCCCACGCCCCTGATCGATTCGCAACGGAACTGCGCCGCGAGGAGGTCGGCTGGAGCATTTGCTCCAGCTACTGTCAAGCAGCTCGCCCCCGCTCCCGGGCCACCCGCCAGTTCCTCTTCACACGCCGCCTTCCCAGTCCTTTCCGTACCGCACCAATCCGCACACGCCAATTCTTTCAAGCCATGTTCCGGCCATCGCGCCGGCGTCATTCATTTCGTCATCACCAAGGAGAAGCCGCATGAAAACCTACCATGGAAGTGAGATCCGCAACGTAGCTGTAGTGGGGCATGCGCACAGCGGCAAAACCACCCTCATCGCCGCTCTGCTGCATGCCGCCAAAATGACTCCCACCCAGGGCCGCGTCCACGATGGCTCCGCCGTTACCGCCTACGACGAAGAGGAAATCGCCCGCGGCACCACCATGCAGAACGCCGTCGCCTTTGCCGAGTGGCAAGGCACGAAAATCAATTTCGTAGACACGCCCGGCTTCCACATGTTCAGTCATGAAGCCCGCGCCGCACTCCTTCCCGTTGAATCCGCCGTCATCGTCATCAACGCCCAGAGCGGCGTCGAGCCCGTCACCGAGCGTGTTTGGAGATACGCGGAAGAAGCCAACGTCCCCCGCATCGTCGTCGTCAATCAGATGGACCACCCCAAGGCCGGCGGCGGAGGCGGCCTCTCCGCGCTCATTGACGACCTGAAAGAGCGCTGGGGCCGCGCCTGCATCCCCGTCCAGCTTCCCATCGTTGACGCCAACGGCTTCCAGGGCGTGGTCGACCTCGTCACCATGCAGGCCTTCCACTACGCGCCCAACGGCGACGGCCGCGGCAAAATCGTCGAGATTCCCGCAACCCTGGCCCACGGCGCCAAGGAAGCCCACGAGGCCCTGGTCGAACTCGTCGCCGAAGGCAAGGACGAGCTGATGGAAGAGTACTTTGAGAAGGGCACCATCCCCGAAGATCACCTCGTCGCCGCGCTCCATGAGGCCATCCGCGAAGACCGCATCTTCCCCATCCTCTTCTGTGCCGGCGAAACCAACGTCGCCACCGACCACCTCCTCGACTTCTTCAAGGTTTACGCGCCCGCGCCCGTTGAGCGCGCCCCCATCCCCGTCCGTACTCCAGCCATGGCTGCCGTCGCCGCCAATGCCGGCGGTGATGGAGGCAGCGACGCCTCCGCCGCGGGAACCGCTACCCGCGCCGTCTCTGACTCCGAGCCGCCCGCCGTGGTCGTCTTCAAAACCATGTCCGATCCCTTCGCCGGCCGCATCAGCTTCTTCAAGGTGGTCAGCGGCGTCATCAAGAACGACGCCACGCTGGAAAACTACTCGCGCCGCGGCCAGGAGCGCTTCGCCCACCTCAGCGTCATGCAGGGCCGCAAGGCCGTCGAAGTCCTTGAGCTCCACGCCGGCGACATCGGCGCCGTGGCCAAGCTGCGCGACACTCTGACCGGCGACACCCTCGGCGCCAAGGGCGGTGACATTCTCATCGACCTGCACCCGGTGCCGGAGCCGGCCATGACCTACGCCATCGAGCCCAAGTCCCGCGCCGACGAGGACAAGCTCGCCCCAGCCATCCACAAGCTTATGGAAGAGGACCTGCTCATCCGCTTCTTCCGCGACCCGCAGACCAACGAGTTCCTCATCGCCGGCGCCGGCCAGCCGCACATTGAAACCATCGTCTCGCGACTCAAAAAGCGCTACCACGCCGAAGTCACCCTCAAGGCGCCCAAGGTTCCCTATCGCGAAACCATCCGCGGCAAGGCCGACGCCCAGGGCCGCCACAAGAAGCAGACCGGCGGCCACGGCCAGTTTGGCGACTGCAAAATCAAGATGGAGCCCATGCCCCGCGGCGGCGGCTTTGAGTTCGCCAGCGAAGTCTTCGGCGGCGCCATCCCCCGCAACTTCATCCCCGCCATCGAGAAGGGCATCGTCGAGTCAGCCGCCCGCGGCTACCTTGCCGGCTTCCCCGTCGTCGACTTCAAAGTCATCGTCTACGACGGCAGCTACCACGACGTCGACTCCAACGAAATGTCGTTCAAGATGGCTGGCCGCATCGCCTTCCGCAAATGCATGGAGACGGCCAAGCCCTGCCTGCTTGAGCCCATCATGAAGGTCGAGCTCGAAGCCCCAGACGAGTTTGCGGGCACGTTGATGGGCGACCTCAACAGTCGTCGCGGCCGCGTTGCCGGCATGGAATCCAAAGGCCGCACCACGGTCATCAACGCCCAGGTCCCCATGGCCGAGATGCTGACTTACGGCACCCAGCTAACTGCGATGACTCAAGGCAAGGGCAGTTACCGCATGGAGATGGACCACTACGACATCGTTCCGCAGCTAGTAGCCGAAAAGATTCTCGCCAACGCCAAGCGGCCGGT
>CAWBIG010000208.1:0-15249 GCA_963788435.1 uncultured Acidobacteriota bacterium | reverse complement strand
GGAGGAAGAAGAAGAGTAGACCACATTCGACCTCCGCAGTTCCGGGTGCCCCGCCCTCGGCGCATCTTTTTTTGCGCCTGGGGTGGCGTCGTTTGCCTCACCCCCGTTGTCTCCGTTCTGCCCATCGGCGGATCGCGGAAGCCGGCGAAACCAACACCCCTCCCGCTGCATCCTCACACCGGAGGAGAAATCTGCATGGCCACCACCTCTGAACTGATCGAACGCCAGAAGTTTGCCCTCGCCACGCGCTCTGACCTCGAACCCAAGGCCGTCAAGGACATCACCGGAGCGCTCAACGCGCTGCTCGCCGATGTCTTCAGCCTGTACCTCAAGACCAAGAACTTCCACTGGCACATGAGCGGGCCGCACTTCCGCGATTACCACCTGCTGCTGGATGAGCACGGCGACCAGATCTTCGCCATGACCGACGACATCGCCGAGCGGGTGCGCAAGATCGGCGGCACCACCATCCGCTCCATCGGCCATATTGCCCGGCTGCAGCGCATCCCCGACAACGACGCCGAATACGTGACTCCCGAGGACATGCTGAGCGAGCTGCACGAGGACGAGCTGGCTCTCATCCGGAGCATGCGCGCCGCCCACGACCTGTGCGACGAAGCCGGCGACGTGGCCACTACCAGCCTGCTCGAAAACTGGATTGACCAGACCCAGCGCCGCAACTGGTTCCTGTTTGAAGCCACGCGCCGCGCGGTGTAACTTTCCCGCAGCCTGTCCTTTGCTTTCCATCCCAGTGGGCGCTGGTTCTGCCCGCTAGTGCGGATCGTCACGCCCTAAAACAACTTTGAACTGTCCAGCAATATCGTCACCGGTCCTTCGTTGATCAACGACACCGTCATGATGGCCTTGAACTCTCCGGTGCGGCAGGGCAGGCCACGCCGCCGAATCTCCGCAACAAAGTGCTCGTAGATCTCGCGGGCGCAGTCGGGGCGGGCAGCTTCGTCAAACGAAGGCCGCTTGCCGCGGCGGACGTCGCCGTAAAGGGTGAATTGGGAGACGGCGAGCACCGCCCCGCCAACGTCGGCCACGCTCAGGTTCATCTTGCCCAAGCCGTCCTCAAAAATGCGCAGGCCGGCAGTCTTCTCGGCGAGATACTCCGCGTCCGGTTTGCCATCGTTGCGGGAAACAGCAAGCAGCACCAGCAAGCCCGGCCCGATTTCGCCGACCACCTGTCCCTCGACGGAGACAGAGGCCTTTGAAACTCGTTGAACTACGGCGCGCATTCCTGCTCCACGGTAGCATCCTCAATTGCAGCAAGATCGCGAATCGGGAGTGCACGCTCCCCAAGAACTTCACCCGGAAGGTACGGCGGTGGCGGGGATGCGCTGAGTGGTAGCGGCCTGGCGGAGGCGCTCGAGCTGCCAGACGTACACGGCCAGGCGGCGGGAGTAGTGAAGGACGGGTGGAGTATTGGGGAGGCGGATGCCGACGGCCTCGGCCAGATCGTTGCGAGCGATATCGGCTTCCGCTTCCTCAAGCTGCCAGGAGACATGGTGGATGCTGGCGCGCATGATCTGGCCGTCGCGATCGCGGGTGAAGAGGCAGTAGCGCTCGGTAAGAAAGTACTCAAGGCTGCCGGGGAGGCATTCCGCAAGTCGGCGAGTGGGGCCGAGCCCCCGGTAGCGCGCCTGGAAGACGACGGGGGTGGAAGAGAAACGGCGGCGGCTCCAGTAGGCGAACTCGCGATCGCCGCGGCGTTCGATGCTCATGGCGGACCAGTAGTAGGGCAGGTGATAGAGCATTCGGGCGAAAACTACAGCAAGAGGGTTGCGGGCATCGAGGGAAAAGAACCACACGCCGGGCGTTCCGGTGTGCGGGTCGCGGACGTAGGTGCGAAGGTTGAGCTCAGGAAAGCTGCTGGCGCCGGGGACGGCCGGGATGCCGCGGAACTTGATGCGGTCCATCCAGAAAGGAACGACGCCCAGCCAGGCGGAACCCTGAAAGGTATCCACGTGGAGGCCCTCGGGGATGAGCGCGGCGAGGGCGGTGGCGGGGATGGGCCAGTGAGCAAAGAGGAGGTCGTTCCAGCGCTGGGTCATCACCCAGCGGCCCGAGGGCAGCGGGCGGGGACGATGTGACGTCTTCACTCGAAATTCCCGCATGACGAAATCCCGATGAACCCCAACTAGAAAAGGGTAACTGATGGATACACGAATGCGCCAAAGCAACGGCCAGTGCGCAGCGGGGGTATTGACGTATTCTGATCGCGAGCGAGGGATCATGTCCAGCAAAACTTTAATGTCAGACGGCACCACGGAGTCACCTGTTCATCCGGGAGCGCACAACCAGACCGATGTTTTTGCCGTGCATGGAGCCGATCCGGAGGTGCTGGCATACGCCATGGCCAAGTACTCGCGATCGGCGCTGTCGATGCGGGAGTCCCTGGCGGAGATCAGCACGCAGCGGGCGGAGCAGTTCCTGAACACCTTTTATTTTCAGTACGGGCACCGGTCGATCGCGGACCTGGCGCACATTGCGTTTGCGGTGGAACGGCTGAGCCTGCTGGCGGCCATCGTGCTGGTGGACGAACAGCGCTGGGACGGGCAGGAGCGGTCGACGCGATACCAGAATTTCCTCAAGTCGGGGTGGTACTTCCCTGATTTTGGACAGGATGTTGCGTCAAGCGAGCTTTATGCGGAGACCGCGGAGGGGCTGTTTGCGGCGTACCAGCGAACGACGGCGGCGGTGCACGACGCGCTGCGGGAGCGGGTGGCGCGGCCGGATGCGATGAAGCCCGAGGTCTATGAGCGGACGCTGAAGGCGCGGGCGTTTGACGTGGCGCGGTACCTGCTGCCGCTGGCGACGAACACCTCGCTGGGTCAGATTGTGAATGCGCGGACGCTGGAGACGCAGGTTTCGCGGCTGCTGTCGCACCCGGCAGCAGAGGTGCGCGACCTGGGGCGGAAACTGCGCGAGGCGGCGACGGGGCCGGCGTGGTGCGTCAGCGGGCAAGCCGGCGCGGCGCTGGTGGCCGAGATTGCAAAGATGAATCCGGCCCTGGGTGAGCAGGCCGGAGCGCTGCTGACGCGCGAGGTGCGAACGGCGCCCACGCTGGTGAAATACGCCGAAGCGAATGCGTACCTGATGGAGACGCGAACGCTGCTGGAGCAGGCGGCGCGGGAGCTGCTGGGCGATGTGGCGATAGCGCCGGCGCCGCTGGTGGACCTGGTGGAGCGCACGGAGACGCTGGAGGTAGAACTGGCAGCCACGCTGATGTACTGGGCGAGCGACCATCCCTACCGCCAGGTGCGCGACGTGGTGGCGGCCTTGAGCGAAGCGCGCGTGAACGAGATCATCGAGCTGGGATTGCGCAAGCGCGGGCGGCACGACGAGTCGCTGCGGGCGTTCCACGCGGGCGCGGCGCTGCGGTTCGACATCCTGATGGATATTGGCGGCTTCCGCGACATGCACCGGCACCGGCGCTGCGTGCAAATCAAGCAGGGGTTCACGGCGCGGCTCGGGTATGAGACGCCGGAATCAGGCGATGCCGCGGGGTTGGCTGAAGCGGGAGCGGTGGAGGATTACCGGCGCGCGGTGGAAGGCGCGCACGCAGCCAGCGCGCGGATTGCGACGGGAAGCGCGCCGGAAGCTGCCGTGTCGGCGCTCTATCTGCTGCCGCTGGCTACGCGGGTGCGCTGCCTGTTCAAGATGGATTTTGCCGAGGCGCAGTACATCTCGGAGCTCAGGTCCGCGCCGGCGGGGCACTTCAGCTATCGCAAAGTGGCGTGGGAGATGTACCGGGAGCTGGAGCGGCAGCATCCCGGGTTGGCAAAGTACATCCGGGTTACGGATTTCGATCAGCCCATCGATCTGCTGCAGCGCTAGCTCGGGCTACGCGGCGCGAAACGCTTCCCGGGCAGCGTCAATCGTGGCCTGAATATCCGCGTCGGTGTGCGCGTAGGACATAAATGCGGCTTCAAATTGCGAGGGCGGCAGCCACACGCCGTGGTCGAGCATGGCGTTATGAAACCGTCCAAAAGCCGCGGCATCGGAAGTGGCGGCTTGCTCATAGTTCGTCACTGGGCCACCGGTGAAGAACCAGGTCCACATGGCGCCGACGCGGTTGGTGGTGAACGGAATACTCGCCGAGCGGGCTTGGGCGGCAACACTTTCGGCAACGGCCTTGCTCGTGGCTTCCAACCTCGCGTAGACGGCGGCGGCGTGCGCCTGGAGGTAGTCGAGGGTGGCGATGCCGGCAGTCATGGCGAGCGGGTTGCCGCTAAGCGTGCCGGCCTGGTAAACCGGCCCCAGCGGCGCGAGCTGGTCCATGATTTCGCGCTTGCCGCCGAAGACGCCGACGGGCAAACCGCCGCCGACGATCTTGCCCAGTGTGATGAGGTCTGGGTCCATGTTGTAGAGCTGGACGGCGCCGCCCAGCGCGAGGCGGAAGCCGGTCATCACTTCATCGGCAATGAGCAGAGCGCCGTGCCGGCGCGTAAGCTCGCGGAGGCTGTCAAGGTAACCGGGCGCGGGCGGGATGCAACCGGCATTGCCGACGACGGGCTCGAGGATGATGGAGGCGATCTCATTGGGGTGCTCGGCGAATGCAGCTTCAACTGCACCGAGATCGTTGTAGGGAAGCGCGAGCGTGAGCGCAGCCACGGCGTCGGGCACGCCGGCCGAGCCGGGGATGCCGAATGTGGCGACGCCGGAGCCGGCCTTGACCAGCAGACCGTCGGCGTGGCCGTGGTAGCAGCCTTCGAACTTGACGATGAGGTTGCGGCCGGTGGCGGCGCGGGCCACGCGGATGGCGCTCATGGTGGCTTCCGTGCCCGACGAGACGAAGCGCATCTTCTCGATCGCCGGATAGCAAGCAACGATGCGCTCTGCCAGATCTGCTTCGGCAGCGGTCGACGCGCCAAAGCTGGCAGAGTTGTGCGCCGCGCGTTCGATTGCCTCCACCACCGGCGGAAAAGCATGGCCCAGGATCATGGGTCCCCAGGAGCCGAAGTAATCGATGTAGCGATTGCCATCGGCATCGTAGAGATAAGCACCCTCGGCGCGCTCAATAAAGGGCGGATGGCCGCCCACCGCGCGAAAGGCCCGTACCGGCGAGTTGACGCCGCCGGGGAAAAAGCGCGCGGCGCGCTGCTGAAGCGCCTGTGAACGGACGCGGGACGTGGCTTTTCTCGCTCATGCTAATTCCAGGAACCTTCCCTTACGCGAGGTTGATTCAGCAAGTATATATTTGCCACGCATTGGGCCACCATCCCCGAGCTTGCACGCCAGGCGTGAAAGCTCGTCCGCGAACGGCGTTCATTATCGCCGGCTTTCAACCAGCCCTGAAGGCGGGCGGTCGCCGGGCGCGGAGCCCCATCGCTTGTTTGGCTCGCTCCCCATCCGGAAGCGCAACTCTCCACCCGCCACGATCTCTGCGTGCGTGATCCACGAGCGCGTCAACGCCTTGCCGTTCAGCTCCACGCTCTCAACGTAAATATTCCTTTCGGAATTGTTCTCGGCCACAACGGTGAACGTCATGCCGCTCCCGGGAACGCGCAGCGTGGCATGGTTCACCAGCGGGCTGCCGAGCACATAAACACCGGTCACGGCATTCACAGGATAGAATCCCAGCGCCGCGAAATTGAACCACGTTGAAATCTGTCCGCAGTCGTCGTTGCCGGGAACGCCCGCGGGCGTGTTGTTGTAAAGCCGCGCCACCTGGCGCACGCGTTCCTGCGTCTTCCACGGCGCGCCCGCAAATGAATATAGATACGGAATGTGATTGCTTGGCTCGTTGCCCTGCGCGTCCTGTCCCACCATCCCCGTAATGTCCGGCGGCGACTCCAGCACGTCCGATCCCGCGGCGAACAGCGCATCCAGCTTGGCCATGAACGCTGCGTCGCCTCCATATAAATCAATGAGCCCCTCCACGTCCTGCATCACGTTGAACGTGGCCTGCCATCCGTCGGACTCGGTGTAATCCTCCCAATACTCCTGGTCGGGACGGAACGGCTCACGCCACCGTCCATCCTCCATCTTTCCGCGCATGAACCCACTCGCCGGGTCGAACAGGTTCTTGTAATTCTGGCCGAGCTTGTAGAACTCAGCCGCATCGTCCCGCTTGCCCAGCAGGTCCGCCATCGCGCCCACGCACCAGTAGTCATAAGCGAAATCTAGCGTGCGCGAGACCGATTGCCGCTGTTCGCCGGCCGCCACATAACCCAGCTTCCGGAATTGTTCCTGCAGCGCCTTGTTGCCATTCAGCGTTGCGCCCACCAGCGCCGTGTCCCGCATTGCCGCATACGCCGCCTCCACATCGAAATCGCGCAGCCCGCGCGTGTACGCGCCCACAATCAGGCCTACCACGTGGAATCCCGTCATGCACCACGTCTCATTTCCCCACAACGGCCACACCGGCAACGAGTGCTGATCGAGCTGGCGATAATCGGCCAGCATCGTCTTCACAACGTCGCCGATCCGCCTGGGCTGGGTGAGCGTGAGGAATGGAAATTCCCCGCGATAAATGTCCCAGATGGAGAGCGTGGTGTATTTTGCAAAACCGGGATTCGGATAATTCTTGTGGTCCTGCCCGCGATACGCGCCGTCCACATCGTTGAACGTAGCCGGCGCAACCAGCCCGTGATATGCGCCGGAGGCAAAGGTCTCGTTCTGCGCCTGACTGGGCAACTCCGCGTCCAGCGCGCTCAGTGCGTTGCGCCACTCCTCCGCGGCGGCTCGTGCCACACCATCGAAATCCCCATGCGGAATCTCTGCCGCCAGATTCTTCGCTGCTCCATCAACGCTCGTCCCGGAGATCCCCACGCGAACCACCAGCGGCTCGGCCTCGGCACTCTGGGTAAAGATCGCCCGGATCTGCTTGCCTGTGATTCGGTCGCCAACGCTGGCGCTGCGTTCCGCGCCATCCACTTGCACCGTAACCGCCGTAAACGCACGAGAGAACTCGATCACAAAGTAAACTTGCTTGTCCGCCGCCCATCCATGTGTGGAGCGCACGCCGCTCACCCGCGTTGCGCTCTCCACATCGAGTTCCGCCGCATACACCTCGCAACCGATGCCGTGCACAAGGTCCACCATCAGCCCCTGCCGCTTTCTCCGCCGGCAGCGCCGGATAACGATACCGATGCATGCCGCAGCGCGTGGTCGCCGTCAGCTCCGCTTGCACATCGGGCGTGTCCAGATGCACCGAATAGTATCCTGGCCGCGCGGTCTCGCGCTCATGCGAGAAGGCCGAGCGATATCCGCTCTCTGCCTGGTTAAACACCCAGCCGGAATTCCCGCCCAGGGCCTCCACTTGCGCCTCCGCTTCCTGGCCCGGATCGCCGGTGTTCCAGCTCCAGTTACGTCCCTCCACCAGCGGCATCAGCAGCACATCGCCCAGGTCTGACGCGCCCGTGCCCTGCAGATGCGTGTGGCTGAACCCGAGAACAAAGTTGTCCCGATAGTGATATCCCGAGCAGTGATCCCACTCGGTAAGGTCCCACTTCTCATTCCACTTTGGCTCCGGAGATCCGCTGGTGTCGGGGCTGAGCTGCACCATCCCGAACGGAGCCAGCGCGCCGGGAAACATGTGCCCGTGCCAGCCCGTGCCCACCATTGGCCGCACATGCGGCAGCAGTCCCGCTGCGCCCTGCGTGCGTTCCTGCGCAGTTGCCCATCGATAAGCCGGAGTCATTGTCCCCACAGCCGCCGCCGAACACGTCTTCAGAAAATCCCGTCTGCGCATCATTTCCGTTCTCCCAGTTTCTCAACCCCGTTAGCGCTAATCCCACCACGCTCGCGCCAGCTCGCCGGCTCGCACCGTCGCGAGCGCGCAGCGCAAAAAAGTTTCGAGCCGCCTCAGGTGGGCAGAGTTAACCTGAACAAGAATAGCTGAGGAGATTCGACTGGCTCATGAAACAAGGCAGTAGTGTGGTCTGGGGTTGTGTATTGCTTGTCATTTTCTCTGCTCGTGCCGCTGATTCCAGTTTGGCAAACGCGCAAAAAGCGCAGCAGCAAACCGGCGCCGAGCCTGCCTACAAGCGAGCTTCCGTTCCTGTGGAGCAGCGTGTGCGCGACCTGCTGAGCCGGATGACTCTCCAAGAAAAAGTGCGACAGTTGGACATGTACTCCGGCGTAACCACACTGGTCGACCGGCACATCGACGATACGCATGCGTCGCCGGACGCAGTCTTCCTGCCGGACAAGGCAGCCGCGCTTTGGGGCAATCTGGGCGTCGGTTCCGTTCACGATCTCTACCCCACGCCGGTGCAGTCGAATGCCATCCAGAGTTGGGTGATGGCGCACAATCGCCTCGGGATTCCGGTGCTCTTCATTGAGGAAGGACTGCATGGTTACGACAAGGGAACGGTGTTTCCCGCGCCCATCAATCTTGCCGCAACCTGGAATCGCGATCTGGCGCAGCAGACCGGAGCTGCCATTGCAGGGGAAGCACGCTCCGCCGGCGTGGACATGATTCTGGCTCCTGTGCTGGACCTTGCGCGGGAACCGCGGTGGGGCCGCGTCGAAGAGGACTTCGGAGAGGATCCCTATCTCACCGGGCGACTCGGCCTCGCATACGTGCGTGGGGCGCAAGGCGAGAGCTTGCAGTCGGATCATTCCGTCGTCGCCGAGCCCAAGCATTTTGCAGGCCACGGCTCTCCGGAAGGCGGAACCAACACGTCGCCCGTCCCCATGGGGGAACGCGAACTGCGCATCACGATGTTGCGCGGCTTCGAGCCTGCGTTTCGAGAAGGGCACGCCATGGCCACCATGGCCGCGTATCACGAGATCGATGGAATTCCCGTTACCGCCGACCCGTTTCTGCTCAAGCAGGTGCTTCGCAACGAGTGGGGCTTCAAGGGGTTCGTGCTCTCCGATCTGGGAGCGATCCGGCGTCTCTACGATGTTCATCACGTCGCGGCCACGCCGAAGGACGCGGTCTGCATGGCCATTCGGTCGGGCGTCGACATGCAGTTCTACGACTTTGATCACGACCTCTTTCAGAAGTCGCTGATGGAGTGCGTGCACGATGGCACCTTGTCTGTGGCAGATCTTGACCGCGCCGTCGGATCGGTTTTGCGTGTCAAGTTTCTGCTCGGGCTCTTTGACCATCCCATGGTTGATCCGGCCTTGGCGCCGGCGGTGAACCGCTCTCCCGCGCACCTTGCGCTCTCCCTCCAATCTGCGCGGGAATCCATGACGTTGCTGCGCAACGAAAACAATCTTTTGCCGCTCTCGCGTTTCTTGCGGAGCATTGCCGTGGTTGGTCCCAACGGCAACGTCGCTCGCTACGGCGATTACGAGAATGAAGCGAACGGGTTGCGCATCAGCATTCTTGACGGAATAAGGAAAGGAGTTCCCGGCGCGGCCGTAACCTTCAACGACGGCCATGACATTGCGGCGGCCGTGGCCGCTGCCGCAAATTCAGACGTTGCCGTCGTTTGCCTGGGAGAGTGGCAGGGAATCTCCGGGGAGGGCTTCGATCGTTCGAACCTCGATCTACCCGGCAACCAGGAGCGGTTGCTTGAGTCCGTCGCCGCCGCCGGAAAGCCGGTGGTGCTGGTTTTGGAGAATGGGCGTCCGCTCACCATCAATTGGGCGGCAGAGCATGTGCCGGCCATTCTTGAAGCGTGGTATCCGGGCGAATTCGGAGGACAGGCAGTCGCGGAAACGCTGTTCGGTGAGAACAATCCCGCGGGTCGCTTGACCATCACGCTTCCCAAGAGCACCGGTCAGTTACCGGACTTCTATAACTTCGATCCCTCGCGCGTGCACAAGTATGTCGATGACGACGGCAAGCCTCTTTTCCCGTTCGGATTCGGCCTCAGTTACACGGCGTTTCGTTACGATCGGCTGGTAGCGTGGGCACCTGCTTCTGGAAGCAAGGGCGACATTGAAGTCTCGGTCGATGTAACCAACACCGGAGAGCGCGAAGGCGATGAAGTGGCACAACTTTATATACGCCAGGACGTAGGGAGCGTGGAAACCCCGGAGCGTCAATTGCAAGGTTTTTCCCGCATTCATCTGATGCCGGGAGAGAAGAAGACAGTCGAGTTTCACGTTGGGCAACAGCAACTCGCCGTCTGGAACGCCGAACGGCGCTGGGCAGTTGAACCAGGAAGTTACACCGCTTGGGCGGGCGGAAATTCCCAGGCATCGCTCAGAACGACGTTCCGCCTGAATCCGTAGCTAATCCCGGTACGCCCGCTTCTCCCGGTATAACTGCATCCGCGCCGCGACCAGCTGTTCCAGTGTGCTGTTGCCCTGCGCCGTCGCCAACTCCAGGGCATGCTGAGCCGCAGTCGATGCCCGCGAAAAATCTCCCGCCTCAGCGTAGGCAGCGCCCAAGGCGTCTAGCACGGTGGCATCCTTGCCGCCGGTCAGGTCGTTTGCGTGCGCGGCCAGCTTTACTGCTTCCGCGCCGTCGCGTAGCTTTGCATCCTCCGCGCTGGCAAGGATTCGCGCCGCGCCAATCAGTGCGTTCACGCTTCCTGGATCTTCCTCAAGGGCCTTCCGGTAGTGGCGCAGCGCCTCGCCGTCGTTGCGCTCAGCCCCGTACGCCTGCGCCAGCGCCTCCTCGCCCGAGGGGAAGCTGGGATTCATATCCAGCGCGCGCTCCAGTTCCTCTATAGCCTCGCCCGCATGGCCCGCCTGCAGCAGACACAATCCCAGCGTGAAGTGCGCCTGGGCCATCCATGGGCTCACCTTCACCGCCTCGCGCGCTTCCGGGATGGCGCTCACATTGTCGCCCTGCATATAGAGCAGCGCGGCCACGTCGTTGTGGATGCGCGCATCTTCCGGCGCCACCTGCTCGGCCTGGCGCAACTGCGCCAGCGCGTTTACGTAATCCTTCTGCTCCTCCAGATTCATCGCCTTTTCCATCAGCCGGTAGACCTTGAGGGCCGGCAACTGGATCTCTTCAATTCCATCCCCGGCCGTGTTCACAAACTCCGGCAGGTTCACCGCGCGGTTGGCTGCCGTGGCGTTTTCAATCAGGATCGCCGGGCTCGAGTTCCCCTCCTCATCCATGTGCGTCAGGTACATCTTCGTGTAGGGCCCAAGCGCCTTGGACGAGAACACCAGCCATTTTCCATTGGGCGACCAGCTATGCCATGAGTTCATCGGCGCCATGTTTGCGCGCAGCCGCCGCGCCGCGCCGCCTGCAAACGGCACAATGTAGAGCTGGCTGTCCGGGCGCATCACTTCGCCGTTTTTTGCCTCCACAAAAACAATCCACTTCCCGTCCGGGCTCACCTTGGGGAAGCTGTTGCTCATCCCGTTCTGGCTCGCGCCCACAATGCGTTCCGGAGGGCCGCCTTTCCCATCGTTAAACGGTACGCGGTACAGGTCATATTGAATCGGCGTTTCATTCGGGTCGTTCGCGTACTGTGCCAGCGGTTTATCCTTCTGATACGGCTCGCGCGCCAGCGCCCGAGCAAACACCACCCATTTGCCGTCCGGCGACCACACGCCGCCCGTCTGCACGTACTTGGGGTCATCGGCGCCGGGCAGTGGCTGCCGCCTGCCTGCCTGCCGGTCGTACCACTCCAGGATTCCCTTGGTGGGGTAGAACACCTGGAGGAACTTGTACTCCGGAAAATTGCGCACGTAATAGGCCTGGTTGAACTCGAGAGATGAGCCGGTGAAGCCGCTCATGGGAGGTAGGCGAGTCGGCGACCGTCAACCGCCGACCGTGCGGGGATTCGATGATTTCTACGGCTTCGTCCGCGGCTATGCCGTCGATTCCTGGGAGCCCCGGATGATGACCCGCCTGCCCGAGGGCCGCCCCATGCGGAGCTACGCCAGAGGGCGAGTTCTTCGCCACCGACGCCATCACCGACCATGCCCTCGATTTCCTGGCCGACGCCCGCAAGAGCATGCGCGCCCTGGTTCCTCTATGTCGCCTACCAGGCGGCCCATTTTCCCCTTGCGTCGCGGCCCGACGATATGAAGGGCTACGCCGAGATTTACGCCAAGGGCTGGGACAAGATCCGCGAAGCAGCGACTCGCACGGCAGAAAAAGCTCGGCCTTTTCGAGGGCCGACGTTGCCTGACGCCGCGGAGCCCGATCCCGATGCCGGAGGTCGCGCGTCGCCATGGTTCGATCACCGGCGACGGCAACAATCCGCCCTGGGATTCGCTGCCCGAGGACCGGCGCGCCGACCTGGCACGGACGGATGGCCGTCTATGCCGGCATGGTGACGGGCATGGATCGCAACATCGGCCGGCTCGTCGACGACCTCCGCGGGCATGGCGAAATGGAGAACACGCTCATCATCTTCCTCAGCGACAACGGGGCGTGTGCGGAGTGGGAGCCGTTCGGCTTCGACCTTCAGCCGGTCGCCAATCCCCAGCCGGGCACGGGCATCGGCATCGGCACGCCCGGCGCCCCGAATGTCCTGCACCGCGGCGAGGCGCCTGGCGGGCATGGGCGGCCGGGGTAGCCTCTTCAGCTACGGCTCCGGCTGGGCCAACGCGTGCAACACGCCGTGTCGGTTTTACAAGCACTACGACCACGAGGGCGGCATCAGCACGCCGCTGATCGTGCATTGGCCGGCCGGCACGAATCGCGGGGCGAGTTCGACAATCGTACCGGGCATGTCATCGACTTGATGGCGACCTGTGCGGACGCCGCGGGCGCGACCTATCCGCAGACCTTCGCGGGCAACGAGATTTTGCCGATGGAAGGCCGGAGTCTTCTGCCGGCCCTGCATGGCGAAAGGCCGCAACCGCGGATGCTCTTTTGGGAACACGAAGGCAACCGGGCCGTGCGGACGGCAAGTGGAAGCTCGTGGCGCTCGGGCGGCCTTTGGGAACTCTACGATTTTGAAATAGATCGCACGGAGTTGCACAATGTGGCCGAGCGGCATGCCGATGTTGTGGCGCGCCTGGCCAAGCCTGGGACCAGTGGGCCCTACGCTGTTGGGGTCGAGCGTAAGGATCGCAAAACTATGAGGCCGGCCAGGGGGGGGGGAGAGAGCGAAGAGAATGGGCTTTCCTCGCCTGGTCCACATTCCTCACTTGCATGCAGCTTCTATGCCGATTTGCGGCCAAGGACTTTCCGTAGCCTCTGACACTATTTCCATTCCAGCGATTCGAGGAACTTCAAGCTCCGCGGGATCTGCTGGAGCACGGCGGGGGATTCGTCTTCGATGAAGTAGTACTTGACGCCGACCTTTTGCGCGGCGGAACAGGGCGGGCCATTGGACCTGGCCGGTGCCCAGGGCGACGTCGTTGGTCAGGCGGTGCCGCCCGTAAGGCTGCCCGTGGGCACGCCCTTTTTGAGGTCCTTCAAGTGCATCAGCAGCCAGCGGCTGCGGGTACTTTTCCAGCAGGCTTGACGGGATCCTGGCCGGGAAAGACCGTCCAGAGCACGTCCATCTGGAAGAAGACCGTTTTGGGATCGGTCTCGGCCACGAGCAGGTCGAAGAGCGTGCCATCCTTGTACGGCTGGAACTCGTAGCCGTGGTCGTGATAGTAGAACTTGATGCCGTGCTTGGCCAGCGCGGCGCCGACCCGATTGAAGACCCGGCCGCCGCGCGGCACTGCTCTGGGTGAACGGATCCTTGTGCGGGATCCACGGCGCAACCGACGTAGGGGATTCCCAGGGCCTTGGCATCGCGGGCCACGCCTTCCACGTCGTCGCGGAGCTGCTCGAAGGGGAAATGGCGTCCGATGGGGACCAGGCGCCGGCGGTCGAGTTGCGCCTTGAACTCCGCCGGCGAGAACTTGCCGAGGGCCGCCACTTCGACGTACTTGAAGCCCAGCGCGGCGGCCTTGTCGAGCGTGGCCTCCACGCCTTGCGCGCTCTGCATGTCGCGGAGGCTGTAGAGTTGCAGGCCGGTCGGGCCGTGAAAGCTCTTGCTCGTGCCGACACTCGCCTGCCAGCGGCCATGCCGCAGGAAAGGCCAGGATGCCAACGCCGCCGCCATGAGTTGCCATCGTTTCTTCATTTCACAGATCTCCGAGAACCAGGTTTTGTTTAGGTCGCCTTTTAGACGCGGCAAATCAATATCTGTCGCTTTGTTGCCTTTCGCGGAGCGAAAGGCGACACTTAATTCCGCTGTTTACTCGCTGGCGCGGTTGTTCCGCTGGGCTTCGTCTTCGAGTTTCTTGATGTCGGCCGGCGACAATTGCGGCCGGTCGATCTTGATCGTCAACTTGTTCAGCTTCGCCGTGAGGGGGAACGGGCACTGGTAGTCCTCATCGCAGACGGGCGTGCCGGTGTCGGAGCCGATGTCGAAGCTCTCGTCCCATTGGAGGATGATCGGCAGCGTGCGTTCCATCTTCTGGCTGCGACCTCCTTGCCGTCCACCTTCAGCGCGCCGGTGCCGCTGCGGCCGATGCCGCTCATGTTGTTGAAGGCCAGCGTGCCGGGCCGAGGCCGTCGTACTTGAAGTCGAATTCGAGCTTGCTTGCCGGGCGAGAGGGCGTCCTTGCCTTCCCAGCTTGATGCGCTTGAGGTCAACCAGGTTCCAGAGGAACACCGGCTTGCCCTTGAGCAGGTAGAAGCCGTAGCCGGCAAAGCGTCCGCCGGAGGTGAGGATCATGCCCTCCGCGCCGCCTTGCGGCACGTGATGTCGGCCGTGACGGTGTAGGAGCAGTTCGAGAGCGAAGGCGAGTCGCCCTGCGGCAGGCCCGTCATCGGCCGGGTGTAGACGAACTCGGTGCGGCCGGCGGTAATGTTCGGCGCGGGGCTGACGATGCGCGTCGGCCACCGAGGCGTCCAACGGCAGCACCTGGTACTTCTTGGCCTCCGTCAGGAACAGATTCTTCAGTCTCCTTCACCTTTTCGGGATACTTGGCCGCGACGTCTTCGCACTGCGTCCAGTCCTTGGTGAGGTCGTAGAGTTCCCAGGTGACGTTGTTCATGGGATCCGGATTGACCGCCCCGAAGACCTCCCACGGCGGGCGAATGACCTTGGTGCTGGGCATCCAGCCTTCGTGGTAGATGGCGTGGTCGCCCATCATCTCGAAATACTGCGTCTTGTGGCGGGAGGGGGCGTTGGCGTTCTTCGCGTCGAAGGTATAGGCGAAGCTCGTGCCTTCAATGGGCTTTGCCTGATGCCGTCCACAGATTCGGGCGGCTGGATGCCGCAGGCTTCGAGGATCGTGGGCACGACGTCAATCATGTGGTGGAACTGGTTGCGGATGCCGCCGGCATCCTTGATGTGGCCGGGCCAGGAGACGCACATGCCCTGGCGGGCGCCGCCGAAGTGCGAGGCGATCTGCTTGGTCCAGGAAAACGGCGTGTCGAAAGCCCACGTCCACGGCACGGCCATGTGGTTATAC
>CAWBIG010000207.1:0-30873 GCA_963788435.1 uncultured Acidobacteriota bacterium | reverse complement strand
ATCAAGCCGCCGAAGAAGCCGATAACGTGCTGACGATCGAGACCGCGCTGGCCAAGGCTTCCACCAGCCGTACGGAATTGCGCGAGCCGGAGAACCGCTACCACATCTACACCCTCGCTGAGCTGGACAAGTTAACCCCCAATTTCGATTTCGGACTGTACTTCAAAGACGTCAAGGTTGGAAAATTCGACACCCTCAACGTGGCCACGCCCAACTTTTTCAAGGAGCTGAATGAGCTGGTTGAGTATGAGTCTCCGGACCGCTGGAAGTCCTACCTGCGCTGGCACGTTCTGCACGGCTCGGCGATGGATCTGCCCGAGGCGTTCCGCGATGAGAACTTCAACTTCTTTGGGAAGACGTTGGCGGGTCAAAAGGAACAGGCGCCCAGGTGGAAGCAATGCACGGCGGTCACTGACCGCGCGCTGGGCGAAGCCGTCGGACAGGACTGGGTCAAAGCCCACTTCCCGCCCAAGGCAAAGGCTAGCATGGACAACCTTGTGGCCGAGTTGGAAAAGGAACTAGGCGAAGACATTAAGACGCTGCCCTGGATGGGCGACGACACCAAGAAGGCCGCGCTGGAAAAGCTGGCGCTCTATCGCAACAAGATCGGCTACCCCGATCACTGGCGCAGTTATGCGGCGTTGACGGTAAAGCGCGACGACCCCCTGGGCAACGTGGAGCGCGACGCGGTTTTCCAGCGCAATTACAACCTGAACAAGCTGGGCAAGCCGGTGGACGAGAAGGAATGGGGCATGACGCCGCCCACCGTCAACGCTTACTACAACCCCTCGATGAACGACATCAACTTCCCTGCCGGCATCCTGCAGCCGCCGTTCTTTGATGCCGATATGGACCCGGCTGTGAACTACGGCGGCATCGGCGTGGTCATCGGCCACGAGATGACGCATGGTTTCGACGACGAGGGCTCGAAGTACGACGGTCACGGCAATTTGCGCGAGTGGCAAACGGCCGATGACCGCAGCAAGTTTGTCGAGCGGACCGACTGCGAAGTGAAAGAGTACGGCGGCTTTGAGGCAGCTCCGGCGCATGAGGACACGCCCGCGGCTCACCTGAACGGCAAGCTCACACTGGGCGAAAACACTGCCGATAATGGCGGCCTGCGAATCGCCTATGCGGCTCTGCTCGATACTCTCGCCCAGGAAGGCAAATCCATTGACGACAAGATCGACGGCTACACCGAGGCTCAGCGCTACTTCCTGAGCTTCGGGCAGATCTGGTGCCAGAACCAGACCGAGCAGTCGGCGCGTCAGTCAGCGATGACCGATCCGCACTCGCCGGGCAAGTGGCGCACCAACGGCAGCGTGCAGAATTTCGACGAATTCGGAAAGGCATTTGGCTGCCACAAGGGCCAGCCGATGTATCCGGAGAACTCCTGCCGGGTGTGGTAGTCGAGTGAACAAGTGAAAGAGTGAAGAAGTGAAAGGGTGGCGCCTTTCATTCACTCTTTCACTGCCTCACTTTTTCACTGTCCTACTGATACTTCCAGTTGCGCTGTTTGCCTTCGGCGATCCACTCAACCGCCTGCACAATGCGCTTCTGGCGCGTCTCTTCGCGCTTGGCTTCGGCAATCCAGTCGACGTACTCGCGTTTGCAGCTTGGGCTGAAGGCGGCGAAGACTGCGGAAGCCTTCCGGTTTTTCTTGAGTGCGGCGACCAACTCGGGCGGCGTTTCCGACGCCGGCCGGGGCGCCTTTACCACGCGATTGCGCGCGGCAATGGGGCTGGTGTGTTCGCCATTGTCGACAAATGCTGCAGCCTGCCGGATCCAGCCCAGCAGGACCTTCTCTGGCGGTAAGACATCCCTCGCAGTTATGCGGCCCAGGCTGCCCATTGCGCCATCGCGCAATGCACCCGCGTCGCGCAGAATGGCCCCGATCTCCTGGCCCCAGAAGCCGAAACTGCAATGCTCCTTGAAGGCCGACATGTTGCACAGGATCACGCCCTTGTACTCGAAAAACGGGCGGCTCCATTTGATGGTCTCTTCCACACCCGGGCAGGCCCGGTGCACCAGCCGGCGCAGGTGATCGAGGATGGGCTGCGCGAACGGCTGCGCTTTGGCAATGTACCCATCCACCTTTGGATTCAGGACTCCGGTTGCCATCGGCTTGCGGTCCTTTCCTGTCAACGGATGTTCCGCAGTGTACTACGGAATGCTTGTGAAGAACTCACCTATTGCGACTGCGGCACCGGCACAAAGCCGGGCAGGATGGTGGTCTGCGCGCGAAAGAGATGGTAGCCGCTGAAAGTCACATCGTTGAGGATCGTCTTGAACGGACCATAGATCTTGAAGCGCATGTCCCACTCCTCGATTTCCCACACCAGACGCGCGCGCGAAATGGAGACACTGCGCAAGGGGCAGAAGTATGTCTGGCCACCCATAACCACCGGGCCATACTCCACCATGATGGAGGAATTCTTGAGCGGCAGCCGCGGTTCCAGGTCCGCTTTCACGGTCAAGCGAAGAATGTGGCCGGTCGGCGGATCGATGGCAATCTCGCCTCGGAAGGTGACCCGGCGGCGAAAGGGAATATTGACCTCGTCTACGGCGAGACAGCAGAAGCCGACCTCGTAGTCCCGCATGTTCGGAGAGGAAACATAATTGAACACCGCTGCCGGGCCGGCGGAGCCTTTCTCCCACCGGCTCCAGGTGAGCATGCCGCCGGGAGATGCCGCGGCTTTGAGCACCAGCACCAGGATGGGGCCAAAGGTTCCGGTGGTTTCAAGCCGATCCTGCTGAGTTCCCTCCTTCACCTTCAGCTTTTGCCGGTCGGTGGTCTCCTTGCCTTCCTCAAAGTAAATGTGATCCGTGGTCGTGCGCTCGTTGTAGAGCTTGCGGTCGGGCTGGGCCGTCTTCCAGGTCTGACCCTGTTCCGGACGCGGCTCGCCGAACTGCACCGCGGTGCGATCGGCATAGAAGTTAGGCAGGCGCGGGACCTCTCTCGCCAGGTAATCGGCCACGCGTGTGAGCATGGCTCGCCGTGCGGCCAAATCCGGCACGGGCAGCGAGAGCACCTCATCCGGTGGCGGGGGCAGGAATACCGAGGCATCCGCAACCTCGGTGAGCGCCTGCCGCGAGCGCGAGCCCGGCATCCGCTTCAGCCATGCTTCGAGCCGCGGCGTGCTGAATCGCTCGGTCAGTTCGAGCCCTCCGAGCTCATCCGCAAGCTCGCGGTCGCTATGCTTGGCCGCAAGCATTTGCTCCAGTTGCGCCACCGTAACCTGATCGGTTGCCGGCGTTGGCTGGTCGTAAAAGACGGGCTCATCGTAATAGCCGGTCACCGTTTGCGCGGTCAAGCCGGCTCGCGCCAGTTCAACGTTGAGCCGGTGATACTCATCCACTGCCTCTGTGCGCGGCGGATCGAAGGTCAGACGATAGTAGTTGCTGGCCTCGGCGATGTGCTCCACGATCAGGCGGGGGATGTTGTTGCGTTCCGGCTGGGCAGTTGCGATCAAGTCGTCGTCGGTGGTCAGCACCTCGCCGCCGCTGCGGATCGCCAGCACCTGCAGGGCGAGATTGTAGTAGGGATTCAGCCCTTCAATGTGGCCCTCCGCCACGTAGCGGTCGATCTCGCCTTGGGTAAGCAAGGACTTCCCCGCCTCCCGCCCCAGCCATCGGTTGGCCACCGATAGCTCGATGCGGGCTTCCCGCAGGCGCGTGGAGAACTCGGTCATGGCGCGGAATATCTTCTCCATGGGCTCCGCTGACTTCACTACGTCTGGGATCAGATCGACCCGCCAGCCTGGACCGATCCAGAACAGAAGCTTGCGCCCGGGTATGCGGCGCTGTTCGACGGTGATTGCGCCCAGCGCCTTCAGCGCAATGGTCTCGCGTGGGGGCACGACCACGTAGTGCGGAAGCGTTGGATCGGAGCCGGGCAGGACCATGATCTCCGCTTCGCTGGTGGGACCGCGCACGATAGCCGTTCGCTCGTGCTTCCACACCGTGCGCATGTTCATGCCGGAGGCGACCTGGTCGGCCAGCGCGTTGCCGTCCATGGATGGAACGGTGGTATAAAGCTTGTCCGCGGTTACCCGGTACACCGTGACCGTCTGCGCCAGCCGGCCGTTATTGGCGCGCAAAAACTTCTCCAAATCGGATTGTGCTTCGGGGCGATTGGCCGGCAGAAGGTCGGGATCGTCGAGCACCAGGATGACAGAGACAGGCGGATCGCCTGGCGCGGCGGCGGTTGCGCTCGAAGCCGCGAAGGTGACCAGCGGCATGGGCTGGCCTTCGTCCAGCAGCTTGAAATCGGTCTGCGTCAGGCCGGTAACCACGCGGCCCTGCGCATCCCTCACGGTGACGTCGATTCCAACCCGGCCCTGCGATGGATCCATGCCGGGAGCGAGCGCCGCAGGATTGGGCAACAAAACGTTTTCGCCGGCTTGCTGCGCGGGCATCGACGCCGCCAGGCAGACAAGGAACGGAAGAGCGAGTATGCCTGATCGGTACTCCATCCAACCTCGCTGATCCCTGGCTGGGCAATCCGGTTAGCAAAGACCGGCTGAGCACACACCCGCAGACCCCTGCCGGGGAAATCCACTCTTTCTTCGGGAGCACTTCGGGAGGCAGTATACCTTTTCACGGGTTGACGTTTCCCGAGTCCGCTCAGTCCAAGTGCCTAAAGCGCTCGAAGATTCAAGTTGCTGCAGTTCCGGGCGCAAAAATCGCCCTTGACCGCCCCCTTCCGCTCTGGGAAATCGCGTTTTTCCCAAATGCGGCGGGTAAACTAGGCACAAACAACCCTTGGCTTTTACAATGCAGCAGGGACCCTTCCCAACCCAGCTCTGCTAGGGAACGACCACACTTGGCGGCTTCCGCCTGTCCAGGATGAAGGAATAGCATGAAGTTTAGGAAATTCGGCAAGGCCCTTCTGATGAGCGCCGTCTCCGCTGGCGCAGTCCTCGGCGTTACGTCCTGCGTTCAGAGTTATACCGTCGGCTTTCTTTATGTGACCAGCAACGTGACTGCGGGGACCACTGGCCAGGGCATCATCAGTGGGTTCAAAATCGACCACAACACCGGTTACCTGACCCCCATCAATGGCATGCCCATCAGTTCCGGCGGTGCCAATCCGGGACGCGCGGTGTTGCTGGTAGGCTCGCGATTTTTCTACGT
Source organism: uncultured Acidobacteriota bacterium (assembly GCA_963788435.1). Taxonomy (GTDB): domain Bacteria; phylum Acidobacteriota; class Terriglobia; order Terriglobales; family Acidobacteriaceae; genus Telmatobacter. Next base: position 25,737 of record CAWBIG010000207.1, on the reverse strand, counting down.
GCTGAATCGGGGCGTGGATGATTCCGGAGGGTTCGACTGCACCTCGGCCTCCAGCCCGTGCAAGGGATCGGTCATCACCTTGTTTGCGGTCGGCTCCAATGGCATCCTCTCGGTCCAGCCGCAGCAGTTCTTCACCGAGGGCAACAACCCGTTCCGCATCGTCTCCGACTCGCAGGGGAACTATATTTACGTGCTCGATCACGACGCCCCGGATAGCGGCGTGGGCACTTCGAACTCCTGCACGCTGGCGCTGGGCCCCACCTATACCACCTGCGGCGACATTACTGCCTTCCAGGTGAATCAGACCACCGGTAGGCTCAGTCTGGTGATCAACACCCAGGTGAGCACTGCCAGCGGCCAGCCGCTGCCGTATTTCCCGGTGCCCCCCGACGCTATCGATATGACGCTCGCCAAGAGTTACATGCTGATTTTGAGCGGAACCCCCGCCACCGGCGACATCGTTTTCCCGTATGCCTATACGGCTAACAACGGCCAGTTAACGGCCAGTCAAAACGGGGCGCAACCCCTCAACATCTTTCAGGGAACGGCGTTGCAACAGGGTAATGGGACTCTTTACGTGTTGGACAACGAGCCCATCACGGCCAACGGCATCACTTCGCCTAGCCAGATCATTCCTTTCACCGTGGGATCGGGCGGGGCGCTGCAGGCGCAAACCGGCGGTGCCGTTCCTGACGACCCCACCATGTCGAACCCACAGTTCGTGCTGGCAGGTGCAGGGGCTACGCAGGGCAAGTGGCTCTATGTCGCCAACTCGGGCGATAACCAGAGCCAGTCCAACCAGCAGAGCGGCATCGCGGGGTACATCATCAACCAGGGAGCCAATAACCAACTCATGACCTTACCCGGCAGCCCGTTTGGGACCGGCGCGGGACCGGAGTGCCTTGTGGAAGACCCCTCTAACCAGTTCATTTACACCGCCAACTACAACAGTTCTTCGGTGACGGGGCTGGTACTGGATCAGAACGCCGGCACGCTCAGCGTGCTGCCGGGCAGGGCCAACCGCTCGTACAGTCTGGCAGGACCCGCCGCCTATTGCGTGATGAACGGACGCACCAATTAGAGCGGAGGCGCAACCCGCACGAGGCATTTCCGTGTTGGAGTGCACCGTCATGGCGTCCGGGGTTCCGGGCGCCTCAATCAGAATCCGGGTTCCGGATCAGGCTCAGGGGGATGGGCGGGCCGGATACGAATCCCAACGTGTTGATTCCCCCTCGGACGAACGATGCGCATGAGGTTGAACAAATCGGGTCAGTTGGTGCTGGCCGCTGCGGCATGTCTCCTGGCGGCGGGGCTGCTGACTGCCTGCAATCAGCTCACCGGCACGCTCACTGCGGACTTTGTTTACGTCACCAGCGCCAAGGCCGCCGGTCCCAACAACTATGGCGAAGTGGACGTTTTCGAAATTGACTCGGAATCGGGCAAAATGCGCCAGATTCCCACCTCCCCGTTTCCCTCCGGCGGGCGGAACCCGGTGGCCGAAGCAATCTCACCCGACCAGACCAACCTCTACGTGGTCAACGAAGACGACAACACCATCGTTCAATTCGTTATCGGTAATGACGGCAAGCTGTATCCACAGAACACGGTCAACACGCCCGGCATTTTCCCGTTAGTGGAGTCCGTGGGGGGCAAAACGCTGTTCGTCGCCGACACCTACCAGCCATTGCCCACCTGCTCGCCGTCTGCGCCATGCGCGGGTTCCGTCGCCGCCTTCCCCATCAACTCCGACGATTCGCTGGGAACACCGTTCACCAACAGCTCCGTCAGCGCTCAGTATTGGCCGTTGACGTTGCCGTCCAGCCCCACAGACGTTGTAACACCGACTGCAGTTGTCGCAACGCCTGGAGGCTCGAGCGTGTACGTCGCGGCCTATGACTCCACTTCGAATGCGGGCTATGTCTTTGGCTTTGCTGTGGGCAGCCATTCCCTGACGCCAATGAACGGTGGGGTTCCATTTGCCGCTGGCATTCATCCCGCAGCCGTCGCCACCGATCCGAATGGAAGCTATCTCTACATGGCGGATTCGGGCGCTAACGATGTTCTCGGTTACTCCATTGGCTCGGACAGCCTGACACCGCTTGGCGGAAGTCCGTTTGCGTCCGGGAACAAGCCCGATGGCATTGTGATCGACGCGACCGGCAAGTACGCCTATGTTGTCAACGCGCAAGATTCCAACATCTTCGGTTTTTCCATCGCAGAGGGGAAGCTGACACGCATTGCCAGTTATGCGGTGGGCACGCAGCCGGTGGCCATCGGAATCGATCCGGCATTGAACCAGTTTCTTTTCACAGCCAATTTCCTTGGGAACAATGTAACTGGATTCCAGATCAACCTTTCCGACGGTACGCTGCTGGACTCGCAGTTTTCGCCGTACGGGGCCAACGCAAACCCGACCGCAGTGGCAGCTATTCCCCACGGCGCGGTCGCGAAACAGTAGAGGAGCAGAACGCGCTGCGAATGCTGCGCGCACACTCGGAGGCATGCATGGAACCGGCAGACAGAAGGGCTGATCATGTAGCGCCCCGCAGCACCCAAGAGAGCTTTACAATCCTTTATGGATAACCCCATCAGCAATCATCGGGCTTTCCGCATCTATGGCCCACAACGAAGGAAGCGCATGAAGTTGAGTAAACCGAGCCAGCTAGTCCTGGTTTCCACCATCGGCCTTCTCGTGGCCTCTGTCTTCACCGCCTGTCAATTGGTGACGGTCGATTACCTGTACGTGGCCGGCACAGGCGGCTCAGCATCATGCCAGGGCGGGCAGATCGAGGGATTTGCAGTCGACTCGGAGTCCGGCGCGCTGCGAACTGGTCCGCCGTCGACCTGTTTGACAGGCAAATCGCCGGTTGCCATGGCGGTGAGCCCGGATTTTGCCGACCTGTACGTGGCCACCTCCGATAACAACACGGTGGAGCATTTCACGCTTTCATCCTACGGCGAATTGACCAAGAAGGACTCCGTCACGCTCCCCGGTCCTCCGGTCTCCCTGGCCGTCAACCAGGCCAACAATTACCTCTACGTTGCCTACGGCTCCACCACAGCCAACCTGGCCGAGTATTCGCTCTCCTCGGGAACCATCGGCTCCGAGGTGGCAAGGGAAGCTCTTATGGTTCCGGGATTCGATACGGACACGGTTGTCCCCACAGGTGTTGCTGTCCTGCCCAACAACGACGCTGTCTACGTGACCGCATACGACCAATCCGCGTATAACCCCGGCGGCACGGTGACAAGCAGCGCCAGCCCTGGATGGGTCTTTGGATTCGCCGTGGCCAGCAGCGGCGGCTCACTGACCCCGTCGGCCGCTAGCCCCTACCAGACTGGGGTCAAGCCTTCGGCGCTGGCTGCCGATCCTACCAGCCGCTTCGTCTACGTGACGGACTTCGCGTCGAATCAACTCATCGCCTTTGACGTGAGTTCGCGCAGCACCCTCAATTTTCTGATCAGTGGCCCTTTCAGAACCGGCAGCGAGCCTTCGGCCGTCGTCATTGACCCGCGCGCCAAGTACATCTATGTATCCAACTTGCTGGACTCCAGCGTATCCGCGTATTCCATCGATCTGGCCACCGGCGTTCCAACCACTGTGGTCAATGTGACCGGATCCCAGATTAACGCCACAGATTCGGAGCCGGTATCGATCGCCGTCGACCCTGCGCTGGGACGATTTGTATACACGGCGAATTATCTGGGCAATTCGGTGTCTGGATTCCAGTTGAATCCCGACACCGGCGCCCTGAAGCCCACCCAGGCTACGCCGTATCCGGTCCAATCCCATCCCATTCCGCTGGTGATTGTGCCGCATGGCAACCACTCTCTGGAGTCCACCAGCCCCTAGGTAGCCAAGACCGCGCTCTGGTACAAGCCCAGTCGCCTCGGCTGGGCTTGCGCATTTTAGATTGTGAAATCGCGCCGATTTTCCGGCGGGCGCTTACGAATTCGTACAGGGATTTCCTACATCTCTCAGGGATTCTTAAGGTCTGGCATCGTATGCTCAGGTGTCATGAGCGGACACTCAATAAAGCATGCGCCGGCGCCTCACCACCGCGCGCTCATCGCCGCGGCCGTGCTAGGAATCGGACTGCTTCTCTGGCATCCGGCAGCGAGCGCGCAAGGGGCTGCGCAGCCTGCGGACGCTCCGTTGGTGATTTCCCTCGACGAGGCCATCAAGCGGGCGCAGGCAAGCGCGCCTGCGTTCGCGGCCGCCCGGGCCGCCAGCCAGTCCGCTGCCCTCGACCGCTCCATCGCCCGCGCAGGGTTGCTGCCCAGTGCGCGCCTTTACAGCCAGGAAATTTACACGCAACCGAATGGTATCTACTCCGAGGGCGATGCAGGTCAACCGAGCGCGCCATTGCCCAAATTCGTTGCCAACGACTCAAGACCTCGGGAGTACATGGCCCAGGGCATCGCAGAGGAGTCACTCAGCGTAGGTGGATTCGCTGCCGTACGCCGTGCTGACGCAGCGGCCGCCATGGCGCACGCGGAACTGGAGATAGCGCGGCGCGGATTGGTGGCGACGGTAACGGCCCTCTTTTTCGGCTCGCTGGCGGCGGACCACAAGGCCGGAATCGCGCAGCGAGCTTATCAGGAAGCGAAAAACTTCACGACCGTTACCCAGGATCGGGAGAAGCAAGGCGAGGCAGCCCACGCCGATGTGATCAAGGCGCAACTCACTGAGCAGGGACAATGGCGCTCGCTCCAGGATGCACTGCTGGCTGCGCAAACTGCGCGGTTGGACCTCGGTGTCCTGTTGTTTCCCGACCCGCGAACACAGTTCACGCTGCAAGCGCCGCAAACTTCGCCTGAGCTGGCTCCCTTCTCAGAAGTGGAAGCGGCGGCTGCCCGGTACAGTCCCGAGTTGAAGAGCGCCCTGGCGAACCTCGATGCAGGCAATGCCGACGTGCTCGGAGCGCGTGCGGCGCTTATGCCCTCACTCGGGCTCAACGTAATTTACGGCATCGATGCGAATCAATTTGCCGTGAATGGTCCCCTGACCCCTGACGGTGTGAAGGCGCGTAACCTCGGCTATTCAACCAGCGTCACTGTGAATCTTCCTGTCTGGGACTGGCTTTCAACCGAGCACAAAGTGAAGCAGAGCGAGATTCGCCGGGATGCCGCGCGAGTGGCTTTAACCAACACGCAACGGCACTTGATCGCTGAACTTCAGACCGACTATGCGACCGCTCAAACGGCAGAGGACGAACTGGAGTCTCTGGACACCAGCGTGGCCGACGCGGCCGAGAGCTTGCGCCTGACCGAGTTGCGCTACCAGAGCGGCGAGGCATTGGTGCTCGAAGTGGCGGACGCGCAGAGCGCCTACGTGACCGCCGAGAACGCGCGCGAAGACGGCTATCTCCGTTACCAGAATGCTCTGGCCGCGCTGCAAACTCTGACCGGGACAATGTGAGCCGATGAAGGAGACTTGTGAGATGGGTGAACGAAGCCCCAAGGCTGGACACAAGAAGAGGAACACCAGAATTCCGCCAGGTTCAATGCGATGCTTCACGGCGGTAGCCATCGCGTGCCTGGCTCTCTTCGTCGCTGGATGCAAGAAGGAAGCTCCGCCCGAAGCCGTGGTCGCCGTGCAGGCGGAACATCCCGAGCAGGGCGCAATCTCTGAACATGTTTCGGCCGACGCGATTCTTGCCCCTCAGGCGCAATCGGCCATCACCCCCAAGATCACCGCGCCCATACGCAAGTTCTACGTGCAGCGCGGCGCGCGCGTGAAGGCTGGCGAATTGCTGGCAACGCTCGAGAATGCAGACCTGACCGCCGCGGCCATGGACAGCAAGGGCTCCTATGAAGCCGCGCAGGCCGCATACGAAACCGCCACCAAGGCCCAGGTCCCACAGGAGGAGCAGAAAGCCGAATTTGATCTGGCCCAGGCAAAAGCGAACCTCGCGCTGAATCAAAGCATCGTGAATGCGCGCAAGCAACTGCTGGCACAGGGAGCCATCCCGGCCCGCGACCTGGACACCGCCGAGGCCGCATCGATCGCGGCGCAGGCCGCATACGATACCGCCGCCAGTCAGGCCGAAGCGATGAAGAAAGTGACGCACGCGGCGGAACTCAAAACGGCTGAGGGCCAGTTAGCCTCGGCGGAGGGCAAGTACAAAGGCGCAGCAGCCATGGTCGGCTACTCTGAGATCCGCAGTCCCATTGACGGAGTGGTCACCGACCGGCCGCTCTATGACGGTGAGACTGCATCCGCCGGAACGCCTCTCATCACGGTGATGGACACCACGGTGATGATTGCCAAAACTCATCTGGCACAGAGTCTGGTCGAACGGCTCAAAGTCGGCGATAACGCCACCGTCACCGTGCCCGGCCTCAATGATCCCGTACTGGCAAGGATCTCCATGATCAGTCCGGCGCTCGACCCCGGCTCGACCACCCTGGAAGTCTGGCTCAAGATCGACAACAAGTCCGGCGCATTGAAGGTTGGCACGCCGGTCAAGGTCACCGTCACCGGCCGCACCGTTGCCAACGCGTTGAAGATTCCCACGTCAGCGGTGCTCACCGCTCAGGACGGCAGCAAGACCGTCATGGTCATCGGCTCGGACGGCGCGGCCCATTCCAGGCCGGTCAAGCTCGGCATCCAGGATGGCGACGACGTGCAAGTGCTCAGCGGGCTTGCCACAGCCGACAACGTCATCACCGTCGGATCCTACGGACTCGATGAAGGGACAAAAGTCAAAATCGGTCCGGCCGCAGACGAAGACAAGGGCGGCGACGCCGACGACAAGAAGCCCGCGGCCGGAGGCAAGGACGAATGAGCCGGCTCGCCTCCGTCCCGTCCGCCGAGGAGCAGCGTTTCTGGCTCGCCCGCTCCACGCGCACCATCTTCTTCTTTGTCATCGTGCTCACCATCGCCGGCATTTACATGGCGACCAAGGTGCCCATTTCCGTCTTTCCTGAAACAGATTTCCCGCGCGTTGTCATCGGCGTGGACAACGGCGTAACTCCTATCGAGCAAATGGAGGTCAGCGTCACCAAGCCGATCGAGGACGGCGTCAACTCCGTTCCGGGCCTCACCAGCGTTCGCTCCACCACCAGCCGCGGTTCGGCGGAAGTCGATCTCTTCTTCAACTGGAACGTGAACATGGTAACCACGCTGCAACTTGTGGACGCAGCGCTCAGCAGGGTGGCGCTTCCGCCCACCGCCGCCATCACCACTAACCGCCTCACCTTCGCCACGTTCCCCATCCTCGGCTACAGTCTCACCTCGAAAACCCTTTCCGGAACGCAGCTTTGGGAACTCGCCAACTATGATCTGAAACCGCCGCTGAACCGTGTTTACGGTGTGAGCACCGTGACCGTGCAGGGAGGCGGAATTCCCGAGTACCACGTCATCCCCAACCTGGCCCAGCTTCAGAACGCGGGCGTAACCATCCCTGACCTGGTCAACGCTATCCAGTCCTCCAATATCGTCCAGTCGCCGGGACTGTATGAGGCCAATCATCAGCTCATCCTTGCCCTGGTGGGCGCGCAGGTGCACGATGCCGACGAGCTGCGGCGGCTTGTTGTCAAGACGACCGCGGCCGGCGCTCCGGTCCACCTGGCCGACGTGGCCACCGTGGAAGCCTCCATAGAACCCATGTTCACCGTCGTTACGGCCAATGGCGAGAACGCCGTACTTCTGAACATCGCGCGCCAGCCGTCTTCAAACACCGTGGCCGTGGTGGACGCGGCCAATGCGGAGATGAAGCAGCTCAAAAGCAAGCTGCCGCCGGGCGTCAACGTGGGTGTGTTCTATGACCAGTCGCAACTCGTCCGCGACAGCATCTCCAGCGTGCGCGACGCCATCGCCATCGGGCTCATCCTCGCCTGCATCGTGATGTTCCTCTTCCTGCGCGACTGGTCTTCCGCATTGATTGCCGGCCTGGTAATTCCCGTCACCATGGCCGTCGCCGTTCTGGTGCTGTCCTTCATCGGCGAAAGCTTCAACCTGATGACACTGGGCGGCCTGGCCGCTGCAGTTGGCCTAGTCATCGACGACGCCATCGTCGTGGTCGAGAACGTTGTGATGCACCGTGACGACGGAGAGAGCCGCACCGAGGCCGTTCGCAAGGCGCTGGCCGAAATCTCCAGGCCGCTGGTCGGGTCCACTATTACTCCCGTCGTCGTCTTCCTGCCCCTCATCGCCACCACCGGCCTTACCGGAGCCTTCTTCCGCGCCCTGGCGGTCACCATGACAGCGGCACTGCTCACTTCCCTTCTGCTTGCCCTCACGTGGACCCCCGGATTGAGCATGGTGCTGCTGCGCAGCCGGCGCGGCGGTGAGGGACGCCAGGAGCATCACGCTGGCCGCTTGATGCAGTGGCTTCTCGATCGCCATCGCCGCATCTTGAGCTGGGGTCTGGCCAAGCCCTTATGGGTTGGAGCCATCGCCGTAGTTCTCATCGCGGGCACATGGTTCGGATACAAGACGCTCCCCTCAAACCTCCTTCCCGATATGGATGAGGGCGGTTTTATCCTCGACTACATCATGCCTGCGGGCAGCTCACTGAGCGAAACCAACCGCGTGCTGGAACACGTCACCCGCATGCTCCATTCCATTCCGGAGGTCGAGAACACCTCCCGCCGCACCGGGCTGCAACTCGGCCTTGCTGCCGTCACTGAAGCCAACACCGGCGACTTCACCGTCCGGCTGAAAGCCAGCCGGCACCGCTCCGTGTGGGAAGTAATGGATGACGTGCGGCAGCGCATCAAGTCCACTGAGCCCGAGCTCGACATCGAGCTCTCTCAGATCCTCCAGGACAACATCAACGACCTCTCCAACGCCCCCGAACCGATCCAGATCAAGCTTTACTCCGAGGACCCCGTCCTGCTCAACAAGCTCGGGCCTGAGGTCGGCGACGCCATCGGCAAAATCGAAGGCGTCACCGATGTGGAGAATGGCATCGACAACACCATCAGCGGCCCGGCTACCAACTTTCAGGTCGATCCCGTCGTTGCCGCACGCCTCGGCTTTACGCCCCAGGAAGTCTCCGAGGACGCGACCGCCATCCTCGACGGCATCGAAACCAACAATCCCATGATTGCCAACGGCCGCGCGTACCCCATCCGCGTGCGCCTTGGCGACGAGCATCGCGCATCTCTCGACGCGATTCAAACCACCGTCTTCAATAGCGCCTCCGGCCACACGGCCAGCCTTGGATCGATGGCCGAGATCCAGCAACTTCCCCCGCAGAACGAGATCCTCCGCGAAAACCTCCAGCGGATGATTACCGTCACTGGCGACCTGGAAGGATCGAACCTCGGCGGCACCATGGCCAAAGTGCGCCAGGCAGTTGCCGCCCTGCACCTGCCACCCTCCGTCCGCGTGGACTACGGCGGAACCTGGCAGGAACAGCAGAAATCATTTCACGATCTGCTCATTGTCCTTGTGCTCGCCCTGGCGCTGGTCTTCGGCGTGCTGGTCACGGAGTTCCGCAACTTCCCCGCGGCCGCCGCCATCCTCACATCCTCGGTGCTTTCCATCTCCGGCGTGATCCTGGCGCTCCTGATCACGGGAACCACGTTCAACGTGGCCTCGTTCATGGGTCTCATTATGGTCGTCGGCATCGTGGCCAAGAACGGCATCCTGCTGCTCGACGCGGATGAGCGGTACCGGGCTGAAGGCGCTTCCGCTTCCGACGCCATGCTGCACGCTGCGCAGCGCCGCCTGCGTCCCATCATGATGACCGCTATCGCCGCTATCTGCGGCATGCTGCCGCTGGCGTTCGCCCTCGGCGCGGGCTCGCAGATGCTTCAGCCGCTCGCCATCGCGGTCATCGGCGGCCTCACCGTTTCCATGTTCCTCAGCCTCGTGGTCACTCCGCTGGTGTACTACTGGCTGACGCGTGACCCCTACGAACAGCCGGCGTAGTCGGCGGCCGACGGCGCTCCCGCGCGAAATAAAAAACGGATATGTGCTATGGATTCATGGGATTACGTGCCAAAACTGCACACTATTGCGCAACCTTCCGGATGGGGGGAGGGGGTGGGGGGTATTTATTTTCTGAGTGATAGATGGAACGGAAAAGATTACTGACTGGGAACCTGCGCGAGCGGAGATTCGGCTGATTTTTTGCGGCCGGAATGTGGCGACGGTGGTGCTCAAGCGGGTTCCTTTGCCAAAACTCGAATGCCCGCCGATGGGCGGGCATACTTTGACTCACGGTTAGAGTTTAACCCGGATTTCCTGGCGATGGACGTGAATGGCGAATACTGTTGCGCGGTGCCAGCGGTGGCAAGTGAGCCTCCGAGGTTACGTTTGGTGGGGAGGAGGTCGCCGCAGAATGGCGTTTGGCTGGGACGAGGTACCGAGATGCAGGACAGCACCGGTACAAACGGCGGGAGCGGAGTCTGCGTGGTTACCTTTGGGCTGGGGGGCTTGGCTCGGGAGGCTGAGGGTATCATCCGCGCCCTGACGGGCGCGATGATACCCCATGTTTCTTTTTGGGCGGCTTACCCCGGGTTCCCGCGCTGCTTCGCAGCGCTTCCACCCGGGGCTATTTTCGTGATGTCCCTCCGGGACGCTTTCCCGCTCATCGCGATGAAACTGCGATGAACGGGGCGCAGCCCGGAACCCAAAAATATTTGGTACCGACGAGTGGGCCACATGCCGTCACTTCTGATGACTCATGCTGGCCCGTCGGCCAGCGGCAGCCGCACCGTGACCCTCGCACCGCCGTCTGCACAGTTTTCGATGGTGATTTCTCCGCCGGCGCGATCTACGATTCCCTTCACAATGGCCAGGCCCAGTCCCGAGCCGCCGGTTGACCGTGCGCGCGACGGATCGCCGCGATAGAAGCGCTCGAAGACATGCGGCAGCACTTCGGCTGGAATGCCTTTGCCGCGATCGCGCACCGTGAGCCATGCATTGCCGTCCCGCGCCGCCACCTCAATCTCCACTGACGCGCCTGCGGGGCTGTGCTCGACCGCGTTCAGCAGCAGATTGGAAACCACGATGACGCAATCCTCCGGCGCAACGCCGACATGGGCCGCGGCGTTGGCCGCAACATGCACTGTGACTCCCCGCAGCTCCGCGATCGATTGCAGATGGCTCCCGACCTGTTCCGTGCAAGCGACCAGATCGCATGCGCCGGACGCGGCCGCGGCGTCCGCGCTTTCTACACGCGCGAGCGTGAGCATCTGCCCCACCAGCGCCTCCAGCCGCCCGGAGTCGGCAAGACTGCGGTTGAGGCCCTCCTGATACTCCGGCACGGTGCGCGGCTTGAGCGCCAGCAGTTGCAGCGACGACTTGATGACGGCGACGGCGGTTTTGAGCTCGTGGGCGGCGTCGGAGACGAACGCCCGCTGCTGCAGGAAGGCCTTTTCCAGACGCGCCAGCACGCTTTCCATGGCTGCGGTTAACGGCGCCAGCTCCGGCGTGGCACGCGCCGATGCCGGCGGCGAAAACTCCCAGGAGTTTGCCGAGACCTGTGCGGCCAGGCCGGCCAGCTCGCGCATGGGCGCCAGGCCGCGATGCAACAGCCACGCGATCAGCGGCCCGGTAACCAATAAGAGCAGCAGACTGCCCAAGGCATAAAACTTCACCGCGCCGTGAATCGCATGCCATACCGGCGCTGTCGGCACGCCGTAGTAGACGGTGACGTTGTGCAGCGTGCCCCCTCCCCTGGCGTCGGGATCGACCAGGCGGGTTCCGCGGAGCTCGAGCACCGCGTATCCCCGGTGGTTCAGGTCAGAGCGGAGAAAGCCGTCGCGGCCTCTCTTCCCTGCGTCAATCAGCGAGTTGTCCCAGTTGTCGGAGCGACCCAGTACGCGGCCGTCTCCATCGAGCGCCTCCCAAACATCCTGCGGGGGAAAATGCAGATCCTGCCGGCTCATGATCAGCGTGTCCGCGGCATCCTCAGAGTCCTGGACGGCGCCCATGACCGAGTCGGCGCGCCCATGGACCATGGTGTGGAAGGCGTCGAACTGCACATGGCGCTCATAGCCAAACGCGAGAAACACGATGAGCAGCGCGAAGAGCGTCTCTACGGTAATCACGGCAACGATGAGGCGAAAGGCGATGGAGCGGCGGTTCCAGAAGGTGTTCATGGGGCCGCCTCTTGATGGAGCGCAAGCCGGTAGCCGCGCCCGCGTACGGTTTCAATCACGGCGCCCGCGCCCGGCTGCGAGGCTTGCAGCCGTTTGCGCAGGTTGGAGACGTGGGCCTCAATCACGTTGGAGTGGTGCTCCCAGTTGTAGTCGTAGAGGTGCTCCAGCAGCTCGCGCTGGCAGACCACTTTGCGCGGATTGTGGATGAGGTATTCGAGGATGCGGTATTCGGTTGGCGACAGCTCCACCAATGCCCCCGCGCGATGGACCGTCTGTTCCAGGGTGTTGAGCTCGACATCGCCCGCGCGCAGCGTGGGATGCGGTGTGCCCTTGCCCCTCCGGATGAGAGCCTTGGCGCGCGCAATCAGCTCGCCCAGGTCGAAGGGCTTGGAAAGGTAGTCGTCGGCGCCGCTGTTGAGGAGCTGGATGATCGCCCCTTTGCCCTCCTTAGCCGTCAGGATCAGAACCGGGGTGGCATCGTTCCTGGCACGCAGGCGTTTCAGCAGGCTCAGGCCGTCCAGCTTGGGCAGCATCAGGTCAAGCAGGATTAGGTCGTAGCAGCCGCCGGAGGCCAGCATGTCGCCTTCCAGGCCGTCGGCTGCCCAGTCCACCGCCAGACCCGGACCATCGCGCAGTGCGGCCACCAGGTTCTCCGCCAGCCGCACTTCGTCCTCAACCAGCAGGACACGCATCGCAGGTCTACCCCCTTCCCCATTATCGTTGTGGGAACATTAAATAGGGCTGAAGGCTTTGAGCGCGAGGACGTGACCATGCAGATTGAATTGGCTTTTGGAAAAGCGGGGCTCACCATCGATCTGCCCGAGGGGCCGGACTGGCAGGTGCTGGAGCCGCGCACGGCTTCCCCGCTCGCTAACATGGACGCAGCTCTCGCGCATGCGCTGGACCATCCCATCGGCACGCCTCCGCTGGCCGCGCTGACGCGGGGAAAGCGATCAGCGGCCATTTCCGTGTGCGACATTACCCGGCCTGCTCCCAACGCCACCACGCTGCCGCCGTTGCTGGAGCGCCTGCACGCCGGCGGCGTCCCGCGGGAGGGCGTAACCATACTCATCGCCACCGGCCTGCATCGGCCCGCGACCCCGGCCGAGATTGAGACGATTGTCGGCCAGAGGATTGCCGCCGAGTATCGCGTCATCAACCACTTTGCCCGCGATCCGGGGTCCCATGCTTCGCTGGGGCAGACGCGGCGCGGGACACCGGTATTCATACAAAAGGAATTCATCGAAGCCGACCTGCACCTTACCCTGGGCTTCATTGAGCAGCATCTGATGGCAGGGTTCTCCGGCGGCCGAAAGCTCATTGCGCCTGGCCTCGCCGCGCAGGAGACCATCAAGGTGCTTCATTCGCCCAAGTTTATGCGCGAGCCGATGGCAACGGAAGGGTCGATCGAGGCGAATCCGCTGCACGCCGAGCTGATCGAAATCGCCCGCATGGCGCGGCACGACTTCATGCTGGACGTGGTGCTGACTCCGGCGCGCGAGATTGCCGGCGTGTTTGCCGGCGCGGGCGAGGAGGCTCATGCAGCGGGAGTCACGTTCGTTCGCGATGCGATGATGGAACGCCTGAAGCAGCCCGCCGACGCGGTGCTGACCACTGCCGCCGGCTATCCGCTGGACCTGACCTTTTACCAGATGGTGAAGGGGGTGACGGCCGCGCAGCACCTGGTAAAGCCGGGCGGGCGAATCCTGGTGATGGCCGAGTGCGCGGAAGGTATTGGAGCAAAGGAGTTCGCGGCACGCGTAAAGCGCGTGGCCAGCCTGGAAGACTGCCTGGACGAGATGGCGCGCACGCCGGTAGAGGTGGACCAGTGGCAGCTGGAAAAGTTGGCGCTGGCCGGACGACGGTGCGACCTGCTGTTCTATACGCCGGGCGTGCCGCCGGAGGCTGCCGGCGCGCTGGCCAGCCGGATGTATGCGAGCGCGGATGCGGCGGTGCGGGCGCTGCTGGACGGCTTGAGACCGGGAGCGCGCGTGCTGGTGATTCCCGAAGGGCCTTATGTGTTTGCGAAGGTGGCGGAGATGGCGGCGTAGCGGAATGGGCGAAGAATCGCTTCTACGATTCCGGCAGAAACCCAACCTTGCCAAGGTGAGTTATGCCGGGCCGGGAAACCGCGGTCTCCCGACCCGACGGGGCTATATATATACATACTCGAACCCCGGATCAGGCCAGGGAATTGAACTTGGTGGCTATATGGGTGTAGGCGGCCGAGACATCGCTGGCAACGCTCTGCATGCCGGCCACGGCGCCCAAGGAAACGAGAGCGGCCAGAAGCGCGTACTCGATCAGGTCCTGACCTTCCGTCGCAAGGAGACCGTGCCTTAACCGGAAAGACAACGAGTGGAGAAAGGGAACCATTTGGGAGTGCCTCCATTCGAGTTGCACATCAAGCATCGCGGACTTGAAGCACAGGCGCCATTGAAGGAAGCTAGTGCAGTTCCGCGTCCGGAGCCCCTCAAATCTCGAGCCCGAATATGCAATGTATTGTGGGCGGAGGCAGCAGGAAAGGGAATGGCACTTTCCGGGGGATGGAACCGGCGTGGGTAACGCCGGCTTGGGTTACTAGCGGGGAGGGCTGATTTGAGCGGTTATCGCGCCCCATCCCTTCCGTAAGAATCGCGGAAAGGATGGGGCGCTGCAGTTAAATCGCGGAGATTACTCGTCCGCCTTGATCCGCATGCCGTAGAAGGATTTGTGGACGAAGAAGACCGACACCAGGAAGAAGGCGACAGCCAGAATGTGGGTGAGCATTGGATTGTTCGCAGTGAGCGTAACGGCAAGCTCGACTGCGAGCAGGCCGAACAACGTGGTGAACTTGATAACCGGGTTCAATGCCACCGACGAGGTATCTTTGAACGGATCGCCGACGGTATCTCCGATCACGGTTGCATCGTGCAGAGGCGTCCCTTTCTGTTTCAGGTCGACCTCTACGACTTTCTTCGCGTTGTCCCAGGCGCCGCCGGCATTGGCCATGAAGATGGCCTGGTAGAGGCCGAAGACGGCAATCGAGATCAGGTAGCCGATGAAGAAGAACGGCTCAACGAACGCGAAGGCAAGCGTAGCGAAGAAGACGGCAAGAAAGATGTTGAACATGCCCTTCTGCGCGTACTTGGTGCAGATTTCAACCACCTTCTTGCTGTCGCTGACCGATGCGCTCTCCATGCCATCCAGCTTGATGTGCCTCTTGATGAACTCGACCGCGCGGTATGCGCCGGTGGTGACGGCCTGAGTGGAAGCACCGGTGAACCAGTAGATCATGGCTCCGCCGGTGATCAACCCGAGCAGGAAGGGCGCGTGCAGCAGAGAGAGGCTGGCGACGTCATGGGTGAGCCCGCCCGTCAGCGCCATGATGATGGAGAAGATCATGGTGGTTGCGCCGACCACGGCGGTGCCGATAAGCACCGGCTTGGCCGAAGCCTTGAAGGTGTTGCCGGCTCCATCATTGGCTTCCAGCAGATACTTTGCACGTTCGAACTTCACGTCGAACTTGTAGTCTTTCTTCAACTCAGCTTCGATGCCGGGAATGGTTTCAATCAGCGACAACTCGTAGATGGATTGCGCATTGTCGGTGACCGGCCCGTAGGAATCCACGGCAATGGTCACCGGACCCATGCCCAGGAATCCGAAGGCGACCAGGCCAAACGCGAAGACGGCCGGGGCCAGCATCAGGTCTAACATGGACTGCCCCAGACTGAAGTAGTAGCCCAGGCTCATGAGGGCGACCATGCTGAGCCCCAGCCAGTAAGCTGACATATTTCCAGCCACGAATCCCGACAGGATTCCCAGGGAAGCTCCGCCTTCCTTGGCCGAAGTGACGACTTCCTGAACGTGGGCCGACTTGGTGGAAGTGAAGACCTTGACCAATTCCGGAATGAGAGCGCCAGCCAGGGTTCCGCACGAGATGATGGACGCCAGTTTCCACCAGAGCGTTCCGTCACCGAGAGTGGGGATCATCAAGTAGGAGACGACGAAGGTGAGGCCGATGGAGATGATGGAGGTGAGCCAGACCAGCGAGGTTAATGGCGTCTCAAAATCCATTTCGTCGGCGTTGCCGTACTTGGCCTTGGCGATGGCGCCATTGAGGAAGTACGCCCCGGAGCTCGAAACCAGCATGGCCACGCGCATCACGAAGATCCAAACCAGCAGTTGCACTTGCGTGGTGGCACTGGGGACCGCCAGCAGAATGAAGGTAATCAAGGCCACGCCGGTGACGCCGTAGGTTTCAAAGCCATCGGCCGAGGGGCCAACGGAGTCGCCCGCATTGTCACCCGTGCAGTCGGCGATGACGCCTGGGTTGCGGGCATCGTCTTCCTTGATCTTGAATACGATCTTCATCAGATCGGAGCCGATGTCGGCGATCTTGGTGAAGATGCCGCCGGCAATACGCAGGGCGGCCGCGCCCAGCGATTCGCCAATTGCGAAGCCGATGAAACACGGACCCGCGTAATCGCGCGGAATGAACAGAAGGATGCACAACATAATCAGCAGCTCGACCGAGATCAGCGCCATGCCAATACTCATGCCGGACTTCAACGGAATCGCAAAGCATGCATACGGTTTGCCGCGCAATCCCGCGAACGCCGTCCGCGAGTTCGCAAAGGTGTTCACGCGAATGCCGAACCACGCCACGCCATAGCTGCCCGCGATGCCGACCAGCGAAAACAACAAAATGATGGGCAGCGTAACCCAGATGGGTTTGTTCGGCACCGGGGCCAGCCAGCCGAAGTACATCGAGATAATGACCGCGATAAAGACCCAGAGCAGAAGAATGAACTTGCCCTGCGTTATCAGATACGTCTTGCAGGTCTCATAGATCAGCTCGGACATATCGCGCATCGACTTATGAACCGGCAGGTTCTTCAACTGCACATAAATCGCCAGGCCGAACAGCAAGCCGCCGATGCAGAAGAGCAACCCGATCATCAGAAGGGCATGTCCGTTCATGCCCAGGAAATTCACGGTCGACAAATCCGGCAGCACCAGGTTGGCTTCGCCTCCGGCATGTTCCGGCTGGGCGGAAGCCACTGTGGGCAACAACAAGGCGAGGACGGCCGCCGCGGTCTTGTATTGCCGCGTGAGAAGCGTTCCGGCGCTCCTGCCGATGGCGGCGGAGATTCGCGCCGCGCCAATTGAGCCGATCGCCTGGCGCGCAAAGAGCCAGGACCCAATCCACGATAGAACGGTTACACCCAGACAAACGAACAGCCAATCCTGTACAGTCACAATTCCTCCTGATGAAGGTTTAGAGCCATGTCCAGCTAAGACAAATAACACGTAACGCGGCCCAGAAAAGGCCGGTTGGAAGTCAACGGAAATGTAACATCCACAGTCGCCCCTGTCGAGTGACTGCCATCACGGGGACACGAGCAAAACGGGCCAGCGCGAACTGACCGCTCGCCGGGGTCCAGAATGGGACAAAAAGACGGAGACAGCCGAGCGCGCTTGCGATTTAAATCCCCTCCGGCGCGGGCTTCGATGCCAACTTTTCCGCCACGCTCTTGGCCTGCGTGAACAGGAGCAGATAATCCGGACCGCCTGCTTTCGAGTCCGTTCCGCTCATGTTGAAACCTCCGAATGGGTGCGCGCCCACCATTGCGCCGGTGCACTTGCGGTTGAAATACAAGTTGCCTACGTGAAATTCGCGGCGGGCGATATCCAGCCGGCCGCGGTCGTCAGTGTAAAGCGCGCCGGTGAGCCCGTATACGGTGTTGTTGGCGACGGCGAGGCCCTCTTCAAACGAGTTGACCTTGATGACCGCAAGCACTGGGCCGAAAATCTCTTCCTGCGCGATGGTGGCGTTGGGCGCGACATCGGCGATCACCGTGGGCTGGATGAAAAAGCCGCCATCGGCATTCTCGACAGGCTTGCCGCCGGCGACCAGACGGCCTTCGCGTTTGCCGGTTTCGATGTAGCCGAGAATCGAGTCATAAGAGCCCTGGTTTACCACCGGGCCCATGGAGGGATTGCCGGCCGGGTCGCCAACGGTAAGCTGGGCGACACGCTCGCGCACGCGATCCACGAAAACGTCGTAAATGGGCGCTTCCACCATTACCCGCGAGCAGGCGGAGCACTTCTGGCCGCTGAAGCCGAAGGCCGAGGCGACCGTGCCGTCCACCGCGGCGTCGAGATCGGCGTCAGCGCAGACGAGGATGGAGTCTTTGCCGCCCATTTCGAGAATTGTCCGCTTGATCCAGATCTGGCCGGCCTTCGCTTTCGCCGCTCGTTCGTGAATGTCGAGGCCGACAGCCTTCGAGCCGGTGAAGGCGATGAAACGCGTCCTGGGATGCTCCACGATGGCGTTGCCGAAAGTGGCGCCGGAGCCGGGGCAGAAGTTGACCACGCCGCCGGGCATGCCCGCCTCTTCCAACACCTCAACAAATTTTGCAGCAATCGTCGGCGAATCGGATGACGGCTTCAGAATCACAGTGTTGCCGGTGACGATGGAGGCCACGGTCATGCCGGCCATGATGGCAAAGGGGAAATTCCACGGGGGAATGACCGCGCCCACGCCGAGGGGGATGTAAAGGAGTTGGTCGCGCTCGCCGGGAAGCTGGATGGGGGTGGTGGCTGCGGCCAGGCGGAGGGCTTCGCGGGCATAGAACTCAAGGAAGTCGATGGTTTCGCCCACGTCGGCGTCGGATTCGGCCCAGTTTTTGCCCACTTCATACGTGAGCCAGGCGCAGAACTCGAATTTGCGCCGGCGGACGATGTCGGCGGCGCCCAGCAGCAGCGAGACGCGCTCCTCAATCGTGCTGCGGGACCAGGTTTCATAGGCGGCGAGGGCGGCCTTCATGGCCTGCTCGGCGTGCTCCGCGCCGGCTTTCTGATGAATGCCGACAACCTGCGCGGGCCGCGCCGGGTTGATGGAGCGGATCTTGCCTTCGGTGCGGAAGCGTTCGCCGCCAATCACCAGGTCGTATTCGCGGCCAAGCTGACCGGCAACGTGGTCAAGCGCGGCTTGCATGGCGCGGTGGTTTTCCGGCGCCTTGAAATTGGTAAACGGCTCATTGCGGAAAGCGCCCTCGGGCGAGCGCGGCTGAATGGAAGTAGATAGCGCGACGGTAGCCATAGCTCTTCGATTGTAGCCCTTCAAGGGCTGTTGCTGAACCCTCGCCAGGGCGTCAGTTTCAGCGTCCGGATCCGCCTGGCCGGTGGCTCCGAAACCCCCATTTGCCCACGCACGCAACTATCCATTGGTGGGGGGGTCTAGACGAGTAACCTTGCCTCCACCTCTTACCGGGGTTTGAGTGACGCGGCAACATGAGGCTGGCCGAAAGGAACGAAAATGCGGACCGGTCAGAGAGGTATGCGGGTGTACGGGATGGCGACGACGAACCCTCGAAGATTCTTCGGCTTCGGCCTCGCAATGGCGGTTCCGCTGCTGGTCCTTGGCGCAGCTTCGGCGCAGTCGACTTGGCCCCCGGACGACAACAGCGTTCCGCAGGTGAGTCCCCTGCCGAACTACGGCCAGACCCAATACAACCAAAGCTACCCCCAGCAACCAAACGGGCAGCAGCCTTACGCCCAACAGCAGCAGTACGGGCAGCAGCCCTACAGCCCGCAAAACGGCCAACCTTACCCTCAGCAGAGTTACCCTCAGCAGCTAACGCCCTATCCCCAGCAAGATGAGGGCTATCCGCAGCAGGCGTACGACCAGCCTCAGCAGGGGTACGGCCAACAGGGCTACCCCCAGGCGCAGCCGCTGGGTGCGGCGCAACTGGAGCAGATTGTGGCACCCATCGCGCTCTATCCTGACGCGCTGGTGGCCCAGATCCTGACCGCCTCCACTTACCCGGCGCAGGTTTCCGCGGCGGCACAGTGGCTCCAGAGCATGCCGGGAGCCAGCCCGGACCAGATTGCAGCAGCAAGCTCCCAGGCGCAGTGGGACCCCAGCGTCAAGGCGCTGACGGCGTTTCCCCAGGTGCTGGAATGGCTTTCCGGCAACCTGCAATGGGCCACGTCGCTGGGCAATGCCTACTACAACCAGCCCCAGGATGTGCTGGACACCATCCAGGTGATGCGGCAGCGAGCGCAGCAAGCCGGCAACCTGCAGCCGACGCCTCAGGAGCAGGTAAGCGACGACCAGGGCAATATCGAGATTGCTCCCACCAACCCGGACAATGTCTACGTGCCAACGTACGACCCGTGGACGGCGTACGGCGCCCCGGTTCCGGCCTATCCTGGATTCAATTTCCTCAGCACGGTGGGTTCGTTCATCGGGCCGGCGGTGCAATTCGGCATGAGCTTCGGCATGGGCGCGTTCATGCATACGCCATTCGGGCTGCTGGCCTGGGGCCTTGACTGGCTGGGCGACTCCATCCTGTTTAACCACAGCGACTATTGGACGCACAGCCGCGAAATGCGCGACTGGGGGTTTGCGCACGGAGGCCCGCGCTGGGGCGGGCGCGAGTTGGCCGGCAACCGCGGTTACGGCGGGTTCGGCAATCGAGGGAGCTTTGCTGAGAATTACCGCCATCAACCGATGGCAATCCACGGCGGCGACTATGGCCGCAGCGGGTATGGCGACAACCGGTTTGCCCAGCGCCAAGGAAACGGCGCCTATGGCGAGCGGGGATACGGCAGCTACGGAAATACTTACGCCAGCCGCGGACAGGAGTACGGCCGGGGCTACGGCCAGCAGGCTTACGGCAGGATGCCCTCAGCCAGCCGGCCAGAGGCCTACGGACGCCCCCAAACTTATGCCGGAGGGCGATCCCCGTACGGCGGCTCGTACGGCGGCGCGCGGCAGATGGCGCAGAATGGCGGCGAGCGTGGACTCACCGTACCATCGCGGCCCGCGCCAGGAATGGGCTTCATGAGCCGCGGGAGCGGCGGATACAGCTCACCGCAGGCGTACCGCGGAGGCGAGCTGTCCGGCGCAGCACGGTCCTATCGCGGCGGGTCGGCATTTGGCGGTCGTCCCAGCGGGTATGAGCGGGGCTATGCCGGCGGCGGATTCGCGAAAGCGCCCAAGTCCGGCGGCTTCCACCTTTTCGGATCCGGGCATGGCTCGTCGGAATTCGGCGGACACTCTTCGCATTCCTTCGGCGGAGGAGGACATTCCTTCGGAGGCGGACACTCGTCACATTCGTTCGGAGGCGAGCACTCTGGTGGCGGCCACGGCGGAGGACACTCCAGCGGCCATGGCAGCGGACATCACCGCTGAGGTGTGGGGCTATCGCGCCCGGAGTTGATTCCCACGCCGCAGCAGGAACGCGTAGCGATTCCAGCCGCGCGCCGCAGCGAATCTTCGAAACCGTGGCCGGAAGCAAAATAGAAGCAAAACGCGCCATGGAGCACGTCGCCGGCGCCCAGTGTGTCCACGGCGTCAACAGGCTCAACCTCAATCTCGAACCGGTGGCCCCGATCCGCAGCCAGAATGGAGCGCGGGCCGCGTGTGACCGCCGCATGCGGCACGCCCTGACCGGCGAACCAAGCCAGCGTGGCCTCGGCATCGGCCGTCTTTCCGGACAAGGCAAAGCGTTCGCTCGAGATCGCCGCTGTGAGCAATGGCGCCAGACGATCCGTGCCCGGTTTCCAGCTTCCCCCATCGAAGCAGAGCTGGCAGCCCGCACTGTGCAGAGCCTCTAGAAGCGGAAGCGTCTCCGGCAAATGGAATCCATCAGTGAGAGCCAACCGCGGCGGTTCGTTCCAGGTCTCTGGCCAGCCATCCGGCAACGGGGCTGCCTCGAACTGCCGTGCCGGCGGATTCACGATGGTTCGCGATGCCGCTGAGGAGTTCATCAGAACGGTCGTGAGCGGCGCTTCGTAACCGGTCCCGGCCGCAAGATCAAAAAGGCGGATGTCGCGGCGATCTAGTTCCCCGCGCACCAGATCGGCAGCCGGCCCGCGTCCCACCGCGCTCAGCAGGGTGGCGCGACCGCCCAGCAGCGCATGCATGATGGCGGCGTTACACGCCGGCCCGCCCGGCGCCATGCGAAACGCCCGCGCAAAGACCTTGGTGTCCTCACTCGGCAATTCATCCAGGAAATAGGCCGCATCGAGGGTGGTGCGGCCGGCAAACAGGACGTGCGGCGCGCGGGACGAAGTCAACGCTCGCGCCTTGCTCATTGCGCTTCCGTCAGCGCCTCGGTTTGCTTGCTCATCTTCGCCGTGCGCTCCAGTTTGTCCCAGTTGAAAGGCTTGCCATCGATCGCCCGCACCAGCGTTTTCGCCAAAACGACTGAAAAAAGCTGCCTGTAACTGAACCGCTGCAGCCAGATGTGGAACAACAGCCATCCATCGCCCTTGTTCGCCGGATGGCGTCGCTCCAGGCTGAAGGCCAGCAGCGAAGTGAGGAAATCGATGAGCAGGAACGCCAGGAAGTAGGCCAGCAGCTTTTGGAAGTTGGCCGCCGAAGTAGCTTCGGGATGGTAGTGCCGGTCGATGAAGTAGTGCAGGATTCCGTAGGCGAACATGATATCGATGAACGGCGATACCAGCGGCAGCAGCATTTGGAAGATGAGGATATTGGGCAGCGCGAACAGGCCCATGGCCTTGTTGCGCACGAACGCGGCGCGGTGCTTCCACACCGCCTGCAGCGTGCCGAAGGACCAGCGGAAGCGTTGGCGCATCAGTCCGCGGGCGCCGATCGGCGCCTCGGTAAACGCCAGCGAGCGGTCCTCGTAATCCACCTTGAATCCATGCTCCAGCAGGTTCATGGTCAGGTCGGCGTCTTCGGCCACTGTATTCAACGGGTATTCTCCTGCTTTCTTCACGGCATCGGTGCGCCACGCGCCGATGGCGCCGGGAACCACCGTCACCACATGGAGCAGGTCCAGGGCGCGGCGCTCGAAATTCTGGCTGGTGATGTACTCGAGGGCCTGCCAGCGCGTCCACAGGTTTACGCGATTGCCCACTTTGGCATTACCGGCCACGGCGCCGATCTCGGGATCTTCAAAGTGGGGGATGAGCTTGGAGATGGCGTCGGCGGCAATCACGGTGTCGGCGTCAATGCCGACATAGATCTCCTCGTCCACCTGATTCAGCCCGAAGTTGAGCGCCGCCGCCTTGCCGCCGTTGGGCTTCTCCAACACCATCACCCGGCCGGCGCGAATCTCATTGGGGTAAGCCTCGCGCGCCACATCGGCAGTACCGTCCTTCGAGCCGTCGTCGATTACGATGACGCGCAGATTCTCGTAGTCGGAATTGAGCACCGAGCGAATGGTTCTGACAATGACCTTTTCTTCGTTGTAGGCCGGAATGAGAACCGCAACACGCGGGCAGTAGCCGGGCGAGGCTTCCCGATGCGGCCGGCGCAGGCGATCGATGATGGCCAGAATCCCGACCACGACCAGCCGCGCGCTCATCAGCACATCCCCGATGAAGAAAACCAGAACGATGAAGCGGAAGATGACCGCCAGGGTGGAGAAGGCCACGGCGTCGGGCCAGGTGCGCACGCGCTGCCACGGAGTAAGTTTCGGCATCACCTCGGCCGTGGTCTTGCCCATCAGCGCGGAGACCTGCACGATCTTGTAGCCGTGCGCGCGCAGGGTGTCAATCAACACCGGCAGCGCACGAATCGTCACGGAGCGGTCGCCCCCGCCGTCGTGCATCAGGATGATGGAGCCGCGGAACTGCGGCTTGGTCTTCATCCGGTTGAGTTGATCCAGGACCGATTGCGCAATCTCCTGCGGCGTTTTGCGCACACGCTCGTCCCAATCGTCGGTGTCGATTTTGTTGCCGACGATGGTGAGCCCCATCTGCTGGATGCTTACCACCGGCGCGGCCTCGTCGTCGGTATCGGGCTCCTCGTCAATGTCATAGGGCGGGCGAAAATAAAGTGGCTGCACCCCAAGCTCCGCCGCAAACAGCCGGTTGGTCAGCGAAATTTCCAACTCAAGTTGCCGGTGTGAGATTTCGCTGATGTCGGGATGGGTGTAGGTGTGGTTGCCGATCTCGTTCCCTTCGCGCACCACCCGCTTCGCCAGGCCGATGTTTTGCTGCGCCTCCTCGCCGATCATCATGAAGGTGCCGTGCACGCCTTTGCTTTTCAGGATGTCGAGGATGCGCGGCGTCCATCGCGGATCGGGACCGTCGTCGAAGCTGATCGCCACCTCATCTGGGTGATAGCCATATTGCTGGATGGTGTAAGTGTTGGGGTACACCTCCATGTGCTCGTCAATGATGAGCTTCTTGCGCGGATCGGGCTCGTCGGTGTCAATCTCCACCGTCCGCTTGCCCACTTTCGGCAGCCCGGTCACGCGGATAATGTCGCCGTCGCCCTCGGTGTCCACATCGTGCCCTGGCTGCACCTGCCCAAGGTCCTCAAGCGCGGCCGGGGCGCTGGGCTTGTCCCAGATGCTCCACAGCGAGGAGTCTTCGTAGCCCAGCCGCCAGAGAGCAAATGTCTGCAATCCAAGTTCGCGCGCTGCCCGCATCTCGTTCAGCACTGTCACCGCGTCGAGAAACCACACCACGTGGCGCTGATTATTGTCCTCGTCGATGTACTCGAAGTGCGGGTTCAGTGTGTCGTAATCCAGGTTGAGATCGGCGTCCGCATCTGACGCCCGCTCCCACACCGCGGGAACCGAGAGATCCTCCGTGTCCACCACCTGGGGCTTGGCCGGCTTGTGCCCGCGCTTCGGCTTGCCCGGGATCGACATCGTCCAGTCATAACCGTAGTTGCCCATGGCGCAGATGATTTTGTTCTTGGGAACAATCTTGAGCACCCGCTGCAAATTACCCACGAACCAGCTTTGCGCCGCGATCGGCCCGGGATTGCTCTCCACTTCGTGCTGGTCGTAATTCATCAGAATGATGCCGTCGGAGTTGGCAGCCAGAGTCTTCATGTACTTGTCCTGCAAGCCCACGCCGGCGTTCACCCATAGCTTGAGGTTGCGCGCATGGAGCTGACCGTACAACTCCTGGACAAACGTCATGTAATCCGGCATAGAGGCGTCGTTCAGGCTCTCGAAATCCAGCGACAGTCCGCGGTAAAAAGGCAGCGCGGTGAAAAATTGCACAATCTGGCGATCGAGCGCCGCCCGCTGCTGCGGGTCGGACAGCATGTTGCCGATGGCTGGGTCCCAGGCCTGGGTATGCGGATTGAAGTTGTTGAGGTGCGGATAAACTTCGGGATAAACCTCGGTGTCTTCGCGCGAATCCTGGATAACGTGCTTCACTTTGTTCAGGTCGTCCGGATCGTGCACCACGCCGTTTTCGATGACCTGGTACTCGCGCAGAGTATTGATGCTGCTCATGGCCATCAGCGCCGGCTTGTCCGCGTTCACATGCAGCCAGTCGGGAAAGAGCATGTCGATCTGGTGAACGTGTTCCTTGAACGAGGAATAGCTGGTGGGGTCGTAAGAGACGTAGAAGGCGGCACGAAGACTCTCGCCGGTATTCAGGGGAATATCCGATGGCCGGCGGTTGCTTTTTCGCCGAGGCGGCGCCGGCGGGGCGTGCTTCAGCAGCGGCGTGCGGTCGCGCAGCGCCCGGTAGTTGTGGCGGGGCACCGGAAGCAGCATCCCCGATAGCCGCTGCCCGCGCAAGGTCTTGAATATGACTCCGGCTACAACCAGCGTGCTGACCAGCGCAATCGCATCCAGAACGCGGCGCAGCCGCTTCCAGCGCTTGTGTTCGGGGTCGTAGAAAATCTGCTTGTCCGGCATCGGCTTACGTTTGCGAAAACCTCTGAAGGGTCTACGCTATACA
>CAWBIG010000206.1:0-11844 GCA_963788435.1 uncultured Acidobacteriota bacterium | reverse complement strand
CCGGTCTATGAACACCACGGCAGCGGGAGAACAATAAAGCCACACACTTCCGCTCTGCTTCCGACTAGTAACTATAGACGTAATTCGGTGGCAAGGTTGTGCCCTAGATTACTTTAGTTTTCCGGGCAATTGTGGATCGCTGCAAGCCCGCCGGTCGCCCGGCGTGGCTGCAGAACCTGGAATCGAAACGGCCTGGTTCCGATCCCTGCCGTTTGGCCCTTTCTGGGCTCCTGCCGGGGCCCTCGGCTTTAGTTCTCCTTGACTTGCCCGGATTACTCCCGGTAGCGTTAGCTGCTTAGATTCTTTTTGTTGCAACTCCCATCTGCCACTCTATTTCTATTGCCGGCAATTGAGCTGCACACCGCACCGGTATCCAGGAGAATGCCATGCACTATGGGAAAGTGTCGTTGATTGCGCTCAGCGCGTTCGCTGCAGTTTGCATAATGACGCCGGGCCTGGCCGCACCAGCCTGGAGCCAAAGCGGGAGCGAGCCGGCCGATCAAATCGTGAGGCCGATTGACGCCAGCCAGCGTGTGCAGACCAACGGTGTGCATCCGCTCGCGGTGCCGCAGGACGACCAGGGGCGCGTGGACCCGGCGCGGGTGTTTCATCGCATGGTGCTGCTGCTTCAGGGCAGCGATGCCGAGGAGCAGGCATTGCAGCAGATGCTGGCGGCCCAGCAGGATCCCAGCTCGGCCGAGTATCACCAGTGGCTTACGCCGGCGGAGTTCGGGCGGCGCTTTGGCCCCAGCCAGAATGACCTTGCCGCGCTGACCGGATGGTTGAAAGGGCAGGGATTCATGGTTGAGCCTGCGCCCAGCGGGCGGCGATACCTGATCTTCAGCGGAAGCAGCGGACAAGTGGAGGCGGCGTTCCAGACCCAGATGCACCGGTACGCGGTCGGCGGCGTTTCGTATTTGGCCAATGCCACGCCGGCCAGCGTGCCGCGCGCGTTGGCGGGCGTGGTGAAGGGCGTAGCCAGCCTGACGTCATTCCATCCCATGCTGCCGCAGTCATGGCCGGCGAACGTGAAGGAGTTCCAGATTCAAACGGGAGTGGCGGCGACGGGGCCGGCGGACCTGGCGGCGATTTACAACTCGGCGCCGCTGAACAAAGCCGGTGTGCAAGGGCAGGGAGAATCGGTCGCGCTGATCGAGGAGAGCAACATCGTTCTTGAGGACCTGACCGACTTCCGCACCGTGACGGGATTGCCGGCGGCGACGGTGAACGTGATCGTGAACGGGCCCGATCCCGGGCCGTTGTATTACGACGGCGAGGAATTTGAAGCCATCGCCGATACGGAGTACGCGGGGGCAATGGCTCCGCAAGCCACGCTGAACGTGGTGGTGACCGCGTCCACCGATTTGACGCAGGGCATCCTGCTCTCGATGTTCTATGCGGTGGACAACATGGTTTCGCCAGTCACGTCGTTGAGTTACGGCGGCTGCGAGACGCTGAACGATGCGTACTATGCCAGCGTTCCGAAGGCATTCGCGGCGGCGTACGAGCAGGGCGCAACCGAGGGGATCAGCCAATTTGTTTCCACCGGCGATTACGGCGGCGATGCCTGCGAGGGCCTCGGCCTGGCCGCGGGCTATGGAGTCAACGCCATAGGAGATTCTCCCTGGAACGTCTCCGTGGGCGGAACGGAATTCATCATGCCCGACCCCAATACCTACTTTCCGCCGCCGAGCTACACGGCGACGGGGTACATTCCGGAACGCACGTGGAACGATTATGAGAATCCGCTGGACGGGCGGCCGATATCGGGTAGCGGCGGAGTATCTATCAACTTCACCAAGCCGGCGTGGCAATCGGGCCCGGGTGTGCCGGCGGACGGACAGCGCGACGTACCGGACGTTTCGCTTTTGGCCGGCGACAACCTGTATTACCTGACCTGCGAGGCCGACATCGGCTACGATTGCGCGAAAGGCGAAGGCGGCGGGGTGATCGGGACATCGCTGGGCTCGCCGAACTGGGCGGCCATTCAGGCGCTGGTGAATCAGAAGAACAGCCTCCCGGGCGGCGCAGGCAATCCCAACCCCACGTACTACCGGCTGGCGGCGGGCGCCAAGTCGCCGTTCCACGACATCACGGTGGGCGACACCAAGGTTCCGGACTTCGGCAGCACCCTGGTGGGATACGTTGCCACGCCAGGCTTCGATCTGGCTACGGGTCTGGGTTCAGTGGATGTGAACGCGCTGGCTACAGCCTGGCTTCCGCCCACGGGCAGTGGCAAGGCCTCGGTAAGCCTTACCACGAACGCGCAGAGCATTACGCACGGCGGGAGTTTGACGGCGACGGTTTCAATGACGTCGAACGGCTCGCCCGCGCCCACAGGAGACGTGGTGCTGATGGCGGGCAGCCAGGGCGCCGCACAGGTGACGCTGGCCAGCGGAACTGCTTCGTTTGCGTTCGGTTCCACAAGCGGCGTCACCCTGCCCGGTGGCAGCTATAACCTGACCGCGCACTATGCCGGCGACGCTAACTTTGCCCCCGCCGATTCCAGCGCGGTGGCGCTGACCATCGACCCGGAGGCAACCTCAACGCAGGCGTTTGTTCCGGGCGTGTACACATATGGCCAAGGGCTGACGCTGAGCGCGGAAGCCTTTGGCGCGGTGAGCGAACAAACCGTGCCCGGGACCTACACCTTTATCGGAAACGGAAAGACATTGGGAACGGCGGCCGTCGCGATGACCGGGGACCGCTTTGCGTCAAATATTGCCGGCTTGACCGCGAACCTCACTCTTTCCGGCGCGAAATCGCTTCCCGCAGGCACTTACTCGGTCATCGCAGATTCGCCCGCGGCCTCGGCCAGCTTTCTCGCGAGCGCTTCATCGGCGGTCACGCTCACGGTCGCCAAGGCGCCGGTGCTGGTGTCGCTGACCCCGGACCACACCACACCGCCGTTGAACAGCACAGTGAACCTGCTGGCCACGGTAAACAACATCGAAGGTTATCTGGCTCCGATAACCGGCACCGTGGACTTTTTTGACGGGAACACGAAGATCGGCTCCGGAACGCTGGCTGCCAAGGCGGACCTGCTCGGCGCGTTCGACGCGACCGTGGCTGCAAGATTCACCACGCCGGGCCTGCACACGCTGGTGGCGCGCTACGAGGGCGACAATAACGATCTCGTCAATTCGTCGGGGCTGGTGAACATTACGGTGAACAGCAAGAGTTCTTCTTCCATTACGCCGTACGGGCCCACCTTCGGTTTGGCGCAAACTGCTACGCAAATTACGGCCTTTGTTACCGGCGACGCCAACAACGCCACGCCGACCGGAACGGTGACCTTCACCGATGCCTCTGCCAATCAGGGCGTGGGCGCCGCCATCGGCACGGCTCCGGTGGGGACCAACGGGATGGTGACATTCAGCGCGAATTCCCTTGCGGCAGGCCACCATTACATCTTCGCCACCTATGGCGGCGATGCCAACTACCTCGGATCCACCTCGCAATCGTTTCCCATTTTGGTTGGAGACTTCACCCTGAAGGCGTCTCCGGCGACTGCTTCCGCTACCGCGGGGCAGAGCACGGCGGCCATTACCATCACCTATAGCGGCACCACGGATTTTTCGAAGCCCCTGACCGGCTCGCCGTATGCCA
The DNA here is from genome assembly GCA_963788435.1 of uncultured Acidobacteriota bacterium. Classification (GTDB taxonomy): domain Bacteria; phylum Acidobacteriota; class Terriglobia; order Terriglobales; family Acidobacteriaceae; genus Telmatobacter. The sequence goes on along the minus strand of CAWBIG010000206.1, from coordinate 8,235 downwards.
GCAGCGGCGTAACGCTGGCGTGTTCCGGGTTGCCCACCGGCACGGGGTGCGATTTTACTTCGACAAACATTGTGCCAACAGCAAACGCGGACGGCACCACCACGGGAACAACTACGCTGACCATCTCCACCGAGGGACCGACACTGCAAACAGGAATGACGCGGCGGCCGGGCGGCGCGCTGCCCGCAGCCTTCGCGGGATTGCTCGCGCTGGGATTGCCGCTGGTTTTCCGCCGGCGCCGGTGGCTGGCGTCGTTGCTGGGACTCGCGCTTCTGGCCTTCGCGGCCGGACTGAACGGTTGCAGCAGCGTCACTACCAAGAGCGGGTATCAGATCACAAACCCGGGCACGCCTGCCGGAAGCTCCACCGTGACCGTAACGGCCACAGTCAACGGCGGCACAGCCGGAACGCTCTCGCACACGGCCACCATCACGCTTACGGTGGCAGCGGCTGGGCAATGAACCGGATTCGTTCGGGCGCTAGCTGAAGGAGTCTATTCGCGCCGTCGCCAATTGGCACCAGGGGATGCGGGCGGCTATGGTTGAAGTCGAAATGTTACAATTCTGTTAATACCGCTCCATCAGGAGCCTGTTTCGCGTCTGTTTTCAAGACGCCTACCCCATGAACGTCTATCTCATGCGCCATGCCAACGCGGGACTCAGCCGCGAAAACCCTCTTTCCGACGCCAAACGCGGACTGGTGAAAGAAGGCAAGGAGCAGTGCATGCTGATGGCGCGCGTGATGAGCGCGCTCAAGGTCCAGATTGACACCATCGTGTCGAGCCCGTTGAAGCGGGCCTTGCAAACGGCGCAGCTGGTGGGTACGGAACTGGGGTACGAGGCTCGCGTTGAGGTCAGCACGGCGCTTTCCATCGGAGCCGACTACCCGGCGTTTCAGGCGCTCCTCAATAAATACGAGGGACGCGAGGGCATTCTGCTGGTCGGCCACAATCCCAACCTGTTCCAGTTCCTCGGCCGCATGATCACGGGCAACGGCGGCGCGTCTATCCGGCTGCGCAAGGGCTCCATTGCGTGCGTGGACATGGACCACCATCCCGCAAGGTTGAAATGGCTGCTGGACCCTCGCTCCTGCCGGCTGGTTTACGAGAGCGCGGGGAAAAGCTCCCGCCCGAAGACCTCGCGGAAGTAGTCCGCCTCCTTGCGCAACGACCACAACTCCAGCTCGGCTCCGCTGCGTCCCGGCTTGACGTCGAGATACACGCGGCGCGGGTAGGCGCGGGCCGCCACGCGCAGCACGTCGCTGGCTCGGTCCTGGTTCAACGCCACTGCCAGGCGCAGCAGCACCACGGCGCGATGCACATTCTTATGCTCCTCGGCCGGGATATTCCGCATGGCGCGGTCGCCGGCCTGGGGGCGGCTTTTGCCCAGGTAACGCGCGATGGCCGAGACAATCGTCCGCTGCACCGGGGTGTAGCCGTACATCTCAGAGCTGGAGATGATGTACTGCGTGTGCCGGTGGTGGCCCTGGTGATTGATGAATTTTCCGGTGTCACGCAGCAACGCCGCCGCCCCCAGCCAGCCTTCGTATTCGGGCGGCAATTGGTGAAGCGATTTCAACTCCCGAAAGAGCTGCAGCACGTGGGCGCGCACGGGCTCAGCCTGGCGGGGATCCACGCCGTAGCGCCTGGAGGTGGACAACACACTCTGCCAGCGTTCCTGTTCAAATTCCTTATGAGTTCGCGCGCGGGTGTCGGTTTCGGCCAGCATCTGCGCCAGGATGCCGTCGCGCAGGCCCAGAGGCGAGTAGCGAAAGCCCCTGAGGCTGTAGCCTTCCAGGATTTCTGCGAACACTTGCGCACCAGCCACGATGATCTCCGCGCGGCGCGGTCCGATCCCCGCCATGGCTTCGCGCTCGGTCAGCGACATGCGCGCCAGACGCTGGGCCAGCTTCCGCACAAGAGGAGTGGGCGCCAAACCCGCGCCGATGGTGAGCGCGCTCTCCGCTCCCACTCGCTTGCCGCCTTTCCTGGCTCGTTTGCGCCCCTGCTTGCCGGCTCGCGTAATAGCGGCGCACGCCTCAGCTAGCGCCGCTGCCGTGCCGGAGGTGCCGATCGCCAGCGGCGTGTTTTCCGCATGGACCCTCCGCTTCGCCCGGCGCAATTCGCGCGCGATCAAATGCCGCATCTGCTGCAAGCCTTCCGCGCCGGGCGGATCCACCGCGAGAAACTCCTCCGTCAGCCGCACCGCACCCAGCGGCAGGCTGATGGTTTCCTTGATTCGCTTGTGCTCACTCAGCGTGATTTCGCAGCTTCCGCCGCCCAGGTCAAACAGAAGAACCCGTCCGCCCACGCCCGGCTCGCCGCTCATCAGCCCGTGATGGATCAGCCTGCCTTCTTCAAGGCCGGAGATGACCTCCATGTTCCAGCCGGTCTCGGCCTTCACCCAGGCCTGGAACGCGGGCGCGTTGCGGGCGTCGCGCGTGGCGCTGGTGGCCACCACGCGAATGCGGTCCACTGCGTGCGCCTGCACCGCCCGCCGGAAGCGCTTGAGCGCGCGCAGAGTGGCCGCCATGGCATCCGGTGAAATCAGCCCGGACTCGAAGACGCTCGCGCCCAGCCGCGTCACCTCGCGGTCTTCGTGCAGGGTCTTGAGCCGGTGCGCCACCACCCGCGCAATTTTCAGCCGGCAGGAGTTCGATCCGATATCAATAGCGGCAAAGGTGGGCATGCGCAGCCTGTGTCTCCGGAAGAAAAATGATCCTCGGCTCAAGATACACGACCGGGGTCGGGGCGCCGATGAACCCGGCGATACAAGGTTTTTTCAAGCGCCGGGAACTTTCTTTGCGTCCACGGCATTACCGGGAATGTAGCGCGCCGATGCAACGGCACGCCGTACACTTGGAGGCTGAACTCAGAACCCCGTGACCGAACCAATCCAGCACGACACCTTGCACGCTCCGGCAGACGAGCAATTGATGTCAGAGTTTGCGCGCGGGTCATCGGACGCGTTCACGGCGTTGTTTCTGAGGTACAAACAGCCAGTATTCGGATTCTTTCGGCGCAGGCTGGCGGATTCCGCAAGCGCAGAGGAACTCACGCAGGAGGTCTTTGTCGCCCTGCTGCGCTCCGCCGAGCGCTATGTGATCACTGCTTCATTTCGCACCTATCTTTACGCCATCGCGTTGCGCATCCTGCGAGCACATCGGCGAAAGACGGTCTTTCGGGCGATGTTTCATGGCGAGCCGCCGCCGGACTATGAACCATCGGTCCGGCCCGGCACTGAAGCGGCGCTGATGCTTCGCGAAGCAGTAGGAAAACTCGATGGACTCGACCGCGAGATGGTGATGCTGCGGGAATACGAAGAGTTGAGCTATCAGGAGATTGCGTCGGTCCTCGGCATTCCCGTGAATACCGTCCGGTCGCGGCTCTTTCGCGCGCGGCGGTCGCTTCAGGAATTGCTTACCGTAACGGCCACGGGGAACGGGCGCCGGCAGCTTGCATCGGCAGAGGAGCACTTATGAACAGCACCGTACATCTCGTCGCTCCCGAACAGATCATGGCGCTTGTCGATGGCGAATTGAATGCCGACGAGCGGCTGGCCGTCACTGCGCATTTGGAGCAGTGCGGGGAATGCGCTGCTGTCCGGGATCAGTTTCTGGCCACTTCCAGGGCGCTGGCGCAATGGACGGTGCCGGAAGCGCCGCCGTCGCTGGATCGCGCCATGGAAGCAAAGATTGCCAACAAGTCCATTTCGCCAGGCGACAGAAATCCGCGTGCTCTCGCGCCGGTGGGGGGCAGCCGTCGGCTTTGGACATTTGGGGCGGGCGGAGTCCTCGCCGGAGCGCTGCTGGTGGTTGCCATAGTCGCCGTTGCCGTTTCCTGGCCGAGGCCTCACCCGCAATACGAGCCGATGGCGGAGGCGCGGTTGGAGAGTGCCGCGCCGGAGCCGGCGCCGCCCCCTCCATCTCCGATGCAGGCCGGAATCGCCGGGACCGAGAACAGAAACATGGCCGCCCTGGCTCCAGTACCGCAGGGCATCGTGGGAGGCAACGCGCCTGCTGCGCCCACAGCGCCCATGATCGCCCGCACCGTGTCGCTCACCGCTCGCGTGAAGGACATTGCCGCTGCGCGCGCCACGCTCGACAACATCCTCGCGCAGCACCACGGCTATGCAGCCTCGCTCACCCTCAACACGCCCGACGACGGCGCGCGCTCGTTTCAATCGTCGCTGCGCATTCCCGCGCCGGAGCTGCAGGCTGCTTTGGACGCTCTGCGCAAGCTGGGCCGCGTAGAAACTGAGACGCAATCCGGCGAAGAAGTCACCCAGCAGCATGCAGACCTGGTTGCGCGGCTCACCAATGCCCGCGAGACCGAACAGCGCCTGCGCCAATTGCTGGCCGAGCGTACCGGCAAGATGGAGGACGTGCTCGACGTTGAGGAGAAGATCTCCGAAACGCGTGGAGAGATCGAGAGCATGGAGGCGGAGCAGAACCTGCTCGAGCACCGTGTCGCGTTCGCCACGGTCGATCTTCAGCTCGTGGAGGAATATAAGGAGCAGCTCGCCACCGGCACCACCGTCTCCGCGGGAACCAGCCTGCACAATGCATTCATCGCGGGCGTGCGCCATGCGGGCGGGACGATGCTTGGCCTGATTCTCTTTCTCGAGGAATACGGCCCGGTGCTTCTGATCTGGCTGGTGATTCTCGGTGTGCCCGCGTTGCTGGTCTGGCGCAGGTATCGCCGCGTGCGAGGGAAATATTAGGACGATCGCTAGCTTTCTTGTTCCCTCGTTCCCTCGGTCCCTGCTTTACCGCTTCGGCTGCCCGCCTGGGTTCCACGCCGGCCTGAAGTCGCTCGACGCCAGCCAGCGGACCGGCTCGATCAGCGACTGAATCGCCCGCGTCATGAACGCCACGTCCAGGTGCGCCAGGTCGTCGTTCGGTTGGTGATATGTGGGCGGCGTACCCCATCCCGCAGCGGTGTGTGCCACCACTCCGTCCAGCGCCAGCGCGTAGTTGTCGCTGCGCTCAAAGAAATGTTGCTCCGGATACGGATCGGGTCCCAGCAGCGCGCCGTGCTCCTTCAGCGCCGGGCCAAGATTGGAGCGGTCCCACCCCGTCAGTAGCAGCACTCCCGGCGGCATCTTCGGGTCCTGGGTGCCGATCATTTCAAACTCAAGGTTCGCCACCAGGTCCTTGAGCGGCACCGGAGGATGCATTCCGAAATAGGTCGACCCAAGGTCGCCCAACTCCTCCGATCCGTAGCAGACAAACAGTACGCTACGCTTGAGCGGTCTGCCCGCGGCCAGCGCGTGCGCCAGTTCCAGCACGGCGGTAGTGCCGGCGGCATCGTCGTTGGCGCCGTTGTAAATGGAGTCGCCATTCACCGGCCGACCGATGCCGAGATGATCGAGATGCGCGCTCAGCAGAATGGTTCCGGCATTCGGGTCGGTTCCGGGCAGGTAGCCGATCGCATTGAACGTCTGGCGCGGCGCGCTGGGCGGGATCTCATGCACGGTCAGCGCGGCATTGCCATCCTGCGTCAGCTTCGCCACCGCTTCCGCGCGCACAAGAACAATGTTGGAACCGCGCGGCGGAGTCGAATCATCGGTCAGGCGAATGGGCGTGCGCGTCTTCCCGCCCATCATGCCGTATAGGTTCGACAGACCGGGCGTCTGCTCAATCAGAATGATGGCCGTGCTGCTGCGCCGCAGCTGCATCATGGCCGGCATCAGGGCATTGGCGTTGGGCGCGCCGGTCAGCAGCAGCGCGGCTCCACGCTCAATCTTCGCGGATTTGACGTCGGCCGCCGCCGCGCGAACCAGGCTGCCCTCCGCGGAAACGCCTGTCGAACTGACCAGGTCGAAGTCCGTCCCTTCATTCAGCGTCACGCCGCCGATTGCCAGCGTGGCATGGCCGTCGAGCTCGACGGCCTTCACCTCCGCCGCCTGGATGTAACCGCTCATGCCCGGCGCGGTCTTCAGCCCATAGCCCTCAAACTCGCTGGAGACGTAGGTCGCAGTGATTTGTTCGTCTCGCGTCGCCGAGCCCCGCCCCGCCATTACGTCGCTGGCCAGGTAATCCTCGTGGGCGCGCACCCACTCCGTTTTGACCGTCCACGACTGCTGCGCGGCCAGCATTCCGCCGCTCAATACTCCAAGAATTACCGCCAGGGGAAGACGCAGTTTCACTCGAAACTCCACAAATTGGTTTGGAAAGGCGTACGGCCCATGATAACGGAGGAAAAGGGGAGAAGGGATAAGGGAACAGGAAATCCGGCGGCACGCCGCCGTCTGCCAAGGACAAGTATCCGGTAGCTGTTGGTTACCGCCAGCAACCCCTGTCCCTTATCCCTTTTTCCCTTCTCCCTCGCCTAGTCCGCAGCCGCTCGCTTCACCGTCTTCTTCGGCCGCCGCGGCCGCATCGCTCGCGCGGCCGCTTCGGGAATTGCTCCCAGGTCCGCCTTTCCTTCCGCCAGCTGCATCAGGAAATCCTGCGCGGAGAACGCCCGCGCGTCCTTGCTGGACTTGCTGGCGCGGCGATACGTTCCGTCCGCCTGCTGAAGGCGCGCCTTCACGCTGTCGGCCAGGTATGCCGGCAAAATCTCGTCGTGAATGCGCGCCTTGGCCGCCGCGTCGCGCACCGGAAACACCACCTCGCAGCGCTCGAACAGGTTGCGCGGCATCCAGTCCGCTGAGCCCAGATAGATCTCGTCGTCGCCGCCGTTGGCAAAATGAAATATGCGCGAGTGCTCCAGGAATCGGCCCACAATCGAACGCACGCGGACGTTGTCCGACAATCCCTTCACCCCCGGCCGGATGATCGAGATCCCGCGTATGATCAGGTCGATCTCCACGCCTGCCTGCGACGCCTGGTAGAGCGACTCGATCACGCTCGGCTCCAGCAGCGCATTCATCTTGGCCACAATGTGCGCCGGCCGCCCCGCCCGCGCATGCTCCGCCTCGCGCCGGATCAGCCCCAGAAAACTCTCCGCCATGGTCAGCGGCGCCACCAGCAGCGGCCGGTAATCGTCCACCTCGGCGTGCGCGGTCAGGTAGTTAAACACCGTGTGCACCCTCTCGGTAATCTGCGCATCGCTGGTCAGCAGGCTCAGGTCGGTATAGAAGCGCGCAGTGACGGGGTTGTAATTGCCCGTTCCCAGGTGGCAATAGCGGCGGGTCACGCCGTCTTCGTCGCGCCGCACCAGCAGCGCCAGCTTGCAATGCGTCTTCAGCCCCACCACCCCGTGGAACACCTGCACGCCCGCGTCTTCCATGCTCCGCGCCCAGCGAATGTTCGTCGCCTCGTCGAACCGCGCCATCAGCTCCACCACCACCGTGGCTTCCTTGGTAGCCGCTGCCTCAATAAACGCCTGAAACAGCGGCGAGTCCTGGCTGGTGCGGTACAGGGTCTGCTTGATGCTCACCACCGCCGGGTCCTGCGCCCCAAGCTGGATGAAGTTCACCACCGGGTCGTACGAGTCGTAAGGATGGTGCAGGAGGATGTCGCGCGTGCGCAGATCCTCGAAAATATTCGTCGCCTTCCGGCTCAGCAGCAGCGGCCGCGGCGTGAACGGCAAAAACTTCAGGTCCGGCCGCGACACGTCGGAGTAGAGAAACATCACTCGCGACAAATTCACCGGCCCCTTGCCGCGAAATACCTGGTCTTCTTCGAGCTCGAAATTGGTCCTGAGCCGCTCCACGATCTCCGGATGCGCCGGCGTCTCAATCTCAAGCCGCACCGCGTCGCCCTTGCGCCGGTTGTGCAGCTCCACGCGAATGGTTTCCAGCAGCGACCGCGCCTCTTCTTCCTCAAAATACAAGTTCGAGTTTCGCGTCACCCGAAACGCCGTGAACGCCAGCACCTCGTAGCCGCGATACATTCCCTGCAGGTTTTGCGCGATCAGGTCCTGCAGCAGCACATAGTCGAACGCCCCGTCCGCCGCCGGCATGCGCACAAATCGCGGCAGTGCCCGCGGCACCGTCACCACCCCCAGCACCAGCGGCCCGGAGCTTTTCCTCTTAGCCCGCAACAGCAGCGCCAGGCACAGCGCCTTGTTCAGCACGCGCGGAAACGGATGCGCCGGATCAATTAGCAATAGGATGTAACTGAACGAAGTAAACCAGACATAAACACTGCCATCCGGGCGACCTCAATCGGTGCATAACAATATCGCCTTATCAACAATTCCACCGGCATTCCACACCAGAACCATCGGCAATTTCACCTGCGCACCAGGCACACGACGCGGCACGCCGTCAGGCCGGCCGGGCAGCG
>CAWBIG010000205.1:0-11615 GCA_963788435.1 uncultured Acidobacteriota bacterium | reverse complement strand
TGCCAGGAGTGGCAGGTTTCCCGATGTCGCGGTGAGCGCTTTCTCATTATCTCGATTTTTCTGTCGCAATCTTTTCCGTGGCTGGCGAGGCGATGATGAGGCCAGCTTGATGCGGCGATGATCTTCGCCAGACCAGCCGCCACGAGGCGCATCGGCGGGTTCGGTGCGCCCGTCTACTCTGCCGCATATTTCGGCAATTTCCAGATGAGTTTACCCGTATGACCTCGCTCCGTCGGCGTCAGAATCGCGCTGCGGCATCGCTCGAGGAATCCATATTGGGAAGAATGGCGTGCGGCTTGGTATGCTCACAGTGGCGACGGGGCGGTTTTGATGGCTCTTCAAATCCGCCGTTTGAGGATCATGATCGGGCTGGCGCATGTGTGAATGGTTTATCTTTACACTGGAATCCATTCAGATCAGGTATATCTGGATGCGGATTCCATTTATCGATATTGTTGCCGTCAGTTCTGTTTCTCAGCAGTATCAATGTTGTGAGATTTGAAGAATCTGGTGAGCTGATGGTTTGCTTTGAGCCAATGGCAGGCTGTTGGCGTTCATCATTACTTCAAGTGGATCTGGATTGATGTGGCTTCAGGTTTTGAGGTTTTGCTCCTGGAAGTGTATTCGGAGCGGCATCCATCACTGCCTTTTTCCGTGCTGGATTTATCGCTTCGAGATTGTGGCGGGGCTGATCGCGATTACGGCGTTTCACGCTGGAGATTGTGATGCTGTGCTGGGTTGGCTTTGTACTGGATGAGTGTGTGTCTTCTTCTCTGTCTGGGCATGGCGATTGCGGTTTTTGTTTACATGTCGGCATCGGTGGTGGTACTGGATCGTCGACGGATGATCTCGTCTTCGGGCTGGTTGATGCATTGAACTGATGTGCTGAAAACCTGACCGCGATGATGAGGACTTGCCGGTGTCGCCGTTCCAGCGGGGATTGATCGGTAGATAGCTGGCGGTTCGATGCGTGAACGGTTGCGCTCCGGTTGCCGTTTCCGTGGCGTGTTCTGCGGGACGAATGGGAGCGGTTCTGCTTTTGCGATCGTGGTGATATGGGATTGGATGGTCGACCGGTGGAAATGGGGTGAGCCGTGGCCAGGGTAACCGGGGAGGAAATGACGACATCTGTGTGCTGGATCGCGGGCTTGCTGCTGCGATCGTCGCCTTGCCAGGAGGGTCTGTGTGATCGAAGTGCATGTTTGGCGCCTCGTTAATTCCGTCAGTGAGGCGGAGCCGGTGTCATAGTAGTGGTGATCGGTCTGCATGTCTTCAGATGGTTGCTGGATGTTGCGTATCGCGGGCTTCAACGTCGTCGTCGTGGATCATATCACGCTGTCGTGTACTCAGCTTCAAAACCATTGTCGATCTGTACGGCGTCTTTAGTCACAACGTTTCCAGGCTGGTGGTGGAGGTGCTCCACGGTTTCGCGGCATCGGTGATGTCGTGGCGATATTTGGAGTTTGGCCGGTCGTCGTCGTGATGTGTGTGTGGAGCTTTGGCGTGTTACGCCTTGAATTGTCTTCCTCGCCTCGGGAGATCAACAGGCAGGAGGTTGGTGCTGTCGGCGCGGCGGCGACCGGTCTCAGATCATGTGTTGGACAGGCGGCGGCTCGGCAAGAAACGGCGACGCGGCGATATCCGCACTGTGTGTGCTGGCGAGCGTGGCGCATTTGTGGGGGGGGCGAGGTTTGAATCGCCGCCAGAACCATGCTACTCCAGCGGCTCTCCTTTCGAAAACGTGGGAAGCGGTGTTCACTATGAAGACCCTGCTCAGGTGATGAATAGAGATGGTGGTTTTTTTGCGGCGAGAAAATGTCGAGCGCACCACTGGTGATCGTGGTGCTGGTGTTGAGGAGCGCGTTAGGATTTTGGGCACGCGCAGGATGATTTGCCGCGAGATTGGTCGAATCTTCTTGTACGTGAACCTGAAACGGCTGATGCTAATTGGACCCAGCGGATGATCGTCGCCGAACGGATAGAAGGAAGTTCGGAATCCTTTGCCGGTTCGATAGCTGGTCACGCGCCGATGGAACGGCGGCGGGCAGCAGGCGTTCGAGAACGGGATCGTCGGTGCATCCGACGACGAGGCCGTAGAGGTCAATGTGCTCCATGATTTTTATAGAAGAAGTGTGATGGACAGGACTCGGCATATTGCGACATACAGTTCATATGGGGCTTGTGTGAGCGTTGAGGGATGATGAGAGAAGAGAGAGAGACAAGAACGGGCGACAGTCTAGGGATGACTGGTCGCCTTGTTAGTCGCGACCTATCTGGACGTGGCCCGTCGAAGTGCGTGTTTGAGCTGAGGGCATCGACGCGGCCTCTTCCGACGGCGTTACGGCGGCGATCAGGCCGCCAGTAGCGCGACCTGGCCGGCGCCACCGACGTGGAGCCGTGTTCGCCGTGCATGCCGCGATGGCGATTCCATACTTCAGGCGAGATCAGTCGGCGAGCATCTCGGCGCGTTGAATCACGGGGATGTGGAGCGGCGGCGCTCCGCGATCTTCGGTATTGCCGAGTTCGACGGTAATGGTGACGACTGCACCGCGCTGACGTTCGACGCGGTGGTGGCCTTTGAGCCTTCCCCAGCTCGAAGTCGGCGAGGCGCTGCACGTGGACGCCGCGGCAACCTTCAGATCGTTGAGCCGGAGATTTTGTAGCCGCAGAGGTTCAGGGTACACGACCCCGGCGATCGCCGAGGCCCATGCCGATGCCTACGAAGTGATGTGATGAATCGGGAGAAGGATGATGTTCCACGCTGGCGCACGCCGACGACAGCATTCCGCCCAGATGACAGGAATGCCTAGAAAACCCTTTAATGCTTGAACCACAGATAGGTGCACGGAGGAAGCCACTTTTCTTCTTCCCTTGCCCCCCAACGCTTTCTGCGGTTCATGCTTCATTTTTGATGAGGGGCAGGGCTAGGCTCGACCATCACTCCTGGATTTCTTCACGCGCCAGCAAATAAGACGCGAACGAAGCCGAGAAATTACAGCAAAATAACAATTACCCATGGCCATGGCCAATTGCTAGTTTGGTCTGCCAAAGGTTTGGCGTTTTCTGAAGCAAAGAAATTTGAAATAGCCAGGGAATCGCATTACATGGTTGAAAAGATATGCCCACGAACTCCGGGCCAAGTCAATCGCGTCGCGGACCAGACGCGTATCAGTTACTTTGATTCCTGCCAAAATCATGTTTAGGCCTCCGATCGAAATCGTGGTGACCCTTCCTTTCACAGACTCAAACGACTGGCTGAGTGCTTCGACCTTCTCCTCCGGTGTAGGGCGGGAACAGATGCCGCTGGCGCCCATCTCCTGCATCAGGAAGCCGATAGACGCGGCCGGTCCCCGTACCCGTGTGAGCTCGGCGAGGATCACGCGAATGTACTCAGCGCGCTCGGGCACTTCCTTGGCCGACGAGCTTTTCAACGGCCAGAGCAGCGCCCAGTTGTTTGTGAGCGAGCAGAAGGTAGCCCAGTCGATCGGTATACGGCATCGATGCAAGAGCAAGCACCAACCGTAGCCAAGCACCACAACAATAAAAAAAACGTATTGCTGATTTCGATTACGAGCCGACGGCGCACGACAGGGTGCTGGAGCGGGCTAAGGAACACGAGGCGAAGGTGCAGGGACTAGGGACCAGGGACTAGGGAACAGAGGCTCGATGGAAGTGCTGAAGACCAAAGCGGAATCGCTGGAGGCGTGGAACAGGGCGCCGGAGATCACGCCGGAAGGCGAAGGCGAAATGCTGGAGATCTCCATGGGCCCGCACCATCCGTCGACGCATGGCGTGTTCCGCATGGACTTGACGCTGGACGGCGAGCGCGTGTTGAAGCTGAAGCCGGTGTTCGGGTATCTGCACCGCAATCACGAGCAGTTGGCGGAGAGCCAGTCGTACCTGGCGTCGATGCCGTACACGGACCGGCTGGATTATATCTGCTCGCTGACCAACAACTGGGCCTATGCGCTGGCGGTGGAGAAGCTGGTGGGACAAGCCGTGCCGGAGCGGGCCGAGTACATTCGCGTGATCCTGGCGGAGCTGACGCGGGTGCAGAACCATGCATCGTCGATCGGCTTCCTGATCCAGGAGATGGGCGCGAGCGGCACGCCGCTGATGTACGCGTTCAAGGAGCGGGAAAAGATCCTGGACCTGTTTGAGTCGCTGACCGGCTCGCGAATGATGTGCAACTACATGCGTTTTGGCGGATGCCGCGTGGATGTGTCGGCGGCGTGGCTGGAGGCGGCGCGCAAGGTGGTGGCGGGGCTGCCGAAGTTTGTGGACGAGTTTGAGGCGCTGCTCACCGGCAACGAGATCATGATGGCGCGCACGCAGGGCGTGGGCGTGCTGAAGCCGGAGCTGGCGGTGAATGCCGGGGTGACCGGGCCGATGTTGCGCGCGTCGGGGGTGAATTACGACATTCGCAAGGTGGACCACTACGGAATCTACGACCGGTTCAAGTTTCGCGTGCCGCTGGGCGATCACGGGGACATCTTCGATCGTTACATGATTCGGGTGCTGGAGATACGCGAGTCGATCCGCATGGTGGAGCAGGCGCTGAAGGAGATTCCGGGCGGTCCGGTGATGGATGCGAAGGCAAAGATTCGGGGGTTCAGGCCCAAGCCGGGCGAGGCGTATGGGCGCATTGAAGCGCCCAAGGGCGAGCTTGGTTTTTACCTGATCAGCATGGGGGGCGCGGAGCCGTACCGATACCGCGTGCGGCCGCCGAGCCTGATCAACCTGACCATTCTTGAAGACATGTGCCTGGGGCACAATGTGGCGGACGTGGTGCTGATTTTTGGAAGCGTGGATATTGTGCTGGGAGAAGTGGATCGGTAGACGGTTGTCAGTTCTCAGCAGTCGGTTGTCAGCATGGACCGTTCTTGCTGAAGACTGAAAACTGCAAGGAGTTTCGAGTTGCTGGGTGAAGGCATACTGAAGGGCCTGAAGGAGACGGCGAGGAACGCGCTGGGAAGTTTTGTCTCCGCGGATCGGCTGACCACGGTGGAGTATCCGGAGAAGCGGATTCCGACCGCCGAGAATGCGCGGGTGTTCCCGTTCCTGGTTTTCGACGGCGCGGACTGGGAGGCGGGCATGCGTTGCGTGGCCTGCCAGATCTGCGAAAAAGAATGCCCGCCCAAGTGCATCTACATTGAGAAATCGAAGGACAAGAAGCCGGACTACGTTGGCAAACAGCAGTTTTATCCGGCGCGATTCGATATTGACGTTTCGGTGTGCATGAGCTGCCAGATTTGCGTGGAGGTTTGTCCGTTCGAGGCGATCAAGATGGACACGGAGTTCGAACTGGCGACCGCGGACCGTTTCGGTGGTCTGCTGCTGGACCGCGAAGAGCTGGCCAAGTCGAACGAGTATTACCACCAGATTCATCCCACCGAGGCGAGTGAGGTGGATGTGCGGCTGGCGGAAGAGAGGGCCAAGGTGGAAGCGAAGGCAAAGGCTGCTGCGGCGCCCAGGCCAGCTGCGGTTGCGTCGACTTCACCGGGAGCGGCAGCCAGCCCGAAGCCTACGAATAAAGGAGACGCAAGCTAGATCATGGCTAATACGCTCGACCAGATCTTCGTGCTTCTCAAACATTGGATCATGGGGCTTTTCCCATCGGCTGTTCAGCCGGTGATCGGGGTGCTCGTCAGCGTGGTGACGATCATCTGCGTGTTTCCCGGGCTGTTTGCGCTGACTACGGTGCTGGAGCGCAAGGGGCTGGGCCGGATGCAGAACCGGCTTGGGCCGAATCGCGTTGGTCCCTTCGGCATTCTGCAGCCGGTGGCTGACGGCATCAAGTCGCTCACCAAGGAAGACATTATTCCTACGAGCGCCGATGCGGTGGTCCATTTTATTGCGCCACTGGTGCTGGTGGTTGCGGTGTTCATGGGTTTTTCAGTGCTTCCCATGGGCCGCAACATGCAGCTAGTTGACATGGACGCCGGGCTGTTGTTCTTCTTCGCCATCGGCGCTTCCACTGAGCTGTCGATCTTCATGGCCGGATGGTCCAGCCGCAACAAGTACTCGCTGCTGGGAGCAATGCGCGCAGTGGCGCAGATGATCAGCTACGAAGTGCCGCTGCTGATGTCGAGCGTGGTGATCGTGATGATTACGGGATCGCTCTCGCTGGTGAAGATTGTGGAGGCGCAGAACCAGTACACGTGGGGCCTTCCGCACTGGTACATCTTCACGCCCTGGGGATTTGCGGCGTTCTTCATGTATTGCATTGCGGCGACGGCGGAGACGAACCGATCGCCATTCGATTTGCCGGAAGGCGAGTCAGAGCTGGTGGCGGGTTACTTCACGGAATACTCGGGATTCAAATTCGCGCTGTTCTTCCTGGGCGAATACCTGGGCATGTTCTCAATTTCAGGACTGGGATCGACGCTGTTCCTGGGCGGATGGTCGGCGCCGTTGCAAGTGCTCCAGTTTATTCCGTCGTGGATCTGGTTCTTTTCGAAAGTCATGCTTTCCATCGTGGTGCTGATCTGGATGCGCGGGACACTGCCGCGGTTGCGCCAGGACCAGTTGATGAATTTTGCGTGGAAATTTGTGCTGCCGATGACCCTGCTGAACCTGTTTGTAGCGGCGCTGTGGCGCTTCATGGGCGAGGGATGGATGCGCTGGGTGGTGTGCTCGGCGATCCTCATTGTTGTGTACGTAGGCGCCGGACGCGCGGGGATGCGCCGGAAAGACTATGGGCCAAGGAGCTACCGGTATGCGGAATAGCTCGTGGGTAGAGCGGCCGGAAAGGATGGACCCATGACGGTGGTGTTCTGGATTCTGGCGGCGATTACGGTGGGCGGCGGGCTGGCGGCGGTGACGCTCAAGAACACGGTGCATTGCGCGCTGGCGCTGACCGCCGCGTTTGCCGGACTGGCGCTTCTCTTTCTGCAACTGGATGCGCAGTTTGTGGGGTTTGCGCAAATTCTCGTGTATATCGGCGCGGTGGCCATCCTGGTGGTGTTTGCCATCCTGCTGACGCGCAGCTCGGAGAAGCCGGAAAAGGGAGTTTTCAGCCGCACATGGTTGGCGGGCCTTGCGATTGCGGCGGCGGTGTTTTGCGGTGCTGGCGTGGGCGGTTCTACACAGCGCGGCGGCGCTGCCGGACGCAGTGGGATTGCCGAAGGTCGCTCCGGAGGTGATAGTAAGGCAGATTGGCGACGCACTGATGGGCCAGTACGTGTTGCCGCTGGAGATTCTCGCGTTGCTGCTGACCTCGGCGATGATTGGCGCGGTGCTGGTGGCCATGCACGAGAAAGGGGGGCGCAAGTGACGCCGCTTACAGGCTATCTGCTGGTGGCCGCGGTGGTATTTGCCATCGGGCTGGCCGGCGCGCTGACGCGGCGCAACGCGATCCTGGTGCTGATCGGCATTGAGCTGATGCTGAATGCGGCCAACCTGAACCTGGTGGCGTTTTGGCGCTATGGGCCGCATCCCGAGGCGCTGACGGGGATGATGTTCGCGGTTTTCTCGATTGCGGTGGCAGCGGCCGAAGCTGCGGTTGGATTGGGACTTGTGATCGCCATCTATCGCCATGCGCGTACCGCCGATCTGGACGAGATCAACAGGATGAAAGGGTGAGCCGCTGATGCAAGAGGCACTGCAGTTTGTTCCCCAGACCGCCGCGTCCGGAATTGCGCGCATTCTGTGGTTGATACCTGCGATGCCGATTGTGGCTTCGGGTTTGATTGCGCTGCTGAAGCAACCGCGGCGCAGGCTTGCATCGGGGCTGGCCATCGGCTCGCTGGCTGCGTCGATGGTGCTGGCATTTGTGGCTTTCGGCCATGTGCTGGGCGGATGGTCCTCAGGCCATGCGGTGCGGGAGACGGTCAACTTTACGTGGTTGCAGTTTGGCACTTCGGCCGTCGACCTTGGCTGGGTTCTCGATCCACTGGCCGCGGTGATGCTGGTGATGGTCACGTTCGTTGGCCTGCTGATCTTCATCTATTCCGTTGGCTACATGGCGCAAGACGAGAACTACACGCGCTTTTTCTGCTTCCTCTCGTTGTTTGCCGGAGCCATGCTGGGCGTGGTGATTTCGAACAGCCTGCTGCTGCTGTTCATGTGCTGGGAGATTGTCGGGCTCACGTCGTACCTGCTGATAGGGTTCTGGTACCAAAAGCCCTCGGCTTCAGCGGCGGCCAAGAAGGCCTTCATCACCACCCGTTTCGGCGACGTGTTTTTCCTGCTTGGAATTGTATGGCTGTTTGCGCAAACGGGCACGCTGCTGTTCTACAACCAGGGCGCGGGCAACCTTGACCCTCTGGCGATCGGTATGCTGCTGCAGACGCCGGCCAAGCTGGGACTGAGTGCGGCCGGAGCCATCGGATTGTTGATCTTTGCCGGCGCCGTGGGCAAGAGTGGTCAGCTTCCGCTGCATGTGTGGCTGCCGGATGCGATGGAAGGTCCCACGCCGGTGTCCGCGCTGATTCACGCTGCGACCATGGTGGCGGCCGGCGTGTATCTGGTTGCGAGAGTGTATCCGCTGATGGCTGCGGGCGTACTGCCCGGCGGCACTACGACGGCTCTGACGGTGATCACGTGGGTTGGCGTATCGACGGCGGTGTTCGCCGCGCTCATCGCCATCGCGCAGAACGACATCAAGCGCATTCTGGCGTACTCGACGGTGTCGCAACTCGGCTACATGATGGCCGGACTGGGGTTGGGCGGGGTCGCGGTGGGCATGTTCCATCTGATCACGCACGCGTTCTTCAAGTCGCTGCTGTTCCTAGGCGCGGGATCAGTGATTCACGGCTCCCACGAGGAGCAGGACGTGCGCCGCCTGGGCGGGCTGCGCAAGTATATGCCGGTCACGTTCCTCACCTACGCGGTGGGCATGCTGGCGCTGTGCGGATTTCCGCTGGTGTTCTCAGGGTTCTGGTCAAAGGACGCGATTCTGGAATCGGCGCACAAATGGCATGCGGGCCAGGGGCCGTATTTCCTGCTCGTCTTTGGCGCGCTGCTGACGGCGTTCTACATGACGCGCCAAGTTAGCTACGTGTTTTTTGGCGAGTATAGCGGGCATGGGCATGCGCACGAGAGCCCAAGCGTGATGACGATTCCGCTGGCCTTGCTTGCGTTCTTTGCGATTGCACTGGGCGTAATCGGCACGCCGATCTGGCCTTGGTTCCGCAGCTTCCTGCTGGATACGCACGCGGTCTGGGGCGGACTGGCAAGCTTCAAGGAGCCCGGGTTACTGGCGCTGATGCTCACGTCGAGCGCGATCGTCCTTTTCGGAATTGGCCTTGCATGGGTTCTCTACGGCAACAATTCGCCGCGTGCCGAGGAGCCCGATGTGCTGGAGAAGGCGATGCCCCCGGTGTGGCGCGCACTGCGCGACCGGCTCTACGTGGATGAGCTGTACGGCGCGACGGTGATCGCCTTTTATCACTGGTGGGCGCGCGTCGCCGACTGGCTCGATCGCCGCGTGTGGGGCGGCATTGTGGCGGCGTTGACATGGTTGTTTGGGCTATGGGCGCAGTCGAATCGCTTTCTCGATGACAACTTCGTCAATGGTGCATTCGACAAGGGATGCGAGGAGCTTTCTGTGGGCGGAGGGCTGATGGCGCGTGTGCAATCGGGCCGCGCGCAGACATATTTGCGCCTGCTGGCGCTCGGAGTTGTGATCCTCGCCGCCATTCTGATTTGGAGCAGCCGCGGATGAACGGAATTCCGATATTGACGTTGCTCACCGCGCTGCCCATAGTGGGAGCGGTCATCGCATTTTTCAGCGGACGCCATGCGCGCGGTGTGGCGATGATTGCGGCCCTGCTTTCGCTCGCCGCATCTCTGGTGGTGTGGACGCATCTTCCGGCAAACGGCAGCATGGGGCTGGTAGAGAGGCATCCGTGGGCTGCGACGCTGGGAATTGAGTACCACCTGGGCGTGGATGGCCTGGGGGCGCTGATGCTGGTGCTTTCGGCGATTGTGGCGCTGATGTCGATTGACGCGGCGCATCGCGTGCATCTGCGTCCGAATCTCTACTTTGGTTTTGTGCTGCTGCTTGAGGCGGGATTGTTCGGCACATTCACCGCGCTCAATTTCTATCACTGGTTTCTCTATTGGGAGCTGAGCCTGATTCCCGCGTTCTTCCTTATCAAGCTGTGGGGCGGGTCGAAGCGGGGGCCTGCGGCGACGCAGTTCCTGGTTTACACCATGGCTGGATCGGTAGGCCTGCTGCTGGCGCTCCTGGCATTGTTTCTTTCCACCGGCAGCATGGACTTCACGCATCTCTCGCTTCTGGCCGCCACGGGCGAACTGGAACAGATGGTTGCCGCTCACCTAGGCCCGCACGTGATGATCTGGCTCGCCATTGGGGCGCTTGCAGGTTTCGCTGTCAAAGTGCCGCTGATGCCGTTCCACACCTGGTTGCCGAATGCATATGCCGAAGCGCCTTCGCCGGTGACGATGCTGCTGACCGGAGGCATGTCAAAGATGGGCGTTTACGGCCTGCTGCGCATCGCGCTGCCCATCTTTGGGCCGCAGATTGCCGCCATGCGCACGCCGCTGCTGGTGCTGGCCGTGGTGACGGTAGTAATGGGCGCGTGGGCCGCTGCCGCGCAAAAAGATCTGAAGCGCGTTTTTGCGTATTCTTCAATCAATCATCTGGGCTACTGCTGGCTTGCCATCTTTGCGCTCGCCGTTCCGGCTGCGGATTCCATCGCCCTGTCCAGCCAGGCGGCTGCGCTGAACGGCATCATCCTGCAGATGTTCAACCACGGCATAACTGCGGCAGCCATCTTCTGGTTTATCGCCATGCTGCAAGAGCGTTCGGATGGATTGCGCGGGATCGACGACTTCGGCGGCCTGCGCAGGCCTGCGCCGATTTTTGCCGGATTGATGGGGTTCGCCTTGTTCTCGTCGTTGGGGCTGCCGGGAGGGAACGCGGGAGTGCTTCGCTGATCGAAGTTGTCGTGCAAGCCATAGCCAGTGAGATTCACCCGGGTCGCTTGGAAGCGTTGGATGATGTCCGCCAAATGCACCTGATCCGCCGCTTTCACGAGGTCGCGACCATATCGCCAACGCTCGTCGCGGCGCGGTTCGCTGATCTACCACGCTTCATCTCCGAAGTGTCCATGGCACTTGCGCAACGAACGGAGCTGCCAGTGCCACCGGACCCGCCAGAGCCGCCTGCCGCGTTCGAGCCATCCGGACTTGCTATCACAATCACATCGAGCACTTCAGGAAGCTGCCAGCTCTGCAGCACAATTTCAGGAGAGCCGCTGGCATCCGCCGTCACAAGTTGATATCCCCCGGAGTTGAGGGTCGTAAACAGGTTCAGGCCGTTTACTTCGATCACACCCGGCACCTGACTTACAACGACATCCAGCTCCAAGCTGCGCACGTTGCGGCCCAGAGGCCAGCCGGTGTTGTCCAGCCCGCCCGGTGCGAGCGGCCACAGATAGCTGCGCAACGCGGTCTCCACCGCTTGCGAAACCTGGAGCAAGCCATAACCGGTCTTCACGTCCACGGCCACCGAAATCCCCAGGCCGACGTACTCGCTGGCGATCACATACATCTCCGCTGTGACGGGCCGGCTGGGATTGAGATACTGATAGACCGTCTCCAACGTTGGGCGGTCGGCGCGCGGGCAGGGATTCAAGCAATACATC
>CAWBIG010000204.1:0-6019 GCA_963788435.1 uncultured Acidobacteriota bacterium | reverse complement strand
CGACGGCGCGTATATTTACCTGCTACACGATATCGGAGCGCTGCACCTGGATCCGGCGGCGGCGAAGTTTGTCGCGGTGCTGTTTGGGCACTCGCACAAGGCGGAGATCCGGCGGCACAAGGGCGTGCTCTACTTCAATCCCGGCTCGTGCGGGCCGCGGCGCTTCAACCTGAAAGTAACAATGGGGTATCTGCGGGTGAGCGCGGACGGTGAAGTGGACGCGGAGATTGTCGATCTTGAGGTTCCGCTCAGTGCATAGCTCGCCAGATTCTCACTCGGAGCGGATGGCTTTCACGGGGTCGAGACGGGCAGCGCGGCGGGCAGGGATCCAGCAAGCGAAGACTCCAATGAATGCGAGCACAGAGGTGACGGTGAGAAACACGCCCGAGCCGGTGGCGGACACGCCGAGCGGCAAAGTGGCCATAAAGCGCGCAAGGGGAATGCCGGCGGCAAGCCCAAGGACGACGCCGGCGGCGATCTGCCGGAGGCCGCGGGTCATGATGAGGGCGACGATGTGGCGTGCGTTGGCGCCGAGGGCCATGCGAACACCGATTTCGCGGGTGCGGCCGGCGGCGGCATGAGCCATCACGGCATAGACGCCGATTGACGCCATGATGAGGCCGACGAAGGCAAAGCCGAAGAAGAGCTCGCCGAAGAGGCGCAGGAACCAGATTTGATGCTGGACAGCCTGATCGAAGCGGTAGATATCGGTGAGGGGCAGGTCTTGGTCGAGCGCCTGGACGGCAGTGCGGACGGCGGGGATGGGATCCGTGGAGGAAGCGACCATGATGGCCATGTTGTCCCAGCCGGCCTGGCGATAGGGGATGAAGACGGCGGGATGGGGATCGTTGGTGTTGACTTCCTGGCTTAAGCCGGCGGTAACGCCGACGACGGTGATCCAGTTGCTGGGTTTGCCTTTGTTGTCGTAGGTACGGAAGCGCTTGCCGAGGGGGTCCTGGCCGGGCCAGAGGCGATCGGCGGCGTCCTTGGACAGGACAGCAGAGTCCCGATTGGCGGAGCCATCAGTGGAGGAGAAATCGCGGCCGCGCAGGAGAGGGATATGCAGGGTTTCGAGATACCCGGGAGAGCAAGCGACCAGGGCGACTAATGGGCGATGGGAGGGCTGCTGGCCGAGGTTGCGTTCGGTTTCAACCGGATGCTCCCATCCGCCGAGGCCCGGAGGCATGGATGTGATGGCAACGCTGTTGACGCCGGGGATGGCGCGGAGCCGGGGCAGGAGCTGCTCATAGAAACGTTCGCGGGCGTCGGTGTCTTTGTATCTGGAGTCGGGGAGTTCGACGCGCGCGGTCCAGAGCTGGCGGGCGGGGATGAAGGGGTTGATGGCGAGGCCGGCGATGAGGCTGCGCACGAATATGCCGGCCCCGGTGAGCAGCACCAGGGTGAGCGCGAACTGGAAGACAACGAGGACGGAGGAGAGCCATCCGCCGCGGCGGCGGCCGAAGCTGCGCGCACCTTCGTTGAGGATGTCGTTCAGATTGGGCCGGGAGGAGCGCAGCGCCGGAAGCGTGCCGAAGAGAATTGCGCTGAGGATACAGAGAGCGGCGAAATAGCCGAGGACGGTGTAGTCCGGAGTGAACTGGATCCAATAGGGCCGGACCTGGGCGGTGGACTGGTCGAACCAGCGGACGCCGAGAGTGGCGAGGCCAAGTCCGAGCAGGCCGCCAGCGATGCTGAGGAAGAGGCTCTCGATCAGCAACTGGCGCATCATCCGCCAGCGGGAAGCGCCGAGCGCGGAACGAATGGCCATCTCACGCTGGCGGTCGAGGGCGCGGCTCAGCATCATGTTGGAGACGTCAGCGCAGGCGATGAGCAGCACGAATCCGACAGCGCCGAGCATGAGGAGGAAAATGATGCGAATGCCGCCGCCGTTGAAGCGTTGCTGGAAAGTCATCACGCTGATGCCAGCGTCCTTGTCGTCGGAGTACTGACGCGCGAGGCGGGTGGCGATGCCGTCAAGCTCGGCCTGTGCCTGGCCCTGGGAAACGCCCGGCTTCAGGATGGCATAGGGGAGCAAAGAACGATTGTCGCGTTTGAGGAGATCGGCAGTCGGCACCAGAGGCATCCATAAATCGACTCCGGTGGGAAAGCGAAATCCGTTGGGCATGACGCCGATGATGGTTGCGGGCTCGCTGTTGACGCGGACCTTACGCCCAATGACGTCCGCGGAATGGGCGTAGCGCTCCTGCCAGACGCCGTAGGCGATGACCAGAACGGGTTCGGCGCCGGCGAGTTCGTCGGATGGCCGGAAGCCGCGACCCAGGATCGGGCTGGTATGGAGCATGGAGAAGATGCCCGCGGATGCCTGCTCGAGGTGATAGGACTGCGGGGGATTCCCGGGCTCGCTGAGGACGCCATCCCCCTCCTTCGTGGCCTGAAGGGATTCAAACGAATGGGCCTGAGCGCGGTATTCCAGGAAGTCGGGATAGGAGAGAGCCATGTGCCGGTCGGGCTGGGAAAGATTGTGGTCGATGATGGAGACCAGGCGGGCCCCGCCGGGCACCGGCACGGCTTTAAAAAGCACTGCGTTGATGAGCGTGAACACCATGGTGTTAAGGCCGATGCCGAGTGCGAGGGTGACGACAACGGCCAGGGAAAACCATCGATGGGACCAGATTGCCCGAATGGCGCAGCGCAAGTCGTGACTCATAGGACCTCACTACGAAGACGCACGAGAGGCGGTTCCGGTTAACGGAGGATTTTGATTTTGGGCTGGGCGCGGATGGGCGCGGGATAATGGAGGCGAGCAGCCGGCCGAAAAACACCCCTCAGGGCCAAAGCCCGGCAATCGTTGGCGCTTTCTCGGCACGGCTAAAAAGCCGTGCCTTTTCAAAAACGGCGAGGTCGGTTATGCGGCCGTGAAAGCGGTGGGATCGGGCGGGCCGCTCTCGAGATTGGGAACGCGGCTTTGGGCGGCGCACAAACGAATGTGGGTAATTTCCGGGCGGCAATCGAAACGAAAGGGCACGCCCACGGTGCCGATGCCGCGATTGACGTAAAGTTGCATGCCACCGACGTTGAACCAGCCCTCAACGTACTTGCGTCCGCCGGGGGGAAGATGGACAGCGCCGACCAGCGGGATGCGGACCTGGCCGCCGTGAGTGTGGCCGCTCAATATGAGGGCGATGGAGCGGCTGACGGAATGCGCGGCCAGAGTGTCAATGAAGTCCGGCGCGTGGCACATCAGCAGGACCGGCTCGCGGGGAACTTTGCGGATGGAGATGGGAATGGCGCGATCGGGATCGGGGCGGCCGACGACGGGGTCGTCAAGGCCGGCGAGCCAGATGCGCGCGCCGTCCCGCTCAATGGGCAGGAACGCGTTGCGCAGAACGGGTATGTGGTTGGTTGCGATTGCCTGAGCGACGGCATCGCCTCCCACCATCAGGTCGTGATTGCCGAGGATGGCGTACTTTTGCGGACAGGCTATCTGGCTGAGCAATGCGCCGCAGCTCCAGGCGGCTTCCAGCGTCTGCTTGCGAGGAAGCAACTGGTAGGTTACGTAGTCGCCGGTGAGCAACACCATGTCAGGATGGAGCCGATTGATCGCATCCACGGCTTCGCGCAGCAGGAAGGGCTCAGTGAACTCGTCGAGATGGATGTCACTCAAGTGCGCGATGGTCATGCCGTCTAAGGCGTCGGGCAGGCCTGAGATAAAGATGTCGCGATGGACAACGTCGATCCAATGGCGCTCGATTTCACTGGCGTAGAGCGCCAGGCCGGCGCTGCCGAAGAGAAGCGTCTTCAAGGCAGCACGCCGCGAGACGGATTGAGGTGCCGGAGGGGAATCAATCAGGACTGGGGACATGAAGGGGATCGGATGTTCCTTCCATTGTAGTCGGAGCGGGTGCTAGCTCTGCGTTCCGGTCAGGTCGCGCGCTCCGGGCGCGCAACCAGGGTGATTCCGATTCATTCCCGTCCTGAACTAATGGATGCAGATTGTAAGTAATTTGCTTGACGGCAATGCGAATCGCGCGCTGTGGGAGCGCAGGGTGTTTACAGACACCGATGAGTGGCCGCTTGGCGCGGGCTACAAGCAACCTTTTGGAGCACCGGGGTCGATTGCGTGGGCAGCGTTTCCGGCTCGCCCGGAAGGATGATGCCTGCGGCGCAGTCATGAGTTTGTAACCGCGGTGCAGGGGAGATTTGTTAGCTTGGTTGGCATGAGGATTCGAGGTCGAATTTCGTTCATTGCCGGCGTTTTTGTTGCAGTACCGCTTGTATTCGCGCAGGCGATCAATCTATCCACCAGCAAGCAGATCTTGCCGGGCGTACCGGGGCATCCGCAGCGGCTGAACAGCCTTCCGGTATCGATGGCGGTTTCGCCGAACCAGCGATACCTGGTGACACTGAATGATGGCTATGGCACGTACGAATCCAGATACGAGCAATCCCTGGCGGTATATGACACCGCGACGGGCGATCTGCGCGATTATCCCGAAGACCGCACAGAGATGCGGACGGATCACCAGACGCTCTACTCGGGGCTGGCGTTCAGCGCTGACGGCGCGCATCTTTACGCGAGCATGGCTTCCTTGACAGACCCGAACGGGGAGCGGCAGCACGACACCGGCAACGGGATCGTGGTGTACAGCTTCAAGGAAGGGAGCGTTGCGCCGGAGAAGTTCATTCACATTCCGCTGCAGCAGCTTGCGCGGGGCCGGACGACGAAGATGCTAGGGAGCAAGGAGGGCAGCCGGGCAATTCCCTACCCCGCGGCGATTGCGGTGGTGGGATCGCCGGAGAAGCTGCTGGTCGCCGACAATCTCTCCGACGATGTGCTGCTGATCGATCCTGCAACCGGCAGGATTGAGCATCGATTCGATTTGGCAGAAAGCGCGGCCGTGCCGGCCGTGTATCCGATCGCTCTGGCGGTTTCGCGGGACGGGCGGCGCGCGTATGTGGCGCTGTGGAATGCGTCGGACGTGGTGGAACTGGATCTTGAAAAGAACGCGATCGGGGGCAAGCTGGCGCTGCTGAGGCCGGCGAGCCCGATCGACGCTGGATCGCATCCTTGTGCGTTTGCGCTCTCTCCGGACGGGCGAACGCTTTTCGTGGTTCTGGCGAACCGGGACGCAGTGGCAGCCGTGAATGTGAGCAAAGGCGAGTTCAACGTAAAAGGCTACTTTGACACGCGGCTGCCGGGACAAAGCTACTTTGGAGCGGAGCCGGTGGCGCTGGCATTGGATGCGGATGGCCGCAAGCTGTACGTGGCAAACCTGGGATCGGATGCCGTAGCCGTGATCGACACGAACAAGCTGACGGCGAATACAGCGAAGCGCGGTATGGCGGAGCCGGTAGGCTTTGTGCCGACGGAGTGGATGCCGATCTCGATGGCGCTGACCGGAGGCAAGCTGTACGTGGCCACCGACAAGGGACGCGGGACGGGCCCGAACAACATGCCGCAGCGGGAAGTTGAAGGCGCGGAGCCGCACCGGCCGCCGTCGCCGAGCACGTACATTGCCTCGCTGCTCTATGGTTCCCTGGCGGGGCTGGATACGGCGGAGATCGACAGAGAGCTGCCGCAACTTACGGAGACAGTGCTCGAGTCGAATCGCATGAAGGCAGCGGCGGAGACAATACCGTTTGCGAACGGGAGGGCGAACCCGATCCGGCACGTTATTTACATCATCAAGGAGAACCGGACCTACGATCAGATCCTGGGTGACCTGGAGCAGGACGGAAAGCCCGCGGGCAACGGCGATGCGAGCCTGACCATGTATGGCGCGGCCGTCACGCCGAACCTGCATAAGCTGGCGCTTGAGTTCGGCGTGCTGGATAACTTCTACGATTCGGGCGAGGTATCGGGCGACGGCCATGTTTGGTCGAATGCGGCCATCGGCTCCGATTACCTCGAAAAGAACTGGCAACAGTCGTACCGCGGCAGCGAGCGGCCCTACGATTTTGAAGGCGCAGTCGCCAATGGTTATCCCATCATGCAGGGGATTTCCGATGTGAATCAGCCGGCGAGCGGATACTTGTGGGGCGACCTGGCCGCGCAACC
>CAWBIG010000203.1:0-8699 GCA_963788435.1 uncultured Acidobacteriota bacterium | reverse complement strand
GTATTCCATTTCTACCTGGGAGATTCGGTGGAGATGCTGCAATTGCTGCCATCCGGCGAATCGCGGGTGGTAAGGATGGGACAGAATCTGTCTACTCAAGAACATGTCCAGGTTCTTGTCCCTGGCGGCGTTTGGCAGGGCACGCATCTCATCGGCGACGGCAAATGTGCGCTTCTGGGCTGCACGGTCACGCCGGGATTCGATTACGCCGACTATCGCAGCGGAAGCTTTGCGGAGCTTTCCGCACTATGGCCCGAACAGGTCGAGCGCATTCGCATTCTCACGCGCTCCTAGCGCCGCTCTCGGAAGAAACTCCGCAGTAGCTCTCCCGCCTCCTCGGCCATGATGCCCTGCTCCACCTGCATCTGGTGGTTCAGCCGCGGATGGTTCACCACGCTGAACACCGACCCTGCCGCGCCGGCCTTCGAGTCCGCCGCCGCGATACACCAGCCGGTCAATGCGCGCGTGGACCATTGCGCCCGCGCACATCGCGCACGGCTCCAGGGTCACGTAAAGCGTGACGCCGTTCAGCCGATAATTCCCCAGCGCCGCCGCCGCGCCGCGCAGGGCAACAATCTCCGCATGCGCGGTGGGATCGTTCGTGCGCAGAACCCGATTCTGTCCCCGCGCAATGATTTCACCGTCGTACACGGCCATCGGCGCCGATCGGCACTTCGCCGCATTCAGCGGCCTGCCGCGCTTCTTCCAATGCCGCTTCCATTGCCTCAAGATCCCCGGTCATGCCGGCTCACCAGTGGCTCGGGCAAGCGGCTGCGACCAACCCGCAGGCTGCTGCTGGGTCATGCAATGCAGCGCACCCAGTCCCCAGATCAAATCCACCGAGTGGATCCCAATCACCTCGCGATCCGGAAAAGCTTCAGAGAGCGTGTTGAGGGCGATGCGGTCGTTGGGATCGTGGAAAGTGGGAACCAGTACGAGGCCGTTGGCAATGTAGAAATTTGCATAGCTGGCCGGCAGGCGCTGATTGCGAAACACTGTGGGCCGCGGCATGGGCAGCTCAATCACAGTGAATTGCTTGCCCTCCGAGTGCGCGCAGCCTTCAAGGTCGCGCAGATTCTCGGCCAGCGGTTCATGGTTCGGGTCTCGCGTGTCGCACTCCACAGCGGCAATAATCGTATCGTGAGCGACAAACCGGGCGATATCGTCCACGTGGCCATGTGTATCGTCGCCGGCGATGCCGCGGCCCAGCCAGATCACCTGGTCCACGCCGAGAAAGAGATGAAGAGCCCGCTTCCAATTCCTCTCTCGATATCCGCGGATTCCGCTGCTGCACTTCGCTGAGCAAGCACTCTTCCGTGGTGAGTAACGCGCCTGCGCCATTCCCGTCGATCGATCCACCTTCGAGCACCAGGCGATGCGACTCGCTGTGACTAAATTCGTGGCTTGGCTGCCATTGGCGCATATGCAATACACTCCGCGATCCGCCCCGGCAACTCGTCGTCAAGATGCCAGTCGTCGTACTTTGCCCAGCCGTTGAAGCGCCAATTGGTAACACCCACTTCGCCGGCAGGATTGCGCACAAAAATCGGCCCCGAATCCCGCAGCCATCCCCGATCCGTCGGCCAGCAGCGGAATGTAACCCGATCGAGTTTCACCCCGGCGCGCCGGAGCATTCCGGTCACGCGCCGTTCCATCGCGGCGTTCTCAACGATCAACTGAACGCATTCGCGGTCGGCCAGCAGCCTCACAATCTCCGCATAGAGCCAGGGAATCGACTGGAATTTCCCGGGCCAGTCCTCGGGATTGTGCGGCCACGCCAGCCAGGTGGCCTGGTGCCGGTCCCACTCGGCCGGCATGCGGTAACCCAATTCTTGCGGTGTTGGATCCGTACTCTCGCCCATTGTTATTGGGGCTCTCCACCCGGCCTCCCATGTCCGGATCCAGGAACCGCTTTGTGATCGGCCCATACGCGTCAATGCGCCGGTCGCGCAGGAACGGCCAGTTGCGCCGCGTCTCCTCGATCAGCGACACATCCACCTCGCCCACCAGGATCTCCTCGCTGGTGTGCGACGCCTTCGCGATCACCCGTCCGAACGGATCGGCCAGAAAACTTCCGCCCCAGAACTCCAGACCTGGCCCTTCCGCACGATTCCCGCGCACGTTGCCATTCTCGTGCCCCACGCGATTCACCGCGGCCACATACACGCCGTTAGCAATCGCGTGCGCCCGCTGGATGGTCTGCCACGCGTCATATTGCGCCGCGCCGAACTCCTCCTTCTCCGCCGGATGCCAGCCGATGGCGGTGGGATAGAAAAGGCACCTCCGCACCCTGTAAAGCCGTCAGCCGCGCGGCCTCTGGGTACCACTGGTCCCAGCACACCAGCGTCCCGATGCGCCCCTGCGGCGTGTCCACCGCACGAAAGCCCAGGTCTCCCGGCGCGAAATAATACTTTTCGTAATAAAGCGGATCGTCGGGAATGTGCATCTTGCGGTACACGCTGGCGATCTTCCCATCGGCATCGAGCGTGACCGCGGTGTTGTGGTAAAGCCCCGGCGCTCTGCGCTCAAAAAGCGAGGCCACAATCGTCACTCGCGCTTCACGCGCCACCGCGCCCAGCTTCTCCGTCGATGGCCCCGGAATCGGCTCCGCAAGGTCAAACAGTCGCAGGTCCTCCCGCTGACAAAAATACTGCGCCTCAAAGAGCTCCGGCAGGCAAACCACCTGTGCGCCGCCGCGCGCCGCCGCGCGCACATGGCTCAATCGCCGCAGCCAGGTTCGCCTCCGGCTCCGGCCCCATGCTCATCTGCACCAGGCCAACTTTGTATTTGCGCTTTTCTTCCGCCATTTCTCCTCATGCAACAGGGCCAATTCCGGCTGGCGGAATTGGCCCCTCTGGTTCGTTCCAAATCGGCCCTAGTCTTCGTCCAGGATCAGCACCGCCGCCGCAATCGTGGTCGTCCACAGTCCGCGCTTGTCGCCCACCGCCGACTGCGTGACATTGCTGGTTCGCACGATTTTGTTGGAGATGCGGTAGATTTCCTTCTTCTCGTCCCAGCTCGTGTCGGGATCGAACTCCACATCGAGAGTGGTGGCCAGCATCTCGGCCGCCAATTCTTCTGCGTACTCGCCCGCCTGCTCTTCCGTCTCGCCAAAACTGTGATGTTCGCTCAGATAGCCGTAGGTGTCGCGGTCTCCCGGAATCGCCACTCCGATGCTGGAAACGATCAGCCGGTGCGGCTCCCGCGTGGAATTCTCAGCGATCACAGAGAACACCACCTCGCCGTGGTTCAAGTATTTGAGGCCTTCCTTGCGCGAAAGGACCTTGCAGCGTGGCGGAAAAATCGAGCTCACGCGCACCAGATTCTGCGAAGCAATGCCGGCATCCCGAAGGGCCAGCTCAAATGAGGTCAACCGCTCCTTGTGCTTGCCGACTCCCTTGGTGAAAAACAGCTTCTTCGGGACCATGCTCTTTCCCAATTTCGATGTACCCTCCGTGAGGTGAAAAATTCGCTTTATATGCGAGAGGTTCCCGGTTGAGTTTAAACCATCTCAGCCCGCCGCAAGCCCCCTTCCGAGAATTAATGTTGGCTTCATATCCGGCAGCTTCAAGGGAGAACGTTAAAGCTGTCGCCGCTGGAGTTCGTTGTTGCAGAAAGCTCTCCGCTCTGTCCAGCGTTCTCTTTTTCTCCGATCTCCGTGTTCCGTGTCTTCGCAACATTTCCGCACCGGCCGGTTCAGATTCTGCATGATCTTCCGCCGTATGTTTTTCGTCGTCGCAGCATTCGTGCTTTCCGGGAGTGCTTGCGCCCAGGCTGCGCCCGCACCGGCGACTCCGCCTGACGACCAGGGGCTCGTTGTTCTGGACTGGACGCCTCCTGCACTCGCCGCCCTCAGCTCCCAGGCCGCAGTCCGGAATGCCTTCACCTTCGATCGCAACATGCTCCAGGCTGCTGCATCCCTGATGCCCAATGATGACGAGCCTACCCGACAGGCCATCAACCACCTCGACGGCATCAGTATTCACCTGCTCCGCTTCGGCCCCAACGGAATTCCCGACGAAAACGCGGTCAACGCCATCCGCGACTCCTACCACCTGCGCGGGTGGAAGCACATCGTCACCACAATGCAGGCGGGCGGCCCGCTCCGCAACGGAACCACAGACGTCTGGGTTGTAATGGACGGCGTAAACGTGCGCGGCGCCGTGGTCCTCTCCGAAACGGCCACGTCGCTCACGTTGGTCACGGCCGCCGGCAATCTGAGTCCGGTGGATCTGCTCCACCTCCGCGGCCATTTTGGCATTCCCAATCTCGACTTGAATGATCGCTGAGCTGGTTACAGCGGCGAAAGCAAAACGGTTCCGGAAAAGCACGAGCGCCAGGGCACACGCCCGGCGCTCGCGTCGCTGGATGCGGCCGCTAATCTCAGCCTCACCCGTTCTTCCCCTTCAATTTTGAGAGAATCGTTTTCAGGCAACCATTGCAGTCGGGTACGCGTAGGCGGGCTGGCGAATTTCCTCTACCTCGCGATTGAGGATTCCAGAAAGCCCCATCAGCGCCTCCGAAGCACAGGCTGGGCAGCTTCGCGAGCAATTGCTTACGCAATTGCAATCCGTGCAAAGATATGCAGAAGCCAAGGGAATGTAGTGTGGCGTAGATTGCATGGGTTCACCAGGCCTTTTTGTAATGAGGGAAAGCATAGAGCACCTGCTTAGGGGAACGTTCGGGGCAACCAGCATTACTACTGAACGTACAACAAATGTCGGCCGCCGGGCCACTTACCGGTGGCACTTACTTAAGTGATGCGCGAGTCTGGCGCAAAGTTGCTTTTTGTTCAGTTATGCGCTGGACTTGATGCAGCCTGAGCAACTGCAAACTCGTGCAATTCAGAGGGTTGCTGCGGGATCAACAAAGGTTTTAACGACGGGCGGCGAGGCTGGGATTATTTTGTGTGGATACTGCCCGCCGCAGCAGAGTGCTGCGGCGGGCGAGTGAAACGACTTCAGTTGGATCCAGAGATGGTTGAGTGGTCTTTGTCATAGAGCTTTTCTGTGTCCGTGGCGCGCCGCGCCGCGCGATCTGCCATGCGCTCCATTCTCTTGTGTTTCGCCTCCTGCTCAGCCTGCGGATCGTTGGGGTTGTCCACTGTTATCGGCGTTTCGATTTCGAGCCGCTTGGTCGGCGGCTGAGGAATTCGTTGAGTCATGAGCTGATTCCCCTCCAGCGCACTTCGATGCCGCCGGAATCAGCCCAAGATGCTCCGCGGCAATTCCATCCTGGTCCGACCCTGCGAACTCCCATGGCCCCACCCCATTAAACTATTCCTGTGGCCCTCAGCAAGCAGTCGCGCCTCCGCATCGCCGCCATCCGCTTTTTGAATCCCGCTCCACTCATGTGGGATCTTCGATCATCGCCCCGAGAGCGAATTGCTTGCCGAACGGTATCAGGTTGACTGGATGCTCCCGTCTGAATGCGCCGACCGTCTTGCTTCCGGCGCAGCCGACATCGGGCTGGTACCGATCGCATCCCTCGCCACGATTCCGGGGTTGAGCGTTGTGCCAGGCTGCACCATTGCCTCAAAGGACTGCGTACGCTCTCTTTTGCTGGTGCGCCGCGCCCGGCAGCCGCTGGAAAGTATCCGCTCCGTGGCTGCCGATATCGCCAGTCGTACGACGATTGCTTATACCCGCCTGCTTTTCAGAGATGTGGGGCAATCCTTCCGCGGAGTTTGTCCCCATGCCCGCCGATCTCGACACCATGCTGGCGCGAGCCGACGCGGCCATCGTCATCGGCGATCCCGCGCTCTTCGCTTTGGAAGAGCGCGCCAACCGTGCCGAACGATCGGAAGAGGAACTGGCCTATCATGATCTGGCCCACGAATGGCGCGCGCAAACCGGGCTTCCCTTTATCTCCGCAGTTTGGGGAATCACGCCCTCCGCCGCATCAATCCCGCAAATCGCAGAGGATCTCCTCCGCTCCCGCGACCATGGCCTCGCCAACATCGACTCGCTCGCCGAAGAATGGTCGCGCAAGATGCCGTTGCCAGAAAGCACCATCCGCCGCTATCTCAGTGAGAACATTCACTACGTTCTCGATGACGAATGCATCGAAGGCATGCGCGGCTTCTTCCGCATGGCCGCAGAAGCCGGCATTCTGCCCAGCTATCAACTTCCGCTCTGATTCAACTGCCGGCTCAAACACAATGAGCGCCCGAATTCCACCGGGCGCTCCATTTCGGATGCGGGATGTAGTCGTCTGATCTCTACCTGTTCCCTAATCCGTCGATCTCCCACCTTAGCAGCGTAGTCCCCACCGTGAAGCCCGCTCCCACTGCCGCCAAAAGAACTAGGTCGCCCTTGTTCAGCTTCCCTTCTTCGATTGCAGTCTCCATGGCCAGCGGAATCGTCCCGCCCGACGTGTTCCCGTACCTGTCGATATTGATGATCACGCGCTCCGGCAGCCCAGCCGGTCCGCCGTGGCCGTAATGATCCGCTTGTTGGCCTGGTGGGGGATGAAGCAACCCAGGTCCGCTCCGGTGATGCCGTTCCGCGCCAGCAGCTTTGCCGTCGCTTCCACCATTTTGCGCACCGCAAACTTGTACACCGCCTGCCCGTCCTGGTGGATGAAGTGCATTTTCTTGTCCACCGTCTCGTGGGTTGAAGGATTCAGGCTTCCGCCCGCGGGCAGGTTCAGGCTCACGCCGCCCGAGCCGTCGATCTCGTGCAGGAAGTCGATCATACCGATCTCGCCCTCCTCGCACGGTTCAATCAGCACCGCGCCGCCGCCGTCGCCGAACAGCACGCAGGTAGCGCGATCGGTGTAATCGGTCATGCGTGTATTGGCATCGGCCCCGCATACCAAAACCTTGCTGTGCGCTCCGCTCTCCACCAGCTTGACGCCCGCCTGCAGCGCAAACACGAACCCCGAACATCCCGCCGACACGTCGAATCCCCATGCACCTGCCGCACCGATCTTGTCCTGCACCAGGCATGCCGTCGAGGGAAACATCATGTCCGGTGTGACCGTGCCCACCACGATCACTTCGACCTCAGTCGGCGCAATGCCCCGCGCCGCCAGGCACTTCTTTGCCGCTTCCGTGCAGATGTCGCTTACGCCCTTGCCCTTTTCCAGCATGTGCCGCTCGCGGATTCCCACCCGCTCCATGATCCACTGGTCGGTGGTCTCCACCATTTTTTCCAGGTCCTGATTGGTAATCACCTTGGGGGGAACGTAGGTGCCGAGAGCAGTAATTTTGGCGCGGCGGCCAACAACAGGACGAACGGTCAAGCTCAACGGATTCTCCTTGGAGTGCGCCAGTGCCGGTGGCAGAGCACACGCCGAATGGCGAGTGGCCGCTCACTGGCATAAAAAGTACCGGGTGACCTACTGCGCCCGTACTAGCCCGTTACCGTTGCTTCCTTCCGGACCTGGCGGGGTTGGCGGGATTACGTCGCGTAGGACCCGGCACTGATTGATTTTAGCACCCGCTTCCTTGGCTCGAACCGGCGGGATCCGAGTGGCAGTTGCTGTCGATGACGCCAGAATCGCTTACTGGTTCGCCCCTTTGACCCATTGGAATCGCAGCCCTGCGCGGTAATTGAACGGCAGGCTGGGATATCCGATGGGACCGATGTGCTGGCTGCTGGTCAGGTTCTCTGCAATGCCGTAGATGCCGAGCCACCACTTCCACTGGTAGCTGCCGCCCAGATCGATTTTGGCAAAGCCGGAATCGAGATTGCGGTTGGGCAGCAGCAGAGTATTGCCGCCGTTGGCATCGGCGAACTCGAGGTAAGTGGAATCGTCGCTGCGGCTGGCAAACGCCGCGTTCAGAATCCCGCTGAGCTGATGGCGTGTGTACGTGGCGGTGATAAAACCGGTGTGCGGCGGACGGCGGAACGGACGCGCGCCCACGAGCGGTGAAACGGCCCCGATGGGGATGCCGTTGTAGGTAGGCGCGTAACCGCCAGCCAGGGCTTCATTATCGCTGTCAAAGGACCGTTGCACCACCGCATCCAGATAGGTGTAGCCTCCGCGCAGAAACAGGTTGGGCCCGATGCCGCCTTCCAAGGTTGACTCGATGCCCTGGGCGCGAAATGCCTGCGTGTTCACCGCCAGCCCGTAGTCGTTGGTGTAGTAGTAGCCGAGAGCTGCAATCAGCTGCTGCTGCTGGGCGGGTGTGAGGTTGGGGATGAGCCCGGGCAGGATGTGGCCGCCGACGTATTCAATCTGCTTGCCGAACTCGTTATGAAAGTAGCGGACGCGAAGGGTGATGCGCTGGCTCAGAAATGCCTGCTCGCCGCCGCCATCGTACATGCGCGCGAACGGCGCAGCCAGCGGCGCGATGCTCAACTGCTTCGCTGTGGACTGGTACCCGTTCGAGACCAGGAACTGGTAGAGCGAGCCGAACTGGTCCGTCAGCGCGGGCTCGCGCACGCCATCGCCGTAATGAAACATAACCCGCGTACCGCTGAAAATGCCTTTGCGAGGTTTGAGCGCGTAAAGCGAGAAACCAGCACTGGGCGTGGTTTCCACGCCGAACAGCGAGTAGTGCTCCAGGCTGCCGCCCAGCGTGTAAAAGAACCTGCTCTTGTAGTCCCCATGGATACTGGCGAGATAAACGTAATTCGTCCGCTCGGTCGCCTCGTTGGTGCTGTAGGTCGGCACCACCTCGGCGCCGCGCTCGTCTTCAAACTGAAATCCGATGAGCGCAGCCAGGTGCGGCGTAATGGTGTAATCGCCGT
>CAWBIG010000202.1:0-74593 GCA_963788435.1 uncultured Acidobacteriota bacterium | reverse complement strand
GCAGGCTCTTCCGTCTCGCCAAAACTGTGATGTTCGCTCAGGTATCCGTATGTGTCGCGGTCTCCCGGAATCGCCACTCCGATGCTGGAAACAATCAGCCGGTGCGGCTCCCGCGTGGAATTCTCAGCGATCACAGAGAACACCACCTCGCCGTGGTTCAAGTATTTGAGGCCTTCCTTGCGCGAAAGGACCTTGCAGCGTGGCGGAAAAATCGAGCTCACGCGCACCAGATTCTGCGAAGCAATGCCGGCATCCCGAAGGGCCAGCTCAAACGAGGTCAACCGCTCCTTGTGCTTGCCGACTCCCTTGGTGAAAAACAGCTTCTTCGGGACCATGCTTTTTCCCAATTTCGATGTACCCTCCGTGAGGTGAAAAATTCGCTTTATATGCGAGACGTTCCCGGTTGAGTTTAAACCATTTCAGCCCGCCGCAAGCCCCCATCCAAGAATTAATGTTCGCTTCATAACTGGCAGCTTCAAGAGAGAACGTTAAAGGTGCCGCCGTTGGAATTCGCTCTTTACGCACAGGGCACTCCGCACCCCGTCCACTGTTCTCCTTTTTCTCTGATCTCCGTGCTCCGCGTCTTCGCAACATTTCCGCACCGGCCGGGTCAAACTCTGCATGATATTCCGCCGTATGCTTCTCGTTGCAGCAGCAGTCTCGCTTTCCTGCGCCGCTTACGCCCAGGCCGCGCCTGCACCGGTGACTCCGCCCGACGACCAGGGCCCCGTTGTCCTGGACTGGACGCCTCCGGCGCTCACCGCCCTCAGCTCCCAGGCCGCGGTTCGGAATGCCTTCACCTTCGACCGCAACATGCTGCAGGCTGCTGCCTCTCTGATGCCCAATGATGACGAGCCCACCCGCCAGGCCATCAACCACCTCGACGGCATCAGCGTCCACTTGCTTCGCTTCGGACCCAACGGAATTCCCGACGAAAACGCTGTCAATACCATCCGCGACTCCTACCACCTGCGCGGGTGGAAACACATCGTGACTACAACGCAGGCGGGCGGCCCGCTCCGCAACGGAACCACAGACGTCTGGGTAGTCATGGACGGCGTGAATCTGCGTGGCGCCGTGGTCCTCTCCGAAACACCCAAATCGCTTACGCTGGTCACGGCCGCCGGCAATCTAAGTCCGGTGGATCTGCTCCATCTCCGCGGCCATTTCGGCATTCCCAATTTCGACTCGAACGATCTGAAGTCGATTGATTAGCCGAGAATCACAGAACCATTCGGATTTAAGAAAGGCCACCGGACGATCAACCATGGGCTGACCCGTTTGAGCGGCGCAAGCTAAAACGGTTCAGGAACAGCACGAGCGCCGGGGCACACGCCCGGCGCTCGTACCGATGGATGCGGCCGCCGATCTCAGCCCACCCGTTCTCCCCCTTCAGTTTTTAGAGAACCATTTTCAGGCAACCATTGCAGTCGGGTACGCGAAGGCCGGCTGGTGAATTTCCTCTACCTCGCGATTGAGGATTCCGGAAAGTCCCATCAGCGCCTCCGAAGCACAGGCTGGGCAGCTTCGCGAGCAATTGCTCACGCAATTGCAATCCGTGCAGAGATACGCAGAATCCAGCGGAATGTAATGTGGCGTAGATTGCAAGGGTTCACCGGGCCTTTTTGTAATGAGAGGTAGCATCAAGCACCTGCCTTGGGGAACGTTTGAGGCAACCAGCAGTACAACTGAGCCTACAACGATTAGCTGCCACCGGGCCACTTACCGATGGCACTTACATAAGTGATGCGGGAGTTGGGCGCAAAGTTGCTTTTTGTTCAGTTATGCGATGGACTTGATGCAGCCTGAGCAACTGCAAAATCTTGCAATTCACAGGGTTACTGCGGGATCAACAAATGTTTTAACGCCGGCAGGCTGTGGATATTTTGGGTGAAATACTGCCCGCCGCGGCAGGGTGCAAGCGGCGGGCGAGTGAATCGACTTCAGTTGGATCCAGAGATGGTTGAGTGGTCTTTGTCATAGAGCTTTTCCGTTTCCGTGGCGCGCCGCGCCGCGCGATCCGCCATGCGCTCCATTCTCTTGTGTTTCGCCTCCTGCTCAGCCTGCGGATCGCTGGGGTTGTCCACTGTTATCGGCGTTTCGATTTCGAGCCGCTTGGTCGGCGGCTGAGGAATTCGTTGAGTCATGAGCTGATTCCCCTCCAGCGCACTTCGATGCCGCCGGAATCGGCCCAAGATGCTCCGCGGCAATTCCATCCTGGTCTGGCCCGGCGAACTCCCATGGCCCCACCCCATTAAACTATTCCTGTGGCCCTCAGCAAGCAGTCGCGCCTCCGCATCGCCGCCATCCGCTTTTTGAATCCCGCTCCACTCATGTGGGACTTCGATCACCGCCCCGAAAGCGAATTGCTCGCCGAACGGTATCACGTGGAGTGGATGCTCCCGTCTGAATGCGCCGACCGTCTTGCTTCCGGTACAGCCGACATCGGGCTGGTACCGATCGCATCCCTCGCCACGATTCCGGGGTTGAGCGTTGTGCCAGGCTGCACCATTGCCTCAAAGGACTGCGTGCGCTCGCTTTTGCTGGTGCGCCGCGCCCGGCAGCCGCTACAGAGCATCCGCTCCGTGGCTGCCGATATTGCCAGTCGTACGACGATTGCTTATACCCGCCTGCTTTTCAGAATGTGGGGCAATCCTTCAGCGGAGTTTGTCCCCATGCCCGCCAATCTCGATACCATGCTGGCACGGGCCGACGCAGCCGTCGTCATCGGCGACCCCGCACTCTTCGCTTTGGAAGAGCTCGCCAACCGCGCCGAACGATCGGAAGAGGAACTGACCTATCACGATCTGGCCCAAGAATGGCGCGCGCAAACCGGGCTTCCCTTCATCTCCGCAGTTTGGGCAATCGCGCCCTCCGCTGCATCAATCCCGCACATCGCAGAGGATCTCCTCCGCTCCCGCGACCATGGCCTCGCCAACATCGATTCGCTCGCCGAAGAATGGTCGCGCAAGATGCCGTTGCCCGAAAGCACCATCCGCCACTATCTCAGTGAGAACATTCACTACATCCTCGACGACGAATGCATCGAAGGCATGCGCGCCTTCTTCCGCATGGCCGCACATGCCGGAATTCTGCCCAGCTATCAACTTCCGCTCTGATTCAACTGCCGGCTCAAACACAATGAGCGCCCGAATTCCACCGGGCGCTCCATTTCGGATGCGGGATGTAGTCGTCTGATCTCTACCTGTTCCCTACTCCGTCGATCTCCCACCTTAGCAGCGTAGTTCCCACAGTAAAGCCCGCTCCCACTGCCGCCAAAAGAACCAGGTCGCCCTTGTTCAGCTTCCCTTCTTCGATTGCTGTTTCCATGGCCAGCGGGATCGTCCCGCCCGACGTGTTTCCGTACTTGTCGATGTTAATAATCACCCGCTCCGGATCGAGTCCCAGCCGGTCCGCCGTGGCCGTGATGATCCGCTTGTTGGCCTGGTGGGGGATGAAGCAACCCAGGTCCGCGCCGGTGATGCCGTTCCGCGCCAGCAGTTTCGCCGTCGCTTCCACCATTTTGCGCACCGCAAACTTGTACACCGCCTGCCCGTCCTGGTGGATGAAGTGCATTTTCTTGTCCACCGTCTCGTGGGTTGAAGGATTCAGGCTTCCGCCCGCGGGCAGGTTCAGGCTCACGCCGCCCGAGCCGTCGATCTCGTGCAGGAAGTCGATCATACCGATCTCGCCCTCCTCGCACGGTTCAATCAGTACCGCGCCGCCGCCGTCGCCGAACAACACGCAGGTCGCGCGGTCGGTGTAATCGGTCATGCGCGTGTTGGCGTCCGCTCCGCAAACAAGCACCTTGCTGTGCGCTCCGCTCTCCACCAGCTTGACGCCCGCCTGCAGCGCAAACACGAACCCCGAACATCCCGCCGACACGTCGAATCCCCATGCACCTGCGGCACCGATCTTGTCCTGCACCAGGCAGGCTGTCGAGGGAAACATCATGTCCGGTGTGACCGTGCCCACCACGATCACTTCGACCTCAGTCGGCGCAATGCCCCGCGCCGCCAGGCACTTCTTGGCCGCTTCCGTGCAGATGTCGCTTACGCCCTTGCCCTTTTCCAGCATGTGCCGCTCGCGGATTCCCACCCGCTCCATGATCCACTGGTCGGTGGTCTCCACCATTTTTTCCAGGTCCTGATTGGTAATCACCTTGGGGGGAACGTAGGTGCCGAGAGCAGTAATTTTGGCGCGGCGGCCAACAACAGGACGAACGGTCAAGCTCAACGGATTCTCCTCACAGTGCCCAGTGCCTGTAGCAGCGGACACGCCCGCTGGTCCATAACCGCTCACTGGCATAAAAAGTACCGGGTGACCTACTGCGCCCGTACTAGCCCGTTACCGTTGCTTCCTTCCGGACCTGGCGGGGTTGGCGGGATTACGTCGCGTAGGACCCGGCACTGATTGATTTTAGCACCAGCTAGCTCCGGCCTTGAGCATAACTCGGGCTGCAATCCAGTCGTCTACTGACTGGACAAATGTACAATTCGCATCGGGGAAGAATGAAATGAAATCCGGTCTCCTCTATCCTTGCATTCTGCTATTGTCGATCCCGGCTGCTGCCGCCTTTGCTCAGCATGAAAAGAAGCCCTCATCGTGGCCGCAGAACAAAGTGAATGCCGCCTTGGTTCAGGCACGGACGGCCACTGCGGATCAACGCTTCCAGGATTCGGAAACCCTCATGCTCCAGGTCACGCAGGCAAATCCCCAACAGATCCTTGCGTGGGTGGAACTGGGGAATGCTCAGTTGGGCCTTAAGAAGTACACAGAGGCGGAAAATAGCTTCAAGACGGCGCTTGGCATGAAGCCGGATGCCGGGAATGGCGCCGCCCCTGCCGCCCCGGCCGCTCCTGCGGCGACCTCCGACAAGGCTCCGGACCTGGTTGAGCAATATATCCGCTCGCTACCACAGCCTGGCGGCAGTTCAGGCGGGCTGCCACCGCTCGGCGGCGGGTCAGGTTCGCTTTCCCCACCAGGCGGCGACTCAAATTCTCTGCCTCCTCCTGGCGGTGGGCCAGGTTCGCTGCCACCGCCTGGCGGCGGCTCAAGCTCTCGCCCCGCAGCCGGCACCGTCACGAACAATAGCCTGAGTCGCTCGCCTCAGATACTTGGGCCGGTATACGCAAGCCTGGGCGAGGTGTACGCCCATGAGGGGAAAGTGGCGGAAGCACAGGCCGCCTTTGACCAGGCCGTCGCGGCGCTTCCCGCACAGGCCGCGCAATACCGCGGCAACGAGACCATCGTCTTCTTCCAGACCGGCCAGGGCGAGGCGGAATACATCGCCGCCAAACAAGCCCTCGCCCTTGATCCCGACCGTTCCTCAATGTACTACTTCGAAGGGCAAGCGCTCCTTGCCCGGGCCACAATCGATCCAAAGACGCAGAAGTTGACGCTGACACCGGAGTGCACCGAGGCGTTCAAGAAGTTCTTGAAGACTTCTCCGAATGGGCGGCTTACTGCCGAGGTTCGAGGCATCCTCAACTCAGCAGGAGTCGACCCGGGGAAGTGATCCCAGCCTTGGCCTGTTACGCCAGGCTCTCTTACTGGTTCGCCCCTTTGACCCATTGAAATCGCAGCCCGGCGCGGTAATTGAACGGAAGGCTGGGATATCCGATGGGCCCGATGTGCTGGCTGCTGGTCAGGTTCTCTGCAAAGCCGTAGATGCCGAGCCACCACTTCCACTGATAGCTGCCGCCCAGGTCGATTTTGGCAAAGTCGGAATCGAGATTGCGGTTGGGCAGCAGCAGAGTGTTGCCGCCGTTGGCATCCGCAAACTCAAGGTAGGTGGAGTCGTCGCTGCGGCTGGCCAACGCCGCGTTCAGAATGCCGCTGAGCTGATGGTGCGTGTAGGTCGCGGTGATGAAGCCGGTGTGTGGCGGCCGCCGGAACGGACGCGCACCCACGAGCGGTGAAATGGCCCCGATGGGAATTCCGTCGTAAGTAGGCGCGTAACCGCCAGCCAGGGCTTCATTGTCGCTGTCAAAGGACCGTTGCACCACGGCATCCAGGTAGGTGTAGCCTCCGCGCAGGAACAGGTTGGCCCCGATGCCGCCTTCCAAGGTTGACTCGATGCCCTGGGCGCGAAATGCCTGCGTGTTCACCGCCAGCCCGTAATCATTGGTGTAGTAATAACCAAGAGCTGCAATGAGCTGCTTCTGCTGCGCCGGAGTCAGGTTGGGGATGAGCCCGGGCAGGATGTGGCCGCCGACGTATTCAATCTGCTTGCCGAACTCGTTATGAAAGTAGCGGACGCGGAGAGTGATGCGCTGGCTCAGGAATGCCTGCTCGCCGCCGCCATCGTACATGCGCGCGAACGGCGCAGCCAGCGGCGCGATGCTCAACTGCTTCGCTGTGGACTGGTACCCGTTGGAGACCAGGAACTGGTAGAGTGAGCCGAACTGGTCCGTCAGCGCGGGCTCGCGCACGCCATCGCCGTAATGAAACATAACCCGCGTACCGCTGAAAATGCCTTTGCGGGGCTTGAGCGCGTAAAGCGAGAAACCAGCACTGGGCGTGGTCTCAACGCCGAAAAGCGAGTAGTGCTCCAGGCTGCCGCCCAGCGTGTAAAAGAACCTGCTCTTGTAGTCCCCGTGGACACTGGCGAGATAAACGTAGTTCGTCCGCTCGGTGGTCTCGCCGGTGCTGTAGGTCGGCACCACCTCCGCGCCGCGCTCGTCTTCAATCTGAAATCCGATGAGCGCACCCAGGTGCGGCGTAATGGTGTAATCGCCGTGGTAAACAAGCTCGTCGTGGTTGGAGACAAGCTGGTAACGGTAGGGATACATCTGCGCGTAATCGAGGATGGCCTGGCCGGTGGCATGTGCGCCGTTTGCGCCGATGATGGTAACCACCTGCCCCAGCGAATCGCCGTATGCGTCGAACCTTCCGCTGCCGCTCTGTTGCCACAGCGCATACTGCTCGTGCTTGCGCGCAAGCCCATAGCGGACCAGGTTGTGGAAGCTCGCGGTGGTCTGATTATCAATGGAAGCGCTCCCGTAAACGTCCTGGTCCTTCTGCGTGGCCAGGTCCGCAACGTGGTAGAAGCCCCATGCGTTGGGAACGCCGGTTGAGGCCACGTCATAGTGCACGGTGCCGCGGATCTGTGTCTTGGCGTTCAGCTGCCAGCCCACATTCGCCGCCGAAGAGGCAATATGCATGGAATCGTTGGGCACGGAGTTCGAGCTTTGCAGCCAACTGTACGCCACCAGGTAGTCAAGCTTGTTGTGCGTGCCGGCCACCGAAGCTTCTTCGTGCGAAGTGTTGAAATTGCCGGCGTCGCCCTCCAGAAAAAACGATGGATTGCTGGTGGTACCGCGCGCAGTGGTGAGGCTCACCACCCCGCTCTCGGCATCGGCGCCGTAAAGGCTGGAATCCGTGCCGCGAAAGACTTCGGCGCTCTCGACTTCCGTGGTGGGCAGCGTGCCAAAATCGAACCGCCCGCCCAGGTCGCCGGCGTCCACACCGTCGATCAGCACCAGGTTGTCATCGGAGTCGCCGCCGCGGATAAAGAGCGAGGTCTGCGATCCCCGCTCACCGATCTGCACCACGGAGGTTCCGGGCATGAGGCGCAGATCGCTGACCAGGGTCGTGCTCTCGGCCAATTCCGATGGCCCGACCACGGAAGTTGCCGCGCTGGTCTGCGGCTGTGGCGTGGGCGTGCCGGTTGCGGTCACCACGATGGACTGGCGCACCCACTCCGGTTCCAGCACCATGTTGCGCTCTATTGAGTCGAGCCGGCCCGCGTAGAAGCTCGGCGTCTCCAATTGGCGGAACGTGGGCGCGGAGACCAGAAGGAAGAACCGGCCGCTGTTCCCGGTCAGAATTTCGTAGCTGCCGTCTCCCACCGAGACAGCCGATGTGACCACCTTGCCATTTTGAACCAGCGCGATAGCGGCGCCGGTAACGCGCGCGCCGCTGGCATCCGTAACGATGCCGCGGATGGATGCGGAATGGGCCTTGGTGGCGGCAAGAAGAGCAGCCACTACAAGAAACCGGGCGAGCCGCCGGGTGAGCCGCCAGGACGGAAGAGATTTGACGGGCATATCAGCTCCTTCGTTCCCCTCGGAACGTAAGCGGTGAAGCGCCGGGGACCGGTCTCCTGACTTGCGCCTGTTCCAGCCACCTTCCCAAGGACGGACACCTCTCGGCCTCAGTGGTTTAGTTGCGCTCTCTTCAATCAAAGAGCCTTGGCTGATTCGCCTGCATCCATCCGATTGACGCGGATAAAGCAGGGGCGCTCACAGTTGCGGGGCAGTGGCGGAGTTGCACCGCCTTCCCGAACATCCTGGGCGATAGTTGTGGTGAGATTGGCTGCTTCAGCGTGCAGTGCAGCCGCTATGTCATCAAACTAATTTCAATGACATGAATATTTATACCCGGTCGATGAGAGCCGCGTCAAAGCAGGAAGCGAACCCCAATTGCGCGAAGGGAGGAATGGTGACCCCGGGCTGATTCGAACAGCCGACCTGCGGTTTAGGAAACCGATGCTCTATCCATCTGAGCTACGGGGCCACATCAGCTAATCAAGGTTAGCATTTCCGCCTAATATCCTTGTTCATGCCGACAGGACCAAATCGATGGTCTCCACATCCGCTAATCCGAGGCAGCCATAGAGCGCCGGCAGGATGCGCTCCGGCGGATGGATGCGGCGAAGCGCTGCCACCTTCTCGGTACCGGCGCGGTAGGCAGGCAGGTACATGCGGCCCAGGAGCGGATGCCGTCCCCAAGCGCCGGAAAGCTTGTCCGCGCGCTCCTCGGTCACCAGAAAATCGCGACGCAGAGCGGCAGCCACTTCCGCCTGTGCACGCCTCTCTCCCCACGTCATCCACGACGACTGGTTTTTCGCATCGTCCTGAAGCAGAGCAAGCAGCACGCCGATCTGCGCGTCTTCGTCCGGCAACTGGTCCACTTCAGTCACTCCATGCGCAATAAGGATGGCGTTGTTTGCCAAGCCCTCAAAAAGCGTGGCGGCGCGCGTATTCATGGTAAGCACGCTTGCTTCGAATCCGGCGCGGCCCAGGGTGTAGAGTTTTTGCAGATAGGCAAATGTGGTTACGTGCCCGGGCACGACCTCGTGACTGACGAGCTGCTCGAACTCGGGATAGGAGATACGTAACGAGGCGTTGATTTCATAGCTCGCCTCAAATTTGGGCGAGCCGTCGGCATTGCGGGCGCGGCCCAGGTAATTCATGGAGCCGGAGAACCACGCCTCCTTGATGGGTAAAAAGTCGATGTTGGCGCGAGGGACGGTGGCCAGCTCATGCGGCAGGAATGGAACAAGGTTCCGCGCGCTGAGATTGTCGAAATGAGCAATGACGGCGGCGCCGAGCGCGCGCACGCTGGCCATCGGGCAGTTGCGTTCCTTGCGCCACGCATCCACGGCGGCCAGCAGGCTGGAATTGTCGTTCGACGAATAACCCGCGCGGCCGAGCAGTTCCGCTACACGCTCGCGCTTGGCTTCGGGGCGCGATGACTCCGGCGGCTTGCCGGTTGAGGCCTCAACCGCTCGAGTGTACGGAACCGGATCGCCTCGTCCGGCCACTTCCATGGCAAGGTCCAACATGGTTTCGAGGCACGTGGCCAGGCCCGTGAGATAGGCGCCGCGAAGGCCACCGATCGAAGCGGCTTCCTTGCGCACCCCGGCGACCGCGCCCGGCATGTCGATCGCGCGCAGGTACTCGTCA
Organism: uncultured Acidobacteriota bacterium; assembly: GCA_963788435.1. Taxonomy (GTDB): domain Bacteria; phylum Acidobacteriota; class Terriglobia; order Terriglobales; family Acidobacteriaceae; genus Telmatobacter. The sequence continues at coordinate 64,901 of CAWBIG010000202.1, read as the reverse complement.
AGAGCTTCGCCATCCATTTCTTTTCCGGAAACGCCTCCGCATTGGCGCAGGCGCGCGGCGGCGGGATGCATATAAGCGGCCGGCAATCTCTCATCGGAGAACCAGGAATCGGCAATAAAGCGGCCCGTGCCCGAGGGACACATCACGTCCCCGCCCCAGAGAGTGTCAATGCCCAGAACAGCGTCAGCCACGTACTTCCCTGCTTGATCCATTACTCCTCCTTTGCGCGCTTCGTCGACCACAGCCAGACGTATACGCAGATGCCTATAAACAAGATTGCCGAAACCAATTGGGAGATGGGTTCGTTGGAGTAGAACGGCGTTTGAATCCAGTCCTCGCGGAAGCTGGGGAAAAGCCGCAAGGCCGCGCCCAGCACTCCGCCCAGCGCGCCGCCGGCCATCAGTCCCGATGCAAGAATCACCCCACGCTCGCGAATGGTGTTGCCGCGCTCTCCGCCGGTCTTCTCGGCGCGCCGGTTTACCAGGTGAGAGAGGATGCCGCCGGCAAGAATTGGCGTAGTCAGGTTCAGCGGCAGGTAAATGCCCAGCGCGAAAACAAGCGAGGAGCGCCCCAGCATTTCCAGCACCAGCGTGATGAGCGCGCCCATGCCAAACAGGAGATACGTTACCGGTTGCCGGCTCATGAATCCAACCACGAGCGCCTTCATGATGGATGCCTGCGGCGCAGCCAGAACTTGCCGCGTATCGCCCGCAGCCGCTTCGCCGAACTGGAACGTGTGTGCCAGCAGGATAATGGTGAGCCCGGCCGTGACAGCGGCAAGCGCCACTCCGAGGAATTTCACTTTTTCCTGCGCCGCCGGAGTGGAGCCGAGCCAGTAGCCCGCCTTGAGATCGGTGACGAACTGCCCCGACGCGCACAGCGCCGTGCACACCATGCCGGCAATCGCCATCACAAAGAACATCCCGGTGTTTCCACTGAGCCCGAACTTGAGCAGAACCAGGCACGAGATGATCACGGTTAGCATCGTCATTCCGGAAGCCGGATTATTTGCGGTGGTGGCGATGGCATTGGCTGCAACCGAAGTAAAGAAAAATGCGAACACCAGCGTTAGCACCATCCCCACCGCGAGAACGGTAAATGACACCTTCAGGCTGCCGAAGAAGATGGCCACAGCCAAGGCTCCGATCACCACGCCCAGCAGGATTGTAACCATGGATACATCGCGGTCGGTGCGCTCGGTCTGCGGCGCCTCGCCGTGACGAAAGGTATGCATCGCGATACCGAACGCTGAGACGATCACACGCAGCGATTTGATGACGCCGAGAATCCCCGCCGTCACAATCGCTCCCACGCCGATGAAGCGAACGTAATTGCGATAGATGTCCACCGCCGTCATGTGCGAGATGGGCATTGTGCCTGGATAAACGGCAAAATCCATGTGGCTGCCGGTAAACCAGATCAGGGGAATCAATATGAAATTCGCCATGATGCCGCCGGCGCAGAACACAATGGCGCTGCGCAATCCCATTACGTAACCCAGACCGAGAATGAAGCCAATGGCGTCAAAGTTGAACACCATGCGCCCGCGGTCGGCCAGCCCGCGCACCAGGGGAATGAACTGAAAGTTCAGATACTCCTTCCACACGTGAAACGTGCTCACCAAAAGGTCATACACTCCGGCAATGGCCGTAGCCTGCAGCAGGAGGCGCGCCTGTGACCCGCCCTTTTCACCCGTCACCAGCACTTCGGTGATCGCCGTGGCCTCAGGGAACGGGAAATGCCCGTGCGTCTCGCGCACAAAGTAGTGCCGCAGCGGGATAAGGAAGAGCACACCCAGGCATCCCCCGGCCAGACAGATGAAGATTGTCTGCACCGGATGCGGCGCAAGATGCAGCGAATACAGCGCCGGCACCGTAAACACCGCTCCCGCAACCGTTGACGCCGATGCCGCCCCGATCCCGGTGATGATCATGTTCTCCAGCAGGCTGGAGCGCCGCCGAAACAGCCGCGCCATCCCGATCGCCAGGATCGAAATGGGGATCGCGGCTTCCATTCCCTGCCCCACCTTGAGCGCCGAATAGGCTGAGGCAACCGAAAAAATGACGCAGAACACTGAACCCCAGAAGATCGCGCGCAGTGTCATTTCTGGCTGAGTCGTTACTGCGGAGACGATCGGGGTGTATGTTTCGCCGGGCTTGAGCGGGGTGTATGCATTTGCAGGAAGGGATTGCCCCTGGGTTTCGGTTGCAGTCGTAGTCATGTTTCCCCTTTGCCCTCTTCGCAATCTGGCTCCGCAAAACAGCCGCCACGGATGCGAGGTTCGGAACGCAGCGCATTCTACGCCGGCAAATGCAGATTGCAATGTGACGGGCGGCAGCCTGTGGATTATAGTGCCTCATGCCTGTGTTAGACAGGAAACGATCCTCCAAATGAACACTACCTTTTGAAATGGGCCAATCTCCATCATTCGTGCGCCTGTCGAGCTTGAAAAAGCTTCCAGAGGGCCGGTTTCGGGCTGCTGCCGCTGCCCTGGTCGCCATGGCTGCGGCGTGTGCGGGAGCCTTGCCGGCGAACGCCGAATCAGCACGGGAATGTTCTACCATTGCATCGAAGGCGATTGTCGCCCATGAAGTGACGCCGGCCGGAAAATGGGACACCGAAATGGGCCTTCGCCTTAAAGCTCTCGAGGCGGAGTGGTACAACACCGCGCGCGGCGACTACTTCGTCTACGCCCACCGCACGGTCGACGCCGTCCTCGCCGATCCCAATTGGAACGCCCCGGGCCGCTCCCCTCATGCCGACGACCTGCTCGGGGAGCAGTTAGTGCTCCTCTACCGCGTCACGCAAAAGCCCGAATACTACGAGGCGGCCAAACAGCTTCGTCTGCGGCTATCCACAGCCTGCGGCCTGGACAGCCATCCCGAGCGCGAATCACTCCCATGCCGCGCGCAGGGGTTTCTTGCCGAGTATGCCGCAGAGTTTCAGCAGTCCGGGGACTTCGCAGCGATTGCGCGCAGCTTAACCTCATGGGATGCGAGTACCGGCAACACTGTCAAAGCGACATCCGCCGCACCAGAGGACAGGCTGTTCAGCGTGGCGTGGATGGCCGCTTCGTTGACCGATTCCCTGGCTTCATTTCCCAACAACGATCCCGCCCGTGATCAGGCGCTAGCCGCGTTGAGGCTGGCCGCCGCTGCTCTTTCCCGGCATCAAGATCCGCACTCCGGCATCCTCCACCTTGCGCGTGCGAATGCCAGCGCCGTAGCCCCGCCCACCGTGACTTGGCTCTATGTCTATGCGCTTTTGAAGGGCATACGGCTCGGGTATCTTCCTCCAAACTTCCGCGCCGATGCGGCTGCAGCCTGGCACAGCGCACTAGCCCGGTATGTCCGGCTGGATACCTCGGGACGCCTCATTCTGTCCGGCGTTCCCAACGTCGATAACAACTCAGTCCCGGACGAAGCCGAGCAAACCAGCCTGGGCGCGTTCCTACTTGCCTCCACAGAAATGGACCTTGCTTCCCGCGGTGCGGACGGCCACGGCGCCGTAGTCCTTCTCGACGCCTGGTACAACAGCCAGCAGCGTAAAAATGCTGCCGGGCAAACGGAATCTTTCCATTACAAGTGGACCGACTGGAGCGACTCCGGCTATTCGCTCTTCGCCCACATGCTGCGCAGCGCGGGCGTGGCCACGCAGACTCTGCCCACGGCGCCCACTCCAGAAGCGCTCGCCGGTGCCGCTTACTACGCCATCGTCTCTCCCGGATATCCCGGCGAAGAATCCAAACCCGCATTACATGACCGATGCCGAGGCCGATGTCATCGTCGCTTGGGTCCGGCGCGGCGGCGTCCTCATCCTCATGGAAAACGATCCGCCCAACGCCGACATTCAACACTTGAACCTCCTCGCCGATCGCTTCGGAATCCACTTCGACAACGTCCTTCATCACCACATACTCGGCGATCACGTGGAGGACGGCACCATCCCCGTCGCCGGCGGCGGCCCGCTCTTTCACCAGCCCCATACCCTCTACATGAAGGACACCTGCGCCATTTCGCTAAGCGGAAGCGCCATCCCGCTCCTGCGCGATCGCGGCGACGTCGTCATGGGCGCAGCGCGCTACGGCCGCGGTACCGTCTTTGCCGCCGTCGATCCGTGGCTCTATAACGAATACACCGACGGCCGCAAGACTCCTGCCGCAATTTACAGCCAGTTCGATAACTTTGCCGCCGGCCGGGAGCTTGTCCAGTGGCTCATCCAGCAGCGCCCGCAGCTGCCGGCAGAGCATAAGGGGAATCCATGAACACCATTCTGATGGCGGATCCGCAACGGTATCCGCGCATGACCACGCAGGAACTGCGCCACACTTTCCTGCTTTCCGGCCTGAACCAGCCCGGAGCCATCACGCTCCACTACCTCGACCTCGATCGCGCGGTGGTCGGCATGGCTCTACCCGTGCACGATCCCATCGAGCTGCCCACGCCGCCGGAACTTCGTGCAAGCTTTTTCACGGAGCGCCGCGAACTGGGCGCGCTCAACGTCGGCGGTGCCGGTATCGTCCACGTGAGCGGCGCCGCCCACGAGCTCGCCCACCTCGACCTCATCTTCATCGGCCGCGGCAATCCCGACATCCGCTTCGAATCGAAGGATCCCACGCAACCCCGCCGCCTTTTACCTGCTGAGTTATCCGGCACATACGCAATATCCGGTGACCGTGGTCCGCAAGGAGACGGCGCAACCCTCCGAGCTCGGCAGCGCTGAAACCTGCAACCGCCGCACCGTCTTCAAGTACATCCACGCCGAGGGCGCCAAAAGCTGCCAACTCGTAATGGGCGTGACCCACCTCCACCAGGGCAGCGCCTGGAACACCATGCCGCCGCATACGCACATGCGCCGGTCAGAGATTTACTTCTATTTCGACCTGCCCGACGACGCCCGCGTCTTCCATCTCATGGGTCCGCCCGAGGAAACGCGTCACATCGTCATCCAGAATCGCGAGGCGGTCGCTTCGCCCGGCTGGTCCATCCACGCCGGCGTGGGCACCAGCGCCTACAAGTTCTGCTGGGGCATGGGTGGCGAGAATCAGGATTACGCCGACATGGACTCCGCGCCCGTCGCCACCCTGCGCTGAGCCAACCTGGTACCGCCGGTTTCCAAACCGGCTGTACTGAGGGCCTCCAGGCCCGCAGAGGGTGCTTCGACGGCCGTCAGCATGTTGGCATCTACTTCTGCCGCTTGCCCGCCGCCCGGTATGCTTCCGCCAGCCACTCGATCGCCCCATGCACGTCGGCGTCCTCGCGCAGAAGAAACAACCTCCACTTCAGCCCTTCGCCTTTGCGCTTGCCGGAGTCAAACGATCCGGCGACAAACCGCGCATCGGCCAACATCCGCCGATCCACCGCCGGCTTGATCTGCTGGAATTTCAGCATGATGGCGTTTTCCGAGTGGATCATCCGCGTACCCGGAAGGCATGCGAAGACAACCTCGCCGCGGTAAATCATGATCATCCCGAAGCTGCGTGCAACGCGCACACCCGGCCACTGCTCAAGCTCAGTCTGGAGGGCTCCAGCCCACGCCCGCGCCATCTCCGACGTCTCCTGAAAGACCCCTCTTTCCCGGCGTCGCTCCGCCATCAGACCTCCGTTTGCACACTCCTAGTAAACTGGATATGAGGATTCTATGCCGGAAATCCAGCGCAGGAAGACACCGACAGTTCGCATCGGGCAGGTCAAAGTCGGCTGGGAGGTCCCGGTCGTCGTCCAGTCGATGACCAACACCGACACCGCCGACGTCCAGGGCACCATCGACCAGGTCGCCGCGCTCGCTCTTGCCGGCTCGGAGATCGTCCGCGTGACCGTCAACAACGAAGACGCCGCCGCCGCCGTTCCCGCCATCGTTGAAGGCCTGGACAAGCGCGGCATCACCGTCCCCATCGTCGGCGACTTCCACTACAATGGCCACATCCTGCTCAAGAAATTCCCCGCAACGGCACGCGCCCTCTCCAAGTACCGCATCAATCCGGGCAACGCCTCCATCGGCAAAAAGGACAACGACAACTTCCAGGTCATGGTCGAGTGCGCGGTCGAAAACCAGAAGCCCGTCCGCATCGGCGTCAACTGGGGCTCGCTGGACCAGGCGCTGCTCACCCGCATGATGGACGAGAACTCCAGGCGCCTCAACCCGCAGCCCGCCCGCGACGTCATGATGGAAGCCATGGTCGTCAGCGCGCTCGACTCCGCCCAGGCCGCCGAGCGCTACGGCCTGCGCGACGACCAGATCATCCTCTCCGCCAAGGTCTCCGGCGTGCGTGACCTCATCGACGTCTACACCACCCTCGCCTCGCGCTGCCACTATGCCTTGCACCTCGGCCTCACTGAAGCCGGCATGGGCGCCAAGGGCCTCATCGCTTCCACGGCAGGCCTCGCGCCTCTGCTCCTTGCCGGCATCGGCGACACCATCCGCGTCAGCCTCACACCCAAACCTGGCGGCGACCGTACGGAGGAAGTCCAGGCCGCGCAGCAGATCCTGCAGTCGCTCGGGATTCGCAGCTTCATGCCCCAGGTCACAAGCTGCCCCGGCTGCGGCCGCACCACTTCGACCTATTTCCAGGAGCTCGCCGAGCAGATACAAGGCTATCTGCGCGCTTCCATGCCGGAGTGGCGCAAGAAGTATGCCGGCGTGGAAGAGCTGAAACTGGCGGTCATGGGCTGCGTAGTAAATGGCCCGGGCGAGAGCAAGCACGCCAACCTCGGCATCAGCCTTCCCGGCACGTTTGAAGATCCGAAAGCCCCGGTCTACGTCGATGGCAAGCTCCTGAAAACCCTCCACGGCGATACCATAGTGACCGAATTCAAGGAGATCCTCGACAAGTACGTCGAGAGCCACTACGGCAAGAAGAGCGAGGAGCTGGCCGCAGCGCACTGATCAGCCGTAGCTGGTTGCGCGGGGAGCCCGGAAGGACCACGATTTTCATTTCCCGGAAAGTGGGTTCCCATGCGCCGCCTGCTCGTTCTGGCGCTTCTTTTCGCGGTTGCTCCGCTGCTCACCGCAAGACCCAAGCCCTGCGTTACGCCGGACCAAGCCACGCAACTCCTCAACAAGGACATTTGCATTTCCGTGCATATTTATGACGTGGTGGAACTTTCCAATGGCAGCCGCTTCCTTGACGTCTGCCCGCCCGACGTCCCCGACGACGCCTGCCGTTTCACCATCCTGAGCCTGCGGCAGGACCGCGACACCGTCGGCGAGCTCACCCGGTTCCGCAACGCCAACGTCGAAATCCGCGGCATCGTCACGCCCATGCATGGCCGCGCCGGAATGCTGCTGAGTCACGCGCGGCAATTCAACGGCGGCCCGCCTAAATTCCGGCCCAACCCGCGCCTCGCCCGCGGCTTTACTGCCGAACAGGATCGCCCGCCCATCGCCGACCCCAATTTGCGCGGCCAGGGTCGCGGACGGGCTTTCATGAACCGGCTTGACCAGGAAAAGTTGCCGGCAAAGTAAGTGGGGAAAAACCTCCCAAAAACCCATCAACATATCATGATATGACGGTAGTATGCATATGCATAAAAGTATGCAATTATCGACATATCATGATGTATTGATATGATTTTGCCTTAGCTTTCTCTGTCTTCCAACACAGGCGCAAACCGCGCCCCCGCCAGCAGGATTCCCGCCGAAATCACCAGCGACACCAGCGTCACCCCCAGCGCCAGCCGCAGGTTCGTCCGGTCGCTCACCGCACCGATGATCTGCGGCGAGAACGTGTCGCCGAAGAAGTGGATGCAGAACAGATTCACGCTGATCGCCGTGGCGCGAACCGGCGCCGAAACCGCGTTCACGATTGCCGCATTCAGCGGTCCCGTGTTCAGAAACAAGAAGAACTCCGCTGCGAACAGCGCCGGAATGCTCCATTTCGCCGGCCCGAAGAAGACCATCGCTCCGCAAGGTAGAGTCAGCGCCACGCTCCAGAAGGAAAGTAGATACAGAGCGCGATGGTTGGTCCGGAGCCATCGCTGAGCGATCCAGCCCCCGACGGCGGTCCCCGCAATCCCGTCCACCACGGTGATTGTGCCCACCAGCGTGCCGGCTTTTGCGGTCGTCAGCCCGGCAAACCGCTCCAGGAAAACCGGAATCCACGTGGAGATCCCGCCCATGGCGAACGTCAGCATGGCCAGCCCCAGCGTCGCGGTCAGGAATGCGGGATTGCGAAACAATCCCACAAACGTGCTCCGGTCCGCCGTGGCATGCACATGGTCACTGGCGCCGCGCACCGGCTCGCGCCCCATCGCTCCATAAAGCGCGGCCACCAGCAGCCCTGGAATGGCGCAAATCAGGAACGGCGCGCGCCATCCGTACATGCTGCCCAGGTTGCCGCCCGCAATGTAGCCCAGCGCCGCACCCACGGGGATCGCAAGATAGAAGATGGAGAGAATCTTGTTGCGGTCGCGCTCGTCGTAATAATCCGCAATCACCGAAGGGGCGAAGATGCCGAAGGTCGCCTCGCCCACACCCACCACGGCTTGACGCAGGTAGAACGTCCAGTAGCTGTGGACCCAGTAAGTGGCCAGAGTGGCCAGGCTCCACAGCACTGCGCCGGCAATGATGAGCGGCTTGCGCCGGAAGCGGTCGCCCAGCCAGCCGGTGAGCGGCGCAAAAACCATGTAGACCGCGAAAAACGCAGTCATCAGCGCGCCCATGCGCTGGTCGTTCCAGCCGTATTCCCTCTGGATCAGCGCCTGCGCTCCGGGCAGGATGTAGCGGTCAATGTAATTGAGGAGGTTGAGCGCAATGAGCAGGGCGAGCGTGGCCAGCGCTGGGTTTAGTTGCGCACGTTTCACGGGTTGAGCAACGGTGGACACGCACCTTGAGGATAACGTGCCTCGAACCCCGACTGCCGGGACCTGTCCGCCTCTTGAAGGGTTGGAGCACCGGGCGGGAATCGAACCCGCGAATGCAGGTTTTGCAGACCTGAGCGTTAGCCACTTCGCCACCGGTGCTTGTTTGATCCGCCGTCAATCTCAAATAATGTTCATTTCTCCCATTTGCGTCCGAAACCTAAGATGCTGACCATCGCCACGCAGCCAAGACCGCGCGCAACTGCGATCAATACTGAAGCTTGACTCCGAACTGAATCTGACGCGATGTGGTTGAGGTGGCCGTGACTAAGCCGGCCGTGGGTGAAATGCCTGAAGTCGCGGATGTATAGACGACTTCATTGGGAGTGAGGAAGTTGGTGTGGTTGAGGATGTTGAAGAACTCGGCGCGAAACTGAAGTCCGAGGCGCTCCGTAAGATGGCCATTCCGGATCGCGGAAAAATCGAGGTCTGTGAGGCCGGGGCCGGTGAGCGAGTTGCGCCCGACATTGCCGTAGGTGCCGGCAGCAGGCGGCAGGAAGGCCGCGGGATTGAAATACTGGCTTGGCGTGCGCGGATAGAGATTGCCGCTGAAATCCGGATTCCAGTCGGGACGTACGGGGTTGCGCGTGTCGCCGTTGCCGGTCGGGTTATAGCCAAGCTGAGGGCTGAAGGGGAAACCTGTTTGCGCGGCCACAATGGCGCTGGCCGTCCAGCCGCCGGTGATGAAATCAACCGGCCGGCTAACGTGGTTCAGGAAGCGCCGTCCGCGGCCGAAGGGGAGATCGTAGCTCCCGTTCAGGGATGCAGACTGGCGAACGTCAGTGGCTGCCGGTCCCCAGTCGAGCTTGGGATTGAGGGGAAACTCGACAAAGGCGGGGGTGTTGCCGCTGACGCTGGTATTCCACGCGGAGCCATCATCGAGGTTCTTGGCGAAGGTGTAGTTGCCGCGGAACTGGAAGCCATTGGCAAACGACCTGCGCCCGTCCACGATGAGGGAGTTGTAGAGCCCTACGCCCTGCGAGACCCAGGAGGTAGAGTTTGCCAGAGCGGGATTGACATTGGGAGACCCGGCCGAGTAGAAGACCGTGCCGTCCGGCAGATTTGTGGGCACTGGCTCATTCATGTCTTCAGAGAGAATCTGGTGATAGCTGTGCGAGCCCACGTATCCCACGGTGAAGGACGTTTGCGGCGCGATCTGCTGTTCGATCCGGAGGCTCCAGCTAAGCACCGCGGGGGTGGCGATGTCGGGCTGCACGTTGCTGGGCGATATCTTTGCTCCCGCCGGAGGCGGCGTGCCCGCAGTGATATGCAGCTTGGAGACAGCGACATTCGAGATCGACTCCGCAGTGTTGAAAGGCGCTGTCTGGTCGAGGCGATAATCGAGGGTGTCGAGCAGTCCGTGGTATAGTCCGAAACCGCCGCGAATTGCAGTTTTCCCATTGCCCCACACGTCCCATGCGAAGCCCACGCGCGGCTCGGGCAGCAAGACGGCGCGATTGGTGGTGAGCGCGGAGGAGCCGATGATCGGCTGCGTTTGCAGCACTCCATTGACGATTGCGTAATTGGCCGCCCGGCCCTGGGCTTCATTCCAGCCGTCGGTCGATTCGCTGCGGAATCCGGCGCGCAGCTCGAGGCGCTTGTTCACCTTGATGGTGTCCTGCACGAAACCAGAGCCGGCGAGCGTGCGCCAGCCAAGCTCCGTGGGCGAAGGAACGACGGTAAAGGTCTTCGCCGTGCCCTGCAGGAAGGATTCGAGGGTGCTGAAGGAGGCTTGGCCGTACTGATCCTGGGCGAGCAGATCGTTGGATTGGATGCGCTGCAGCCATAAGCCCGCCTCAATCTGGTTGCGGCCGCGCGCCCAGTAGACATGGTCGTCGATGGTGAAGAGATTCCGGGTTGATTTGTTGTTACTGCCCACGTTGAGGCCGGCCTGCGAAATCTGCGACGCGCCGTTGGAAGCGGTGCTACCGCTGACGACAATGGCGCCGATGGGCTCCCCGGAAACCCAACCCGGCAACGAAACCGGAGATTCGCCGGTGAAGAAGAAGCTGGCGCGCGAATAGCCGAAGCGGGCCGTGTTGAGCAGCGTGGGTGTAAAGATGTGCTGTTCCTGAACGCTGGCCACCTGCTCGCGCAGGCTTTCGTTGATAAGGCTCAGAGGGTTTTGCGAAGGCGTATCGGCGCTGCTGTCGTCTGCGGTGTAGACCGCGAAGAGAAGATCCTTGCTGCTGAGATTGTCGTCGAAGCGCGCGGTTCCAAAGTCCTCGCGAATGTGCTGCGGCGGATGACTGAAGGCCTCGGCGATGCCGCTCCCGAGATCCGGCCCATTCTGCACCGGCCACAGGCTCAGCAGAGGCGCCACTGCAGCATCGACGCCCACATATTTTTCCACTCCCGATTTATTGGGCAGATAGCCCTGGCGCGCCTGGTCGTCGGGCACCAGGGTTACGGCGCTGAGTCCCCAGGCCTGGCCGAAGCCCTCGTAGTTGCCGAAGAGGAAGAGCTTGTCTTTCTGAATCGGCCCTCCCAGCGAGCCTCCGAACTGGTTGCGCTGGAACTCGGGGATGGATCCCTGGTCAAAGTAGTTGCGAGCGTCGAGGGCGCTGTTACGCAGGAATTCGAATGCCGTGCCATGCAGCTTGTTTGTGCCCGACGAGGTGACAATACTCACCTGGGCGCCATCGCGCTTGCCATACTCTGCGCCGTAGGTGTCGGTGACGACGTTGAACTCACGCACCGCATCCACACCGAGCAACTGGCCGCTGGTTCCGCCGGGCGTGACGTTGATTAACGACGCGCCGGTGTATTCAATGCCGTTGAGCAGAAAGAGATTGTCCTGTGGGCGCCGGCCGCTGACCGCGAACATGTTGCCGACCGATGAATTGGAAGTTCCAATGCCGCCGGATCGTTCGCCGGTGTAGTTGACGGTGGCGGGATTGAGGATGAGGAGCTCGTCGTAGCTGCGCCCGTTTAGGGGCAGCTCTTTCACCTGTCTTTCGTCCACCAGCCCTGAGGTTTGCTGCGTCGTAGTGTTCACGCTCGGTCCGGCAGCGTTGACGACAACTTCCTGCTTGTCCGCGGCGACAGTGAGCACAAAGTTCAGCTGCAAGCTCTGGCCCACGGTGAGCGAGATTCCGGTATGCTCCTGCCGCGCGAAGCCATCGTGTTGCACGGCGATGGTGTATGGGCCAACCGGAATTGAGGGCGCGAAGAACCGGCCCTCAGCATCGGTGGTCAGGATGCGTATCGCGCCGGTCTCGGTTTGACGAACGGTCACCGTGGCTGCGGAAACGGCGGCGCCGGATGGGTCGTGGACGGTGCCGGTGAGAGTCGCGCCCACAACCTGCGCGTAGGCCGACGATGCCGAGAGGAACAAAGGAATGGCTGCGATGGATGAGAATCGCATGGTGCGTGTCACGAAGACCTCCTGAATGCAGCAATGATTGGGAAAGAAGCTTGGGATACAGCGGGAGCGCACGGTTTGCCCCTGAAATGTGGGGGCGTGGCCCAGCTCAAACGACTGATTTTGAGGGGAAGATCAGCAGCAACAACAGCGACAACAACCGCGCAAAGCCGGCAGATGGGCACTTCGAGTGGATCGCGGTTTGTAGATCAAGCTGTTCATGGTTTTTGGGCAAACGTCATTGCAGGAAATAGAAAAGCCGCGTCAGCAATGGCTGATACGCGGCTGCTTGTGCGCTGAGTTTTGAAAAGTCCAGATCAGGCACACAGTAGCCGCAGCGCGCAACAACATGCACGGGCAGCCACGGGATCAAGCCGGATCTTCATGGATTCGACTATAGCGAAAAGTCCCCATCGGGTCAAATAACGCCACTGCTTATAGCCCACGCATGGCTACCGTAAACTGGGGTCATGCACCCTCCGGTTCGCCTGGTGGCCATCGACGTGGACGGCACGCTGCTGCCCAGCTTTGCGCAAACCGTTAGCGAACGCACGGCGCGCTCGCTCCGGGCGGCCCAGGCTGCCGGCATCACCGTGGCCGTTGCTACCGGACGGCGCGTAGCCTACACCGCGCCCCTGCTGAACCCGCTCGGCCTGCGAGCGGATACGCCCCTTATTACGTCGAATGGAGCAGTGACGCGCACGCTGGGCGGCGAATCCATCGGCCATTGCCACCTGGAATCGCGGGTGGCGCGGGCGCTTTGCGGCTTGCTGCGGCCCTTCGGCACTCTTGTATTCACCTTTGACCGGATTGGGAAGGGCGAGCTGGTGCTGGAAGACCTGGATACGCCCGCCGTCCGCATCTCCACATGGGTTGAAGCCAATCGCCACGCCATTGAAGTGGTAAAGCCGCTTGAACATGCGCTCGACGGCGGCGAGGATCCCATCCAGGGCATGGTCACCGGAGGACTAGAGCCAATGAAGCAGGCCGAGAAAGCGCTCAAGGCCAGTGAATGGCACGCTCAATGCGAGTGCGTCCGCACGGAGTATCCGGCCCGCGATATTTCCATTCTGGACCTGATGCCGCCGGGAGTCACCAAGGGATGGGCGCTGGCTCGTCTGGCCGCGCGCCTCGGCATCCACGCCCGGGAAACCATGGCAATTGGCGACAACTGGAACGACTTGGACATGCTGGAGTGGGCCGGTCAGGCCGTCATCATGGGCAACGCCGCCGGAGAGCTGCGCACCCTGGCCAAAATGCGCGGCTGGAAGCAGGCTCCGCCGAACGATCAGGATGGCGTGGCCGTCGTTTTGGAAAGGCTGCTTGCAAAGCAAACCGCCCGCGTGGAAAGCTGATCTTGAAAAACTGATCTCAGGAGCTCACGTCGCCGGAACAAGGGTTAATTTGATTCGTCGCATTCTCCAACTCGCTCTTACCGCCGCACTTGCCGCCGCCCTTCCGTCTGCGCGCGCCTCCGAGCGGGTGACACTCGCCAACGGCTTTTCTCTCAACTGCAATCACCATGCGACAGTGGATGGCCGCGTACGGCTTTACACCAGCACCGACGCCGAAAGCTACATCGAGTTTCCGCCTGCGGATATCGCCTCCATTCAGAACGTTCCTGATCCATCACCATCGCCGGCCGCGAAGACAGCCGCCACAACTGCGCCGGATGCCGCGCCGCACAATGCCCGTCTCACACCTGCGGACCTGCACCAGATGCTGGCCCGCGCCGGCCAGGACCACAATCTCGATATCGATCTCCTGGCCAGCGTGGTCAAGGCGGAAAGCGCCGGCAATGCGCACGCGGTCAGCCGCGCCGGAGCCCGTGGCCTGATGCAGCTCATGCCGTCAACTGCATCCGGCCTGGGAGTCAAGGACAGTTTTCAGCCCAATCAGAATGTGCAGGGCGGCTCGGCTTACCTGGATGCGCTGCTCTCGCGCTACCACGATAACCTTGCCGTGGCGCTGGCCGCCTACAACGCCGGGCCCGCCGCCGTGGACAAATACCACGGCATTCCGCCCTACCGCGAAACCCGCTTCTACGTGGCCCGGGTGATTCACGAGTTCAATCGCCGGGTGCTGGCACGCGAACGCGCCTCGTCGAACGATGCGCGAGCCGCCAGTCGCTAATCTCAAATGCGCGCGCAGTCCGCATCCAATCCACTGGCAGAAAGGCCGCCGGGCAAACGGTAGACTGTATCTATACCGGCAACGATCGGGAGCGGCGTTTGAAGAAGAGACAGTGGATTCTTGGGTTGGCAGTGCTATTGGGGCTGGTGATCTTGTTTATCTGGGCGCGCCACCGCTTCCAGTTCAACTTCTCCGAGGTCGGCTCGCAGTTTGCCCGGGCCAACTGGAACCGAATCCTGGTTGCCTTTGGCTGCATCTTCCTGGGCTACTTTTTCCGCGCCGCGCGATGGGCCGCCCTGATGCGGCACAATAAGAAGGTTTCAGGGTTTTCTCTGGTTGGACCGCAGATCATCGGTTTCACCGCCGTAGGCCTCATCGGCCGCGTCGCCGACCTTGTCCGCCCTTACCTGATCGCCAGAAAAACTCAAACTGAGGTGAGCGCCCAGATTGCCGTGTACGTGGTGGAACGCCTTTCGGACATGGGCTCCATTGCGTTGGTCTTCTCCCTCGCCATTCTGTCCGTCACGCCGAACGAGATCACCAAGGCCATCGGAAGCTCCCATTGGCTTTCCCTTTTGAGCAGCCGCCTGTCTCCACAGATTGCCGCCTTCTTCTTCCGCTACGGCGGACTTTTCTTAACACTGCTCGGGGTGCTCTTCCTCGTTGGAATCCGGCTGGGAGGCGACATGATTGCCCGCGCCTTTGAGACCGCCTTCGGCTTGGTATCGAAAAACCTTGGCCGCGCGGCGGGCCATAAGATTCGAACGTTTCACGCCGGCCTCGATACCATCCGCTCACTCGCCGACTTCTCCGTCCTGGTCGTACTCTCGCTTTCCATGTGGGCACTCATCGCCACGTCGTATTACCAAACCATGCGCGCGTTTGTGGCCAGCCCGGCACTCGCCGCCACAACGCCGCCCAAGGCGGTCTTCCTCATGGTGGTCAGCGGCGGCGCCAGCGTCCTTCAGATCCCGGTATTGGGATGGTTCTCGCAGATCGGCATCGTCGCTGCGGCCATCTCCGGCTTTTATGGCGCCGCCCCTGAGGCCGCCACCGCCTGCGCCGCGGCAATCCTTCTGGTCACGTTCATCGGCATCGTGCCTATCGGCCTCATCTGGTCTCGCTTCGATCAAGTCAGCCTGCGCCGCATCACGGTCGAAAGCGAGCATGCCGGAGACGAGTTGTCCACAGACCCCCAGCCACTCCAATAGTGGACGCCCCTTCCTCGCATCCCCTTCTTCTTCTTGGTTCCGCAATCGTCGAAAGCGTATCCTATTTCGCAAATCCCCGATATAGTTATTGGAAAGGATAAAGGTATGAGCGAGCCGGATGATTACAACCGGGATGAGGTCTATCTCGCCGAAGGTTATCGCGCTGAGCCGATGCGCATGGAAGGCAGCGGCCGCGACTTTATCTCCAGCGGCAATCCGCTTCAGGGCAACGGGCATGACGCTCCGCCGCGGGTCTTTGGTTCCCCTTTGCCTATGGGAGCGCCTTTGGGTTCATCTCCGGAGGCGCAACACCGCGCCGCCGCACCTCCGGGACGCGGGCTTGCGCCTGCCCCGGTAGATGAGAGCACTTCGTCCCAGCGCGCGCTCGGCGTGCTCAAGCAGGCGGTTCCCTTCGTGCAAAAGCTTCTGCCGCTCATTGACGGCAACTTTGCCACCGCTATCGCCAACCTGCTCTCGCCGCGGCCCCATCCGGCCGATCCTGGCCCTGGCGTGGATCTGGCCCCAGTGCAGAATCAGATTTCCGAACTGCAGGTGCAGCACAACGATCTTCGCAGCACCGTCCAGGAGCAGACCACCGGGATCAAGCGGGTTGAGGACCAGCTCGAAATGGTCCGTGAAGCTACTGACCGAAACACCCTGGAGCAGCAGGAACTCATTGATGATCTGAAGAACATGGGCAACAAGGTGAACATGTTCGCCGTCACCTTGTCCGCGCTGCTGCTGCTGTCGCTGGTGCTGAACGTGATTCTCTATCTGCACATTAAGCGTGTCTTACCGTAGTTTGTCTGATAAAAATTAGGCTGGTTTAGCTGTACACATCTTGGGGGAGGCGAAGCGGAGACACTGGACTCCTCGCTGAAGGTCCGATGCTTTGGTCATCGGCTGTGGGCGAAGGACCGCGTAGGAGGCAGAGCCACTGCCCGCGATCTGGGTTGAGCAGCCTGATTCGGTGCCTTGGCAGTTAGGGCCGGCCAAAAGGTGTTTCCCTGGGACTGATGCCAGACCATGAGAGCGACGGGGTTTCAGGGGCCGTAAGCGGCTCAAAAGCCCGGCTGCGCCCACAGACGCCCGGCACAATGGAAGCGGTCGCGTCGCTGGCGCTTCTAGCGGTGATTGCATGTTCCCTTGCCGCGGATCAGGCCGCCTGGCCGGGGCACATCTACCTCTCATTTATGGACCTGATAGCCGGACTCGGTGCTGCCGCGCTCGCTTTTCGGGCACTGCATCGCAGCCGAACCGCACCGCGGGACATTTCCTATCAGGAGATTTTCGATTCAGCGGGCCCGATGGTGATAACCATTGGCCTCGACGGCGCCATCGCCCAGATCAATCCGGCCGCACAGCGCCTCCTCGGCTACTTTGCCGGCGAACTGGTGGGAAAGCCTCGCACCGCCGAGATCCTGGCGCCGGGCGAGGGTCCGCGCCTTGTCGCCGAGTTGCAGCGACTGACGGGCGTTGAACCCGATCCCGATCTGGTTGGCCACAAGCTGCTGGACGCGCTCATCGACACCGTCCGCCGCATGCCTCCCAGCCAGGTGCCCAGCTTTGAAGGCCAATTCCGGCGCAAAGATGGAACCCTGTTCCCCGTTACTATTCACATTTCCGCCCTGCGCGATGAACAGGCGGCATTGAAGGGCCTGGTGGTAGTTGCCCTTGACCAGACCGGGACACTTCGCCAGGATCAGGCCCTGCGCGAATCCCAGGAACGCTATCGCGATCTGTTCGAAAACTCGAACGAGATGATCGCCACGCTTTCCACTTCCGGCCGCTTCCTTTACGCCAATCCGGCCTGGCGCCGCGCCTTCGGTATCAACCATGCCGAGCTGATGGCGCTGGAATCCTTTGAAACGCTCTTCGAGGCCGAGTGCCGCATGGAGGTGGCAGCGCTCTTCCGGAGGGCGCTCGACGGCGAAGTCATCGACCGGGCTTCCCTGCGCAACCTGACCGCCGAAGGCCGGGTGATGGAGCTCGAGCTGAGCCTGAGCCAGCGTCAGAAGGCCGGCAATCCCGTCGCTGTACGTTGTTTGCTGCGCGACGTCACCCAGCAGAAACTGCGGGAGCATCGCCTCGCGTTGCAGTTGGTAGTAAGCCAGATCGTGGGGGAAAGCAGCTCCCCTGAGCTGGCCGCCATGCGCATCGTAGAAGCCGTATGCGTCTCCCAGGGATGGGACGCCGGCATCAAGTGGGATGTTAACCCAGACGAGAACCGGCTGGAATTCTCCACCGCGTGGAGCTCTCCTGGTCTTGACGCCGACGCCCTCGTCCAGGAGAGCACCGGCCGTTCGTTGGCTCCCGGTGAGGACCTGCCCGGCCGCGTCTGGCAGGAAGGCCGCACCCACTGGATCGTCGATCTCGCGCGCACGCCGCAGAGTCCGCGCATTGAGTCGGCCCTGGGACACGGCATGGCCTCCGGCTGGGCGGTCCCTGTTCGCGTCGGCAACAAGAGCTTGGCAGTACTCGAGTTTTACTCGCGCCAGCGCCTGCGCGAGGACCCTCAGGCCCTCGCCGCCATGGAGACTGTGGCCGCTTCGCTCGGCCAAATGCTGGCCCGCACTCGTGAGCGCGGCCGCGCCGAGGAGCTCTATCGCCAGCAGGAGATCCTGCTCGACTCCGTCGCTGACGGCATCTGCGGCATGGACCGCTTCGGCAAGATCAGCTTCGCCAATCCAGCGGCCGCGCAACTGCTCGGCGCCCCCTCGGCGGGCCTCACCGGCCAGCCCATCCATGACATCCTCCACGGCTCCGCTCCCGCCGGCCTCAAGTGCAAGCCGGAGTGCAATCTTCGCCGCGCCACCGCCCGCCAGATAGCCTGTGCCGGAGAGGACACTTTCTATCGCCCCGATGGCGCCCCGGTGCCCGCGGAATACTTCTTTACCCCCATCCTCGACCAGGGCCGCTTTTCCGGTTCCGTGCTCAGCTTCCGCGACATCAGCCAGCGCTACGCCCTCGACCGTCTCAAGGACGAGTTCATTTCTACCGTCAGCCACGAGCTCCGCACCCCGCTCACCTCCATCCGCGGCGCCCTGGGCCTGCTCTCCTCCGGAATCCTCGGCAACATCAACGACAAGGCTGCCAACCTCCTCCGCATCGCCGTCACCAACTCTGACCGGCTGGTCCGCCTTATCAACGACATCCTCGACCTCGAGCGCATCCAGAGCGGCAAGGAACCCATCACATTCCGCTCCTTGCAGCTTTCTGAGGTCATCCGTCAGGCCATCGACGGCATGCAGCCCGTGGCCGACGCCGCCGGCGTCCAGCTTCTGCATGACACCACCAAGGCCGAAATCTCCGGCGATCCCGACCGCCTTCTTCAGGTCCTTACCAACCTCCTCTCCAACGCCATCAAATTCTCCGCGCCCAACACCACCGTTTCCATCATGGTGCGCCCCGGCGCCGCCGGCGTCACCATCTCCGTCATCGACCAGGGCCGCGGTATTCCCGCCGACAAGCTGGAGGCCATCTTTGGCCGCTTCCAGCAGGTGGACGCCTCCGACTCCCGTCAAAAGGGCGGCAGCGGCCTCGGCCTCGCCATCTGCCGGACCATTGTCCTTCAGCATGCCGGGCGAATCTGGGCGGAACGCAATTCCGTCCGCGGTTCCACCTTCCGCGTGTTTCTTCCCTTCAAACCCGAACCCTTGCAAAACCTGCCCGTGCCCGGCATCCTGGCTCAGGGAACTATTCTTCTCGCTGACGCCAACCGCCTCACTCGCCCGCTGGTTGCGGAAAGGCTCTCTCGGCAAGGATGCCGGGTAATTGAAACCACCACCGTCGAACAGACCCTGGCCGCCGCCCGCGAAGGTGTCCATGCCGTCCTTCTTGATACATCTCTGAACGGCCTGAACGGCTGGGAGATCCTGCCTCTGCTTCGCCGCGCCGATCCCGAGCACCGCATACCCATCGTGCTGCTCAGCATAGCCAGCCAGAATCCGGTTGAGCCCTCCGCGGAAACCGAAGACCGCGTCTCAAAACCGCTGGATGAGAACATGCTCCTGGGCGAATTGGCCCGCGCCCTCTGTGGCCCCGGAGACAAAGCACGCATTCTTATCGTCGAGGAAGATGCGGATCTCGCGCGCGAAATAGCCGGCGTCTTTACCCATGAAAGCTTTCAGGTCCAATCCGCCCAAACCCGCCAGCAGGCCCTCGACACCTGTTTCGTGTTTCAGCCCCATCTACTGGTTTTCGACGTTGATATGCCCGACGGCGACACCTTCAACCTCATCGACTGGCTGCGCACTCACGAGCACCTCGCCAGCCTGCCCCTGGTGGTCTATTCCGGCCGCAACCTGCCCGATTCCGAGCGCCGTCAGCTCGCCCTCGGTCTCACTCATTTCCTGTCGAGCGCCCCTGTCCAGCCCCAGCAGCTTGAGGCACTGGTCTTGACGTTGCTCCGAAATGCGCGTCAGATGGAAGAAGCTCCCCCATCGTTGTCGGCCGACCGTACACTATAACGGCTGGCCCAGGGCCCCCCGACGGCAAACCGGTACCTTTTACACCGGGTTCGCTCGCGTCGCTTGCCGGACGTGCCCATGACCGCGCTGGACCGGAGATGGAGCACGAATCATGGCGCGCCGCATTCTCATCATTGACGACGAAGACGATATCCGCGAAGTAGCAGCCCTCAGTCTTGAAACCGTGGCCGGCTGGGAAGTGGCCGTAGCCAGCTCTGGCGCCCAGGGCATTGTCCGCGCCACTGAGTACAATCCCGATGCCATCCTCCTCGACGTCATGATGCCCGGCATGGACGGTCCCACCACCTTTCGCGAACTGCGCAAGAATCCCCTCACCGCGCGTATCCCGGTCCTGCTGCTTACCGCCAAGGTCCAGAGCAACGACCAGCGCCGCTTCGCCGATCTGGGCGTCGAGGCCATCCTCTTCAAGCCCTTCGATCCCCTCACTCTCCCCGACCAGATCGCCAGTGTATTAGGCTGGAACTGAACGGGGTTGTTGAAGGACTCGGGCATCTGCCTGCGGAATAGAACATCTTCGCCATCTCGCCAACTTGCCACGTCGCTAGAGCGACGCCAACTTGCTGCTTTTGTCCTCCGGCCGGCTCTCGTTGACTAAGCGAACCGTCGGCAAAAGACGCTCTCACGCAGGCACCTTAGCCCCTGATGTCTTTTCCCGGCCCGGTTTCTCGGCATAATGATTCCAATGGATTCGAAAACCTCCGCCTCCGATTCGCCGTCCATCTCCGCCATGCTCGATCAGCTCTGGCTGAAGTTCCGCCCCCAGATCGAGGAACGCGTGGTCGTGCTTGAACAGGCCGCCGCCGCGCTCGCCCAGGGCAATCTCTCCCCTGTCCTCCGCGCTGAAGCCCACAGCGCCGCCCACAAACTCGCCGGCTCGCTCGGCACCTTCGGCCTCATTCCCGCGGGTGAACTCGCCCGCCAAGCGGAGTCCATCTGCCAGTCCAATCCCGCCGCCGATAGCGCCACCTATCTCCTTGAAATCGCCGCGGCCTTGCGCGCTGAAATAGCCGCCCGCGGCTGACCCGCTCTGGTTGTCCGCCGGCTTTGGCCGCTCCACGCCTCTGGAGCTAGTTGCATAGACAGAGTATTGAAAGGGCACGACTTCAGTCGTGCCGCCAGCTGCCTAAATAAAGGGCTAGGGCTTTAGCCCCTGAGGGATGTTTTGTCCCGACTTCCGGACATTCATGCAACCAGTTCCAGGTTGCTTAGAATCAGCCGAACGCCTAGAGTGATTTCTGTCTTTCAAGTCGATCTCAGGGTGACTCAATGAAAATGCAGGTTGGGATTTTGGCGCTCATTACCGTCGCGTGTGAGCTGGCTCCGGCCATTCGTGCTCAGAACTCAACGGTCGCGCTCAAACCGGGAGCGATGCCGGCGATCGCGCACGTGGACCAGCGCTTCCAGTCTTACAACATTGAAATGATCGAGGTCACCGGCGGGCGCTTCTGGGCGCCGTACAAAACC
The DNA here is from genome assembly GCA_963788435.1 of uncultured Acidobacteriota bacterium. Classification (GTDB taxonomy): domain Bacteria; phylum Acidobacteriota; class Terriglobia; order Terriglobales; family Acidobacteriaceae; genus Telmatobacter. The sequence goes on along the minus strand of CAWBIG010000202.1, from coordinate 43,381 downwards.
GGCGGCGATCAGCCCGCGGAAAAGCAGCCTGGGCCGGCGGGAATGCCGGCGTCGCTTTATCGCTATCGGCCGCCGGCGGACCTGGACAACCCCAAGCTCGAAAAGCTCGCTGCGGCGCTCGGCCCGGCCTATGTTCGGGTCAGCGGGACGTGGGCGAACTCAACCTTTTTCTGGAATTCAGACGCGCCCGCGCCGGAGAAACCCCCGTCGGGATTCAACGGCGTCTTGACCCGCAAAGACTGGCGCGTAGTAGTGGATTTTGCCCTCGCCGCGGACGCGCGCATCGTCTCATCGTTCGCCATCAGCCCCGGCGTCCGCGACGCAGGCGGCGTGTGGACTTCAGCTGAGGCCGAAAAGCTGCTGCAATACACCAAGAGCATCGGCGGAAACATCGCCGCGGCGGAAATGTTCAACGAGCCGACCTTTGCGGCCATGGGAGGCGCGCCCAGGGGCTATGACGCAGAGGCGTACGCGCAGGATTTCAAGGCATTCCGCGCCTACATCAAGCAGGCGGACCCGCGGTTGCTGATTCTCGGTCCGGGCGGCGTAGGCGAGGCCGGCGGCTTCGGGCAGATGCCGGGAATGAAGCTGATCCGCACCGAGGACATTCTGCGCGACGAAGGTCCGGGGCTGGATGCATTCTCCTATCACTATTACGGCGCGGTGAGCCAGCGATGCGCGCGGTTGGGCGCGGCGGCGCTGGGCATGACACCTGAAAAGGCGCTGAGCGAGGATTGGCTAACGCTAACGCTGCGCGACGAAGCGTTCTACGCGGCACTGCGCGACAAGTACGCGCCGGATAAACCCATCTGGCTGACGGAAACCGCCGAAACAGCTTGCGGCGGCGATCCCTGGGCCGCGGATTTCATCGATACCTTCCGTTATCTCACCCAGCTCGGCGAGCTGGCCCAGAAGAACGTGCAGGTGGTCATGCACAACACCCTGAACGCCAGCGATTATGGCCTTCTCGACGAAACCACCCTGGATCCGCGGCCGAATTACTGGGCAGCGATCCTGTGGCGGCGCCTGATGGGAACCACGGTACTTGACCCCGGCACTGCGAAACAGCCGAATCTCTATCTATTTGCGCAATGCCTGCGCGGCAAGCGCGGAGGCGTGGCCGTGTTGGCCATCAACGCGGATCGGGAACAGGCGCGTGAGATTGCGCTGCCGGAGGGGTTAATACGCTACGAGCTGACCGCGCCGGACCTGGTGGGAACGGCCGTGCTGCTGAACGGAGCGGAGTTGAAGGCGGGTGAGGATGGCAGCCTGCCATCAATGAATGGAGTGGCGCAGGGCGCGGGGTTGGAGGAGCTGAAGCCGGCGAGCATTACGTTTTTCGCCGTGTCCGGAGCAAAGAACGCAGCCTGCCGTTGAGTTCGAGGATCAGCGGCCACGGCCCGGTAAACTGGAATTCATGCTCCGCGTGCTGCGCCCCATTCCCGCCGAAGCCATCCGGCTGATCGTATTCGATCTCGATGGCACCCTGATTGATTCGGCCCGCGACCTCGCCAACAGCGTCAACGCGGCCCTCGAGCACATGGGCCGTCCGCGGCTCGACGACCACATCATTGCCGGATTCGTGGGAAACGGCGCCGCCATGCTGGTCCGCCGCTCGCTCGCGGTCGAGAACGGCGTCGATCCCAACGACGTGCATGACGAAGAACTGGCGACCGCCTACAACTTCTTCCTCGCCCATTACCGCGAACACAAGCTGGACTACACTTACGCGTATCCCGGCGTTCTGGACGCGCTCGCCTCCCTGCGCAATGTCCCGGATGGCCGCGGGCGCAAGATGGCCGTGCTGACCAACAAGCCCGTGCGGCCGGCGCGAGCCATTTGCGATGGCCTCGGCATGGGCCCGTTCTTTTTTCAGGTGTATGGCGGCGACAGTTTCGCGCTGAAGAAGCCCGACCCGCTAGGCCTGCGCACCCTCATGCTGGAGGCCGGCGTCACCCCGGCCGAGACCCTGATGATCGGCGACAGCAAGGTGGACGTGCAGACCGGCCGCAACGCCGGCGTTCATGTGCTCGGCTGCCATTTCGGCTTCGGCCCCCAGAACCTGATGGAAACCCCGCCCGACATCGTAGTGGATTCAGCGTCGGAGTGGGTCGCGGCCCTGGCAATCGGCTAAACCGAAGTTGTGCCCCGTTCATCTCAGCGTTATCGAGATGAGCGGGCGTGCTGACCCGCCGACTCGCTGACTCGCTCCAAGTGTGACCAATACCACTGTGCGGTCCGCTTTGCAAAACTTATGATTTAGGCTGGGCAAGGGATTGATACCCTTCTCCCTAGCCGCAGTTCCTGTATCGCTTGCCGGAGATTCGCATGTTTCGCCTTGTTGCCTTCATCCTTCTGTTTGCGCCTGCATGGGCCCTAGCGTCCACCAGCGCTCCCGCGCCGCCTCCCGCGCCCTCCATCACCGGTGTGGTCGCCGACCCCTCCGGCGCCATCGTGCCTAACGCCGAAATCGATCTCGTCGACAGCAACGGCGCCCTCGACGGCAGCTTTCGTTCCGGCGGTGACGGCTCGTTCACGGTGACCCCGCCCCATCCAGGCAGCTTCACGCTGGTCATCTCCGAGCCCGGCTTCAAAACCATCAAGACCCCCGTCACCATTGCTCCTTCCATCAGCGCAACCGCCGCCCATGTTCCCAACCAAACGTTTGCCGCGCCCCTCCGCATCGTCCTGCCCATCGCTGCCCTTTCCACCAGCGTGCAGGTCAACGCCGATACCGACCAGGACCTGACCGCCTCCGAGGCCAACCAGGACTCGTCTGTGATGTCCTCCGAAGACCTGAAGGCCCTGCCCATCTTCGACAACGACTACCAGACCGCCATGTCCGCGTTCCTTGACGATTCCGCCACCGCCACCGGCGGCTCCGGCCTCATCGTCGACGGCGTCGAAGCCAATCGCGCCACCGTCTCCGCATCCGCCGTGCAGGAAATTCGCATCAACCAGGATCCCTACTCGGCGCAGTATTACTGGCCCGGCCGCGGCCAAATGGAGATCATCTCCAAATCTGCCGCCGACCATTATCACGGCCAGGCCAATTTCTACTTCCGCGATTCGGCCATGAACGCGCAAAACGCGCTGGCCCCATCCAAGCCCCTTGAGCAGCGCCGCATCTACGAAGGCCACCTCACCGGCCCCATCTTCTTCGCCCCCAAAAGCAGCTTCCTCGTCACCTTCAATCGTGCCGAGGAGGATCTCGACGCGGTGGTCGATGCCACCCTGCTGCCCACGCCCACGGATCCCACCGGCCTTTACGAGGCCAACGTGCCCGCGCCCACCCGCGACACCGAGTTCAGCATCCGCGCGGCGCACCAATTCGGCAGCCGCCAATCGGCATACGCGCAGTACAGCTATCAGGACTGGACCGGCCAGAATCAGGGCGTGGGCGGACAGACTCTGGCCGCAGCCGGCTTCAACAACGATTACCGCGAAGACGACACCGTGGTGCACGCCGACTCCATGCTCTCCCCCTCGCTCATCAACCAGTTTTCCGTTGTCGGCGAGCACGACTTCAGCCACAACCAGAACGCGGCCGAGGCCCCGCGCGTCAGCGTGGTCGGCGATTTCAGCGGCGGTTCAGCCCAGAACGACGCGCTCTCCACTGAATACAACTTCCGCATTTACGACATGATGTCGTGGACCCGCGGCAAGCACTACGTCAAGTTTGGCGCCGGCGTTCCCCACCTCAACCGCCGCGCCTTCGACGACAACACCAACGCCCTCGGCAGCTTCACATACGGGCCAACGCTCGCGTCTGATGGCGTCACCGTGCTCCAGTCGGCCCTGCAGAACTACTCCGCCAACATGCCCTCCGGCTACTCCATCAACTACGGCCAGACCCACTTCATCTACCACCAGCAGGAGATGGGCGCGTTCGTGCAGGACCAGTACAAAGTCAACGCGCGGCTCTCCATCACGCCGGGGCTCCGCTACGACTGGCAGAACTTCCTCGCCACCAAACGTCTGTCATTCTCGCCGCGCGCCTCGTTCGGCTTGGTCCTCGATCCCGCGTCCAAGCTGGTACTTCGCGGCGGCGGCGGTGTCTATTACGATCGCTTCGGCTCCGGCTCGCTGCTCGATCTCGTTCGCTACTCTGGCGCGCAGCCGCGCCGGCGTTCCGTCACCCTTTCGCTCAATCCCTCCGCCCTGCCCTCCACCGGCTGCATGCCCATCGCAAATTGCGTAAACGTCGGCGCATCTCCGGTGGCCCGCGTGGAGCTCGCGCCCAACCCGCGCATTCCTTACCAGTTGCAGTACGGGCTCTCCATCGAGCGGCAACTCGGCCAGAAGGCCACCGGAACCGTCAGCGTCTACTCCATGCGCGAAATCGGCGACTTTCGCTCCGTCGACATCAACGCGCCCACGCCGCAGTCCGGTTACACCCTGCGCCCCAACCCCGCTTACGGCCGCTTCCGCCAGATGCAGCCCGCGGGATTCCTTGAGGGCTCCGGCCTCGACGTTTCCTATCGCGGCCGCCTGAACAAGTACTTCACCGGCTGGGGCCGCTACACTTGGTCCCACTATGAGTCCAACACCGACGGCATCGGCTGGTTCCCCCAGAACCAGTACGCGCCCAACGACGAGTGGGCAAACGCCAGCTTTGACCGCCGCCAGCGCATCGGCATGTACGCCATGTTCCATCCGGACGGCGTGCTCAACCTGGCCGCGGGCGTCTTCGCCAACTCAGGACGCCCATATTCCATCCTGACCGGAACCGATGCCTACGGCACTGACCTCTTCAACGCGCGGCCCGACGGCGAGGACCGCAACACTGAGAACATGCCCGATTACGTCGACCTCGATCTGCGCTGGGGACACGATTTCGCCATCACCCAGAACAAGAAAGACGACGCCCCGCGCCTAGGCTTCTCCGCGGGCGCATTCAATGTGCTCAATCACGAAAATCCCTCCGGAGTCGACAGCGTAGAGACTTCCCCATCCTTCGGCCAGGTGACCTCGGTAAACCCGCCCCGCCGCGTCCAGCTAGGCATGCGCTACGAGTTCTAGAAATGGTTGCATAAATGGTTCTAGAAATGGCTGCATAAATGAGCTTTGAAAGGGCACGACTTTAGTCGTGCCGCAAAAGGCCAATAAAACTACGGGCTTTAGCCCCTGAGGGATGGTCTCCCGCTTCCAAAGGAAACGACATCCGTCCTGCCGGAACGCCCCCAAAACGCCGAGCCACCGCCGGTCCGCGCCCCTGTATAGTGTTGCAAACGGGCTCACTTCCCTGTAAACCCGAGGTCAAGCCATGACACGAACCGTCCTCCGTGTCCTGCCGTATTTGTTTCTGTTGGCTGCCGCTGTCCTGTACGCTCAAACTTCCTCGCAGCCCGACCGCACCGCCCACGTCGCCCTGGGCCAGTCGGCCGTGCCGCTCTACGGGCCGTGGAAGCCAGGGCCGGCGCCGCGCCCGGCCGGGCCTCGACCGCAACCCGGATGCGACACTAGGCGTAGCCCGTGAAAAACGCAACAAACCGTTTCCTATCTAGGACAGAAGATTTATAGCCGAATCATCAGTGTTAAATATTCCGGGGAAGTAGACTATAGACAGTCAGAGAAAACAGCGCCCGCGCCTTGCGCGTGCAAGTTTTTTGGCTTAATCAATTGATTCCATTTAACATCGTCGGTTTTTTGTTTTCTGCACTTTCCCCCGGCAGCGCAATCAGCCTCCGCGCCAGCGATGAGCGCGCAATTCTGTGCACTTTTGTGGCTTAACTCCATCATTCCATTTGACATCCTCGTTTCATTATTTTGCGCGCGCGCGCCAGGCGTAGACTGGATTCGTTCGCCGGATATTCCTCGGAACCGAACCACGGTTCCAGCCGTATCCGGAATCAGGAGGCTCTATGCGCCTGCGCCCGCTTGCTTTGTGTCTGTTGGCCACCGCCTTTGCCCTGCCCGCACAAGCTCAGCAGGACATGGTCCAGTTTGGCAGCAACCTCCAGATTGCCCCCGGCGAGAGCGTCCACGACGCCGTTTGTTTCTTCTGCAGCGTGGATGACCGCGGCACCGTCAAAGGGGACATCGTCGTCTTCTTTGGCAATGTGCACCTGGCCGGCGAGGCTCACCACGATGTCGTGGCCTTCTTCGGCAGCGTGCATGCCGATGACAACAGCTCCATTGGCGAGGACCTGGTGAACTTCTTCGGCTCCGTTTACCTGGGCGACAACGTGAGCGTGGGCAAGGACATGGTGTCGATGTTCGGCAGCTTCCACTCTGCGTCCACGGTGAGAAACGGCGGCGATCGCGTGATTCAGCCGGCGTGGCTGTTCTGGGGCCCGCTAATGGTCCTCTTCCTGATCTTCTATGTTGTGGTGCACGAAGTCCGTGCGCGGCGCCAGCGCGAGCTTTACATGCGCGGGTATCCAATGCCACCGCCACCGCCGAGACAGTGATTTGCGACAACTTTGGTAACCGCGACTGTTTGCGCAGAGGCGCGTTTCAATTACTATGCGCATGATGCAAGTCTGGCGATTGTCTCTTTGCGGTTTGATGCTGGTTGCCGCGGCTGGAACGGGCTTGCGGGCTCAGCAGGGGTTCGCCGGCGCGGCGCGGCCCGACATGGCGAGACAACTCTTTGCGCTGGCCAACCAAACGCGGGCGCAGGCGGGGTTGGGCACGTTGAAATGGGACCCATCGCTGGCTGATGCAGCCATGCGGCACTGCCAGCGAATGGCCGGCGAGGGCGAGATATCCCACCGTTACGGTGGCGAGCTAGACGTGGGCGGGCGCGCCGCGGCCTCGGGCGCGCACTTCAGCCGGATTGAAGAAAACATCGCGGTCGGCTCGCGCCCGGAGCAGATTCACGAGGGGTGGATGCACTCGCCGGGGCATCGGGCGAACCTGCTGAACTCCGATATCGACCGCGTGGGAATCGCAGTGGTGGCGGCCCAGGGGGTGCTGTTTGCGGTGGCCGACTACTCCCAAGCAGTCCCGGTGCTGACTGCAACGCAGGTAGAGAGCCGGGTGGCTGACCTGATCCGGATGAGCGGCATCACGGTGCGCAAGGACCCGCACGACGCACGGCTTGCCTGTCCCCTGGATCACGGCGTTCCCGGCGGCCTGTACGACGAGCCAGGTTTCATCATGCGCTGGCAGGGCGCCAACCTGGACCATCTGCCACAGGACCTTGTGAGCAGGCTGGGTTCAGGAGAATATGGGCAAGCCGATGTTGGCGCATGCCCGGCGGAAGCGGGGCAGGGCACATTCACGGTGTATCGCGTGGCGGTTCTGCTGTATTCCTCTGCCACAGCGCCGAGACCTTATTATCCGAAGCAATAAACGTGCAGCTATTCAGCAGGATATCTAACCGAAATCCCGGTGCTCTTTCCAGATCTGCTGCCAGGAAATACGCGGCGGTCCACAGACAAAGATGTCGGGGTGGTCGTCGCTTTCTTCATTGTGGACGCCGAGCGAATTGCCGTTGTGGCCGGCGAGGCGACAGCCGGTGAAGATCGAATTCGCCTGTTCTGGAGTGAGGCCCAGCACGATGAAAGTAGTTGGGGAAGGATCGGGATAGCCGCGGAACCATTCGGAGTTGGTGGTTCCGATGGGCTGGGGCAGGCCGTAGGCGCGGCCCAGGATATCAATGGCGCCATACTCGCCGTAATTTGCGGTTGTGATGCCGAGGTGGGCTTGCTGATCCGGCGGTAGTGAATCGCGGATGGAGGCCACGGTGCGCACCAGTTGGTTCCAGCCGATCTCCTCGCGCAGGTCGCCGTTATTCTTGAGCGCAAAGTCGCGCAGCGGGCCGCTGGAAGCGATGGGAACAACCATGGCCCACAGGAACGCTCCGCCAAGCGCAACGCAGGCGAAGTAAACGCCCACCAGCGTGCGGCGCACAAGCTTCGGCATCCAGGAAATGGAGCGCTCTCCCACCACCGCGCCCATGGCCAGCAGCACTGGGTAGGCTTCGGCGACGTAATAGTAACGGCCTTTGCTCGCCCAGAGGATTCCCACGGGAACCACGTACATCCAGGCCAGCGTTCGGTAACGGCGCTCGGCGAAGAAGGCAATCAGCCCAGCGATCCAGACCGGCGCGGCGAAGAGATTGGCATTGCCGAGGAACTGCATTTTGATGAAGCCGTCGGCGCGGCCTTCGGCAATGTCGCGGGTGTGGATGTGCTGGAGAAATGCATAGGAGATCCAGTCGTGGCGGGCGAGCCAGACGATGTTGGGCAGGAAGAGGGCCAAGGCGATGCCGACCCCGGCCCAGAACCATTTGGAGAGGAACCATCGCCGCGCGGGCGTAAGCGCGAGGCCGGCGAGAAGGCCGGCAACGAAGAAAACAACTGAGTACTTGGTGAGCAGTTCCAGCCCGATCGCGGCGCCGATGGCGATCCACCAGCGGGGATTGTCGGATTTCAGGAGGCGAACGACGAACCAGCAGACGAGGACCCACCAGAAGTAAGAGAACGAGGTGTATTGAAACTCGGTGGCTTCGAATACCGGCACGCCGGACAGAGCGACGGCAAGAGTGGCCATGACCTGCGCCAGGCGGCCCCCGCCGAGATCGCGAGTGATGATCCCGGTGACGAAAATGACGGCGGCTTGCGCGAGCACGGAGAAGAGCCGCAGGCCGATGAGCGACAAGCCGAAAATGCCGAGGGCGATGCGCTCAATGAATGGCGTGAACGGCGGATACGAGACGTAGCCCCAGGCGAGATGGCGAGCGTCGGAGAGGAACTGCAACTCGTCGCGGTGGAATCCATACTGGCCGTCGGTAAGGATATGCGCGAGCGCGAAGGCTGCCACAATCGCGGCCAGCCCAGCGACGTCGGATCGCCGGGCTGGCTGATTCTCTACCTTTTCGTGGGCTGCGCTGGGAAGCATTCGGCCTCCGCATACTGGGGAATGCATCCAGTGTACGCGCGGTGAAGGCCTTTAGTTCCCTTCCCTGGCCTGAAACCGCCTTAGATCAAAGGCTTTCTGGGCGGTCGACGAATTGTGTGCTGTTTTTTTGCTACGCGTGATCCGTTAAGAACGGTGTTCGCGGGGAGAAACTTCCGCATTCGCGGTGACCCTCCCGGAATGGCAAATTGGCGACTGCCTGCATGCCCTTCTCGATCACGTTCTTTGCCGGTGAAACGGGATCGATGGCCTAGCACCTCGCGATGCGCACACGTATCAACCTGCGTCATAGCGATGTCCAGGGATCGTACGTGCATCAAAAAAGTGCGTCGTAGATACATTTGTGCGGACTTCCCCGAGTTGAAGCATCTTCTGCATCGTGCACATATTAAACGACCCACCGACGAAGTGAAGGATCAAAATCTTCGTAGCGAGTGGTTTGTTTGAATGCTAAGTCAGTGAGGAGCACGAGGGTGTTACAAAGGCTGAACTCAGCTGTGAGGCTGATTCAGAGAACTACCCAAGGAGGCTCCTCGAGACAGTATGTACTACATCGGACTTGATGTTCACAAGAAGACGATCAGCTATTGCGTGAAGGACGCTGCCGGCAAGATCCATCAGGAAGGCAAGATCGGGTCGACGCGGCGTGAGCTTGATGCCTGGATCACAACCCTTCCCCAACCCCGGATGATGGCCATGGAAGCGACGATCTTCACGGGCTGGATCTACGATCACCTGCGTCCGCATGCGGAAAAGGTGAAGGTTGCCCATCCCCTGATGTTGCGGGCCATTGCCGCAGCGAAGAGGAAGAACGACACGATCGATGCCAGCAAGATTGCAGACTGTCTTCGTTGTGATTTTCTTCCGGAGTGCTACATGACATCGACCGAGATCCGCGACCGGCGGCGTACACTGCGCTATCGCGGATTGCTGGTCAAGCAGATGGTTCAGATGAAGAACCGGATCTCGGGCCTGTTGATGGAGACGGGCGCGAGTTTCAACAAGCGGCGCTTGCACAAGGTGGGCTATCAAGAACCCATTTTGTGCAACCGGTTCCAGTCTCAAGGCTCCTGCTCTTTCCGCTATGAGGAGATGCGCTCGAGGGGCTGCGGGACCTTTACCGACGCCATTCCTGCGGCGCTTGCCGCCTGAATGCCGAGCTCCGTGTCTTCAAACACGAGGCACTCGGCCGGGGGCACGCCCAACCGCTCGGCAGCCAGCAAAAAGGCGTCCGGCGCGGGCTTGCCGCGCTTATAGTCCTCAGCGCATACGAGCGTATCGAATTTGTCCAGCAGCCTGGTGGCCGTGAGCGAACCGATTACGGAATCGCGCCGGCTGCCGGAGACGACAGCCATGGGAATGCGGCCATGCTGCGCGTTAATGTGCTCCAGGACTTCGGGAATCGTCTTGAGCCGGGGAAGAAGCTCGAGGTAGAGCGACTCTTTGCGCGCCGCCACTTCCTCGACAGGCATAGTGAGGCCCTGCATCTGGTTGAGCAGGGTGATGATTTCGCGGATCGGCCGGCCGCCCCAGGCGTAGAAGAGCTTTTCTTCGTAGACGCAGTTCCACTCGGCCAGCGCGGTCTTCCACGCGATGTAATGCAGCGGCATGGAATCGACGATGGTGCCGTCGCAATCAAACAGGTAGGCGCGGAAGTTGCCCGCGGGAAGATTGAGTTTCATGGATAAAGAAGGATGTCTCCTGTCTCCATGGTATCGTTCCGGGCGGGATTGCGGCTGATGACGGCGCGGATCATTCCAGGCCGTGAACCGCGATGGTATCAGGAGGCGTAGTAGCGTAGGCGGTGGGAGCATCCTGGGTCATGGGGGCGCCTTCGCCGGGCGCGGTGGGCTCCATTTTGAGCGCGTTGTTGAAGCGGTTGAAGTAATTGAAGAGCCCGATGGCGCAGAGCAGTTCCACGATCTCGCCTTCAGAGTAAAAACTGCGCAGCTCGGCGAACTGCTCATCGGTGACGGCGTTAGCATTGCGAGTGACGGTTTCAGCCAGGCGCAAAGCGGCCTTTTCCGCAAGAGTAAAGTCGTCGCGCTGCGGCCAGTCGGCAAGATGCGCAAGCTGATCGTCGCTCCAGCCCAATCCGCGGGCAAGAATTGTGTGGCTGGCGAGGCAATAGGGCGTCTGATTCACCTGGCTGGTGCGGACGATGATTAGTTCCTTCAGCTTGGTCGGGACGGTGCCGGTGTTCAGTACGGCGGCAAAGTGGTCCTGCATGGTGGAGAAGATCTCCGGCCTGTGAGCCATCACGCGAAACATGTTGGGCACGTTGCCGCGCTGGGCAAAAACCTTGTCGTAACGGGTAGCGGTTTCAGGGGAAACCTGGCTGCGGTCGAGGCGGGAGATGCGCGACATGAGCCGCTCCTTCTGTTTCCATTATGGCACCGGCAGGAGCCGATCCGGCGAATGCGGGAATGGGGACGCCGGCCGTAACTGTTGCAAAGCAGGGAGGTTTTGACGGGCTCCTCGCTCTCTGCTAATTTGGTAGTGGACAACTTAGTACGCCCGACACTCCTCAGTAGCTCAATGGCAGAGCATTCGGCTGTTAACCGAAGGGTTGTAGGTTCGAGTCCTACCTGAGGAGCCAAAAACCAACAGTTTAGAGCAACATTGAGTCGCCGGAGACTCGCCGTGCTTCGACGGCCGTGGTGTCCGTATTGTCTTGTCTCCCGGCTTTGTCACTTCTGGAATCTCAAATTGTTCCGGCATGGTGGCTCTCTCTTCTTTCATTCCAATGAACCGCGTTCCCATTCGGCCTCTGGTCAGGTTTGTTCGCCCATTGACGTAGGAGGGCGATACGAGGCTCGTTTCCCGGAAAGTGGTCTCTATTGCACAGTCTTACGCCGGCCAGCAGGCACAATCTTATGTAGGAGCAGTGTGCAGTCCCAGGGCAACCGCACCAGCTTCCGATGAGCCGAGACGTCCGCCACACCCGCGGCGGATTGCGATGCTCGCCATGCGCTCTTCTTCCGAAAGAGGTGGCTGATGAACGCTCTGCTGATTTACCCGGAATTTCCCGACACGTTTTGGAGCTTCAAACATGCGCTCAAGTTCCTGGGCAAGCGAGCTGCGCAGCCGCCGCTGGGGCTGATGACAGTTTCCGCGCTGTTGCCTGGAGCCTGGAAGAAACGGCTGGTGGACACGAATGTTGAGCGATTGCGTGACCGCGATCTCGCGTGGGCCGATGTTGCCCTCATCAGCGGCATGCACGTCCAGCGCGATTCGCTGGTGGAAATTGTGGAACGCTGCCGCGCGCAGGGGTTACGGACTGTGGTCGGCGGACCGATCGCCAGCAGCCTTTCAGCGGAGGATTTGAAAGCGGATCACGTGGTGATTGGAGAGGCAGAGAGCATCATTGCCGGTCTGGCACGAGACCTGGAACAAGGGACTGCGAAACCCGTTTATCAGGCTCTGGAAAGACCGGAGATGAGTACCAGCCCGCTGCCGGACTTGAGTTTGATCAAGATGCGACGCTACTCGACCATGGCCGTGCAATACTCGCGCGGCTGCCCGTTCAATTGCGAATTCTGCGACATCATCGAAATTTACGGCAGGCGCCCGCGCACCAAGGCGGTGGCGCAGGTGTTGGCGGAACTGGACCAACTGCGCGCGGCGGGCTGGCGGGAAGCCGTGTTTATTGTTGACGACAACTTCATCGGCAACAAGGCCCGCGCCAAGGAGCTCTGCGTGGCCCTGGCGGAATGGCGCAAACAATACAAAACCAGCTTCGACTTCAACACCGAAGCTTCACTGAACCTGGCCGACGACCCTGAGTTGATGCAGTTGATGCGAGACGCAGGCTTTGTCTCGGTCTTTCTGGGCATTGAGACTCCGGATGAATCCGGCTTGATTGCGGCCAACAAGCTGCAAAATACCCGTCGAAGTTTGCTCGAAAACGTGGCCACGATCCAGAGTTACGGAATGCAGGTGATGGGAGGATTCATCCTCGGATTCGATACCGACCGCGAAGATATTTTCGACCGCATGGTGGAGTTTATTCAAAACAGCGGTATACCGGTGGCTATGGTAGGGCTTTTACAAGCCATGCCGGGGACTCAACTGTTTCGGCGCCTGCGCAAGGAGGGACGGATCCTGGATGCGGGCGGCGGGGACAACACGGATGACAAACTCAACTTCCTTCCCGCCATGGATGCGACGCAACTGGTGGAGGGATACCGGTCCGTGCTGAAGAGGATCTACTCTTGCGAGGCCTACTATGAGCGCGTGAAGCTTTACCTGAGCCGCACCCACCCGCGGCCCAGCAAAGCAAGCGGCAGAGCGCAAAGTACAAGGCAGAGATGGCTGACCAAGGCTAACGCCCGCGCCCTCGTCACATCGATTGTTCGGCAGGGAGTGTTTAGCAGGCAACGCTGGAGCTATTGGAAGTTCCTGATGTCGGTGGCAACACGTTATCGCCATTGCGTCGGGCCGGCGATGACGCTGGCGGTGATGGGTTATCACTTCCAGGTAATGACCAGCAGATTGTCTAAGTCCGGAAGGTCTGCAACTCCGGCCGCACATATCGGAGCGGCTGCCACGTACAAATGAAGCGGTCAGTCCGATAGCAATTTGCTCGAATTGCAACCACGTGGACAACCGTAGGGCGAATCCTCAAATCCTCGAACCCGGCGATTTCGATGCCCTTCCTATAAGAAAGCACTGCGCCTTCAGAGCTTTGATCCCCGGCAACTGGGTGTATAACGTCTGTGAACCAATTTCAGACCGATTGAAGGCTCTAGAGTTCGAGCAACTGGAGGCAAGATGAAAACCTTTTCCCGCCGAGATGTGCTGAAGACAAGTCTGTTTGCTCCTGCCGTGGCCGTCACGGCCAGCGCCATGGGTTCTATTGAACCCGCGGTGCGCGCCGCCGGCGAAGTTTCAGGTCCGCTGACCGCGCCGGCCAGCCTCGCTTCGCCCACACCGGGTGCCGGCCGCGAACGACTCCTGCTTGACTTCGGATGGAGCTTCCATTTCGGACATGCCGACGATCCCGCCAGAGACTTCGGCTACGGCAGCGCCTTGGCCGGCAATTTTCAAAAGACCGGCAACTTTATGCCGGCCGGTTCAACCTCGTTCGTTGACGACGACTGGCGCCGCGTTGACTTACCACATGACTGGACGGTGGAACTGCCTTTCAAGAACGACCCCGACCTGCAAAGCAAGGGGTTCTATCCTCTGGGCCGCAAGTATCCCGAAACCAGTGTGGGCTGGTACCGGCGCGTCTTCGACTTGCCCGCCGACGATGCCGGCAAGCGAATCACCATTGAGTTTGACGGCGCGTATCGGGAGACCATGGTAGTTTTCAACGGCTTCTACATCGGCCAGCACAGCGGGGGATACGATTCCTTCAGCTTTGATGTCTCGGATTTTGCGAATCCTGGCAAGCCCAACGTCCTTCTGGTGCGCGTCGATGCCACGGAGAGCGATGGATGGTTTTATGAAGGCGCAGGCATCTACCGGCACGTGTGGCTGGTGAAGACGCACCCGATGCATGTTAAAAAATGGGGCACACTGGTTCGCTCGGAGATGCGGGCCAAAGGCGCAAAGCTGTCGATCCTGAGCGAAGTTGAGAATCACGGCAAGGCATCGAGCAATGCACGCGTGGTGTCCACGATCGTGGATCCTTCCGGTTCCCCAGTAGCAAAGGACGTTTCTTCCGCAGCCACGATCGGCATCGACGATCAACATGACTTTACACAGGACATCCTCATCAGCCGTCCGGAATTGTGGTCGCTGGAGGCGCGGAATCTTTACAAGCTGCTGACCGAGGTACAAGTGGATGGCAAGGCGGTTGATCGCTACGAAACGTCGTTCGGCATACGTTCGGTCGAGTTCGATGCCGAGCGTGGATTTCTACTGAACGGCGCGCCCGTAAAACTCAAGGGTACCTGCAACCACCAGGACCATGCCGGAATCGGCGTGGCATTGCCTGACGCCGTCCAAACCTATCGCGTGCGCAAGCTGCAGGAGATGGGTTGTAACTCGCTGCGCACCTCGCACAACCCGCCCACGCCTGAACTGCTGGATGCCTGCGACCAGTTAGGAATGCTGGTGATGGACGAGACGCGCATGATGTCGTCCAACCCCGAAGGATTGAGCCAGTTCGAAAATCTTGTTCGCCGGGACCGCAATCATCCCAGCGTATTCCTGTGGTCGCTGGGCAATGAAGAGCCCACGGCCACCAACGCGAAAGGCGCCAACATCGTCAGCGCTATGAAGGAAGTTTCCACGCGCCACGACGGATCGCGCCCAACAACCATCGACGGCATGATCAACGGGGAGGCCGCGGGGAGCGGCACTGGCGGCCTGGCAGTTTGCGATGTTATCGGCTATCACTACTCCGACCCGGAGGCTGAAGCTTTCCACAAAGCGCATCCCGAGAAGCTGGTACTGGGGACTGAAACCGTGAGCGCCGTAGGCACGCGCGGCGTTTACATCACCGACAAGTCGAAGGGCTTCGTCAGTTCTTACGATCCCTACACCACTTCAGGCCGCGCATCCGCCGAAGGCTGGTGGAAGTTTTGCAACGCACGCCCGTGGCTGGGCGGCGGGTACGTGTGGACCGGCTTCGATTACCGAGGGGAACCCTCCCCCAACGGATGGCCCAACATCAGCTCGCAATACGGCATCATCGACCTCTGCGGATTTCCCAAGGATACGTTTTACTACTACCAGTCGTGGTGGACCGAAAAGCCAGTGCTGCACCTGTTTCCGCACTGGAACTGGTCCGGTTATGAGGGCAAGAAGATCGCAGTATGGGCCTACTCCAACCTCGATAAGGTGGAGTTGTTTCACAACGGACAGAGCCTTGGGGCAAAGGATGTGAAGAAGGATTCGCACGTCGCCTGGAATGTGGAGTACGCTCCGGGGACGATTGAGGCACGCGGATGGAAGGACGGAGGGCAGGTGATGACGGCGCGCCGCGAAACCACAGGTCCGGCAGCGAAGCTTGTGCTGCGGGCAGATCGGGATTTCTTGTCCGCGGACGGCGAAGATGTGGCCATGTTTGCCGTCGAGGTGCAGGACGCAAGCGGCCGCACCGTGCCGGTCACCGACAACCTGGTTACGTTCCGCGTAACGGGGCCGGGACAGCTCATCGGCACGGGCAACGGAGACCCCACTGATCAATCGCCCGATAAAGGCGCGTCGCGGAAGGCTTTTTGCGGGTATTGCATGGCTCTTGTACAAAGCGGCAAGGAGCCCGGCGCCATAAGAGTCGAGGCCACATCTCCCGGCCTCGCCGGGGCCAGCGCGACGGTTGATTGCAAGAAGATCGAACTGCGTCCCCAGGTCGCCATCTGGCAGCGGCCCATTCCCAAGGGCGCGGGCATCACCGGACTGTGGGTAGTGGCGTCTGACTCGAACACCGGCATGGTGGCTTCTGTCCTGGGCTCCCCGCGCATCTTCACGCTCATCGAGGAAGGCGGGAAACTCACCGGCACGGTGGAAGGCCCAGGCGGTTGGTTCGGAGGCGAGGACGCGCCTGTTGCCATCACCGACGGCGTCGTGCAGGGAGATCGAGTCTCCTTCAAATACGGCATAAATACCCTTAAGGGCAGAATCAATGGGAGGGAGATAGAACTCGAGCGTACGGTTCACATCCCGTGGGATTTTCCCGCGCCGAAGAAACCGGATGCCAGCGCTCCCATCATCGGGCCCGCCCCCGACGGCTCCGATCCTTCCTTCGACATCTCCGATCTTTCCGTTGGCAGCAATATGACCGTGGTGTTGAGGAGGTCAGAACGCTGAACGGGTCCAAATCCTGTTTATGACGCAATTTCCTTCCGAGCACACCGCACCGTTAGTTGGGCGTGCTGGGCTGCTTTGGACCATTTTTGCTTGGGTACGAGGTGGTTACGGAAGGAAGCGGAGAGAGGCTTTTCTAAACTACTCTGGAAGATATGATTGGCTGCCCCCCAGGGATTCGAACCCCGATATGCTGATCCAGAGTCAGCTGTCCTGCCATTGAACGAGGGGGCACCGGCACAAAAACGGGCGTCATCGATTCCCGCCGGCAACACACGACTGGCGCCGCGCTGAAACCCGCCAACTCGTTCATCATACGGGCATTTGGCCGCCATGGTCAAACACGATGGTGCGCCGATGCCCCAAGACTTCCGTTGTGCTCGCACAATCGAACTGGACGCTGCCGACAGCCTCGTCCATGTGTCGGAATTCCGCTTGTCATCAACGAATTTCTTCCCAAGCCGCGTATCATTTTCCTGGATGGTCCCCACACTCCTCTTACATCCGTCTTTTCACAATTGAGCCGAGTGGCTAATTACCATCCTGATACTATTGGGGAAAAGGACTAGTGTGGAGATCTTTCTCAATCTAGGCTGGGCGGCGCTCTCCATCGTCATGGCATGCGCGTGGCTTCGCATTGAGGACGGCACCGACCGGCGGCGACGCATTGTTGCCCTCGCGGTCCTTGTTGCCATTCTCCTGCCTGCCATCTCCATCAGCGACGATCTGCTGGCGATGCAGAATGCCACGGAGACCGACACCTGCGTTCGCCGCCAACAGCTTGCTCCCAATGGTGCGCATCCTCTCATCCCCCACTTTCCGGCAACGCTTCCGCCTGCTCATCGGCAGGACATGACTTTCGCCAATCTCGGCATTGCCCCACCGCCGGCCGTGTTTGTGCCCCACATCAATCTTCCCGCCCTGCGCGCGATCCAGAACCGCCCTCCGCCCGCGGCCTGATCGCACCTCTCTTGTCTTTCCGCACCTCACTCTTCGTTCACCATCCTTGAGTCCGCCGTGCAGACCACGGCGCATGGTTGTTTATGAGCAGGATTCAAAACCCTATACTGGGCCCCGCGCGCGCCTCACTCGCGCTCGCTCTGGCGCTTGCGCCCGCATTCGCCACTGCCCAGCAGGCCCTTACCTGGGACCAGGTGAAGGCCCGCTTTGAAGCCAACAATCCCGCACTGCGCGCGGATGCGCTCAATGTGGACGAGATGCACGCGGAGGAAACCACCGCCAATCTTCGCCCCAACCCGCAATTCGGCACCACTGTAGACGGCACCCAGATTGCGCCCGACAACGGCGTGTGGCAGCCGCTGGCCGGCACGTTTGTGGTGCCCTCGCTCAGCTACCTTCACGAGCGCGATCACAAACGCGAGCTTCGCCTCAAAAGCGCGCAGGAAGGCACCCAGATTGCCAGTTCGCAGCACGAGGACCTCAAGCGCACTCTCGAGTTCAACCTTCGTACCGCGTTCATCAATGCTCTTCAGGCCAAGGCTGTTCTCGCTTTCGCGAAAGAAGATCTCGATTACTACGACCACATCATCCAGATCGGCCAGGACCGTTTCCACGCCGGCGATATCGCCCAGATCGATCTCGACCGCATCCAGCTTCAGCGCGTTCAGTACGAGTCAGAGCTGCAGACCGCCATCGTGAACCTGCGCATGGCAAAGATTCAGCTTCTCCAACTCCTGAATGACCGCACGCCCGTGGAGCAGTTCGATCTTGAGGGACCGTTCGACTTCTCCGACCAGCTTCAGCCGCTCGACTCCTTCCGTCAGATCGCCCTCGACAATCGCCCTGACCTGCGCGCGGCTCTCCAGACCATCCAGCAGTCGGAGACCAATCACAAGCTGGCCATCTCCAACGGATCCACCGATCCCACATTCGGCGCATGGTATACCTACAATTCCTCCAACAATAATGCCAATGGCATTCAGACGCTCGGCCTCAGCGTTCAGATCCCGCTGCGCGTCTTTGACCGCAACCAGGGCGAAAAGCAGCGCACGCTCATCGATATCGACCGCAGCCATGAGGCCAGCGAAACCACTCGCGCCCAGGTTTTCTCCGACGTCGACTCAGCCTACGCGCAGCTTGAATCCACCATCGCTCTGCTCAAGCCGTATCGCGACACATACAAGGACCAGTCGCTGCACGTGCGGGACACTGTGACCTATTCCTATCAGCACGGTGGCGCTTCCCTTCTCGACATGCTCAACGCGCAAAGCGATTATCGCCAGGTCCAGCTTGCATATCTGCAACTCATCGGCACGTATCTTTCCGCCGCCGGGCAGCTCAATCTCGCTGTCGGCCGCGAGGTGATTCAATGATGAAATCTTCATCCATCCTCGCTTCTTTGCTCGCAGCCTGCCTTGTTCTCGGCGGCTGCCACGGCAATTTCAACCCGGCCGCAGGCGCTGCCCCGCCGGCGAAGGTCACGGAGGTCGGCAACGCCGCGATCGTCAAAGTCGCCAATCCCAAGCAGTACCCCACCGTCGCCGCCGAGCGCGTCAATGAGCCCGATGAGCTCAACGTCACCGGCGCCGTGTTTCCCGATATCTCCCGCGAAATTCCCGTCATCTCGCTCGCCAACGGCCGTGTAGTCGATATCAAGACGCGCCTTGACGACAACGTGAAAAAGGGCCAGCTCCTCTTTCAGGTGCAGAGCCCCGACATCACCAATGCCTTCGATGCCTACCTCAAGGCCGTGAACGACGAGCAGTTGAACAACAAGGCATACCTCCGCTCCCAGGATCTCTACAACCATGGCGCCATCTCCCAGGCCATGCTGGAGCAGGCCGAGGACGCGGAGCGTGACGCCAAGGCCGACCTCGTCGCCGCCGAACAGCAGCTCAGCATGCTTGGCGTGGATAAAGACCACCCCACCAATATGGTCAACGTCTACGCGCCCATCTCCGGAGTGATCATCGGGCAGAACATCACCAATGCCGCTGCCGCCGGCGTCACCCTCTCCGGTTCGGCCACCGCGTTCACCATCGCCGACCTCTCCAGCGTCTGGATCCTCTGCGACGTCTACGAGAATGACCTGCCCCGCGTCCATCTGGGCCAGCAAGCCCGCATCAAGCTCGATGCCTATCCCAACCGCCCGCTCACCGGCACCGTCAGCGATATCGGCCCGGTCCTCGATCCCAATCTCCGCACCGCCAAGGTCCGCATTCAGGTGGCTAATCCAGGCATCCTCCGTCTTGGCATGTTTGTGACGGCCACGCTCATCGGCCGCGACTCCATCTCCCGTCCCGCGGTTCCGGCCAGCGCCGTTCTCCACCTCCATGATCGCGACTGGGTCTTCGTTCCCGCCGGCGACAGACAGTTCAAGCGCCTCGAAGTCCACGCCGGCGTCATGCTTCCCGGCAACCGCCAGGAGATCCTCTCCGGCATCGATCCCGGCCAGCAGGTCGTCACGCGACGTACTCGCTCCTGGAAGCCACGGCGGAGGCGATAATGATCCGCAGACTTGTCGACTTTCGCGCTCAAGAACCGCCTCCTGGTCTTGGCCATCGGCGATTCTGCTCTTCGCCTGGGGCATTGTTTCGTTTCACAACCTTCCCGTCGAGGCCTACCCCGACGTCGCCAACAACTACGTCGATGTCATCGCCCAGTGGCCCGGCATCTCCGCGGAACAAATCGAGCAGCAGGTCACCATTCCCATTGAAACCGCGATGAACGGCATTCCCGGCATCGCCCATCGTGCGCTCCTGGTCCACTCTTCGGCCTCTCCACTGTGGAGATGGTCTTCGGCGACGACGACCACCGACTTCTGAAAATCGCGAACGCGTGCTCGAGCGGCTGTCGCCAGGTCACTCTGCCCACCGGCGTGGTTCCGCAAATGGGCACCGACTGGAGCCCCGTCGGCCAGATCTATTTCTACACGCTGCGCAGCACCAATCCCGCATACGACGTGATGAACCTGAAGACCCTCGAGACTGGGTGGTCGAGAAGAACCTCAAGTCCGTTCCGGGCGTCGTCGATACCAATCCCTTCGGCGGGCCGATGCGCGAGTACCAGGTGCGCCTCGACCCCGACAAGCTCATCGATTATGGGCTCAGCATCGCCCAGGTCGAGCAGCAGCTCACCAATAACAACGCTAACGGCGGCGGCAGCTTCATCCAGGAAGGCCTGCAGGAAGTGAACGTGCGCGAAGTGGGCCTGGTGCGGACGTTCAGGACATCGCCGAACACCGTCATCACCACGAAAGAACGGCACGCCCGATCCGCGTCAAGATATCGGCGTTGTCGAGCAGGGCCCGATGATCCGACTCGGCCAGTTCGGCCGACGCAATTCACCCCCACGACGGCAAGCTCATCGATAACGACGACGTTGTTTCAGGCATCGTGCTGCTGCAAAAGGGCGCCAACGCGCAACCCGACGCTCGACGGGCGTGCACGAAAAGGTCGAAGCAGCTCAACGAGCAGATCCTGCCCAAGGGCGTGACCATCGTTCCCTTCATCGACCGCAGCGAGTTGCTCCACTTCACCACGCACACCGTGCTGCATAACCTCACCGAGGGCATGATCCTGGTTGCCATCATTCTGTTTCTCTTTCTCGGCAATGTGCGCGGCGCACTCATCGTCGTGCTCACCATTCCCTTCTCGCTGCTCTTTGCGGCCACCTGCCTCGACCTCGAGCACATTCCCGCCAATCTGCTTTCGCTCGGCGCGCTGGACTTCGGCATGGTCGTTGATGGCGCCGTGGTGATGGTCGAAAACATCGTCCGCCATCTCGCACACCGACGCGAACGGCAAGACCGCACCGGCGCAGAAGATCCGCGACGCCGCGCACGAAGTGCAGCGGCCCGTCTTCTTCGCCATCGCCATCATCATTACCGCCTATCTGCCCATCTTCACCCTGCAGGCGCGTGGAAGGCCGCCTCTTCCGGCCCATGGCCTGGACGGTGGCCTTCGCGCTCCTCGGCGCGCTGACATTCTCCATCATCCTGGCTCCGGTGCTGGCCAGCATGCTGCTTACGCAAAGGCGCAAAGGAATGGAGAAACCCGGTGATGGAGTACCTGCCGGAACGCTACCGCACGGCGTCACCTGGGCCATTCATCATCACCGCGATCGTCCTCGGCGGCGGTGTGTGTCGCCCTTGATCCTCGCCGCTCTTTCTCGCCTTCAGCGGCGTCATCGGCTCGGAATTCCTGCCGCACCTCGATGAAGGCTCGCTGTGGGTGCGCGGCACCCTTGAGCAGAGCGTCGGTCCCGACGAAAGTATCCGCGTCGCCAATCAGGCCCGCCTCATTCTCTGCTCGTTTCCCGAAATCACCGAGTGCACCAGCCAGACCGGCCGCCCCGACGACGGAACCGACCATACCGGCTTCTTCAATACCGAATACTTCGTCGGCCTGAAGCCGAAAGAACAGTGGCGGCCCGTCTTCCATCAGAACAAGGACGATCTGATCGCCTCCATGCAGCACGAGCTCGACAAGAAATTCCCGGCGTCATCTGGGGCTTCTCGCAGCCCATTGAAGACAACATGGAAGAGGCGGTCAGCGGCGTGAAAGGCGAGCTCGCCACCAAGATCTACGGCGACGACCTGCATACCCTTGAAGATAAGGCCGACCAGATGGCCGCCGTCATGAGCCAGCGTGCAAGGGCATCACCGACCTCGGTCGTGCTTCAGGTCACCGGCCAGCCCGATCTCAACTTCGACCGTGGACCGCGCCAAGGCCGCGCGATGGCAGATCAACGTCGCTGACGTGCAGGACGCCATTCAGACCGCGGTCGGCGGCAACGCCCTGACGCAGGTCCTGCACGGCGAAGCCTCACTACGATCTCATTCTGCGCTATCTGCCCGCAATTCCGGGATACGCAGCGATGCCATCCAGAACATCCGCTTGCTTTCGCCCATCGGGCGAGCGCGTTTCCCTTGCCCAGCTTTGCGATGTCCGCGAGGCCGATGAAGGCTCCGAAATCTACCGCGAAGAACAACGAGCGCTACGTCGCCATCAAATACAGTGTGCGCGACCGCGCCCTTGGCGACGCCGTCCGCGAAGCCATTCAAAAAGTGAACGCACCAGGTCAAGCTGCCGCGCGGCTATCACCTCGGCTGGGAGGGCGAGTACCAGAGCGAGCAGCGCGCCGAAGCGCGCATGGCCATCATTGTGCCGCTCACCGTCCTGCTGATCTTCATCATCCTCTACACCATGTTCAAGTCCGTTCAAGTGGGCGCTGCTGATCCTGGCCACCGTGGCCATGGCGCCGCTCGGCGGCCTGCTGGCGCTGCTGGTCACGGGCACCAACTTCAGCGTTTCCTCCGGCGTCGGCTTTCTGGCGCTCTTCGGCGTTTCCGTGCAAACCGGCGTGATCATGCTGGAGTACATCAACCAGCTGCGCGCGCGCGGCCACACCGATTGAGGACGCCGCCGTCGAAGGCGCGGTGCTCCGGCTGCGCCCCATCATGATGACCATGCTGGTGGCGACTCTGGGCCTGTTGCCGGCCGCCTCTCGCACGGCATCGGCTCCGATTCGCAGCGGCCCTTCGCCATCGTCATCGTCGGCGGCCTGATCGCCGACCTGGTGATGAGCATCTTTCTGCTGCCCACGCTCTATGTGTGGGTAGCCCGCGATAACGACATCCTTCCCCCGGCCGAACTCGAAGACTTCTAGCTCTTCTTCAATCGATTGGTTGCCGGGTCCCGATTTCGGGACCTGGAGCCGGGCGAACCACTCGCTGCCTCGCGTTTACCTCTCCTTCTGTCATATAGTGGGCTTACGCTCGCTGCTCAGCGCCTCAGGTGCCTCCATGAGTCAACCGGCCGTTGGTTCGTGGCTGCAGGGGAAGTCTCGTCAAGCCCATGTCACTTAGCCGGAAAACGATCTCGCGCATCGATCCCGGCCAACAGGTCGTCACCGACGCACTCCTCCTGGAATCGGCAGGGAATCAATAATGATCCGCGCACTCGTAGCTTTCGCGCTCAAGAACCCCTGGCTGGTGTTGGGTGGCGCCGTGCTTCTCACCGGGTGGGGCGTGGTTGCCTTTCGCGCGCTTCCCATTGAAGCGTACCCCGACGTCGCCAACAATTACGTCCAGATCATCACCCAGTGGCCCGGCCGCTCCGCTGAAGAGATTGAGCGCCAGGTCACGGTTCCCGTCGAAATCCAGATGGCCGGCATCCCCCATCTCGCCCATCTGCGTTCCACCACGCTCGCCGGCCTTTCCAGCCTCATGCTTGTCTTTGACGACGCCTCCATCAACGACCAGAACCGCGAGCACGTCCTCGAGCGCCTCAGCCAGGTCAGTCTCCCCGCCAACCTCACTCCGGTCATGGGCACCGACTGGAGTCCCGTGGGCCAGATCTTCTGGTACACCCTGGAAAGCACCAACCCTGCTTACGACACCATGGAATTGAAATCCCTCGAGGACTGGTCCCTCGAAAAGGACTTCAAAACTGTCATGGGTGTCGTGGACGTTTCCAGCTTCGGTGGTCCGACCAAGGAGTACCAGGTCCACCTCGACCCCAACAAGCTGACCGGCTACGGCCTCTCCATCTCCCAGGTCGAACAGCAGCTCGCCAATAACAATTCAAATGGCGGCGGTAGTTTTATTGAAGAAGGCGCTCAGCAGATCAATGTGCAATCGCTGGGTCTCTACAAGACCTCCCAGGACATTGCCGACACTCTGGTCAAAACCTCCAACGGCAGCTACGTCAGAATCGGCCAGCTCGGCGTTGTCGAGCAGGGACCCAAAATCCGTCTCGGCCAGATCGGCCGCGCTACTCACCTAGCCGACGGACGCATCCTCGACAATCCCGACACCGTGGAAGGCATCGTGCTGCTGCAGAAAGGCGATGACGCCGATCCGGTCCTCAAGGGCATTCACGAGGAAGTACAAAAGCTGAACGGCACTCGCAACCACCCCGGCATTCTCCCCACCGGAGTCAAAGTTGTCCCCTTCCTGGACCGCACTGACCTGGTGCACTATACGGTCGAAACGGTGGAGCACAATCTCACCGAAGGCATGATCCTGGTGGTGATCGTTCTATTCCTCTTTCTCGGCAATGCTCGCGGCGCCATCATCGTTGCACTCACCATTCCCTTCGCGCTCATGTTCGCCGCCATCTGCCTGGACCTGGTGCACATTCCCGCGAATTTGCTCTCCCTCGGCGCTCTCGACTTCGGCATGGTCGTTGACGGCACCGTCATCATGGTGGAGAACATCATTCGCCATCTCAACAACCGCGACGACACCGTCGCCGTTCAGCAGAAAATTCGCAATGCGGCCCATGAAGTCCAGCGGCCCGTCTTCTTCGCCCGTGGCATCATCGTCGCTTCGTATCTGCCCATTTTCACCCTTCAGGCCGTTGAAGGCCGCCTGTTCAAGCCCATGGCCTGGACCGTCAGCTTTGCCCTCATCGGCGCTCTTGTCTTTGCCATGCTCGTCGCTCCCGTCATGTCCACCTTCAGCTTCCGCAAGGGCGCAAAGGAGTGGCACAACCCCATCATGACCTGGCTAACGGATCGCTACCGCGCCGCCGTCCGCTCCGCCATTCAGCATTACCGCGTAACCGTCGCCATCTCCGCCTGCCTCTTTGCCATCGCTATCTTCCTCACCTTCGGCGGACCCATCGGCTCCGAATTCCTTCCTCATCTCGACGAAGGCTCCATCTGGGTCCGCGGCACCCTGCCGCCCAGCGAAGGCCCTACCGCCAGCATCGACTTTGTCGACAAGGCGCGCCTGGTCATGGCTTCGTTCCCTGAAGTCACCCAGGTCGTAAGCCAGACCGGCCGCCCCGACGACGGCACCGATACAGCCGGATTCTTCAATACCGAATACTTTGTCGATCTCAAGCCCAAGAAAGACTGGCGTCCCGTCTTTCACCAGGACAAGGACGACCTGATCGCCGCAATGGACCTCCAGCTCTCCCAGTTCCCCGGCGTCATCTGGAACTACTCGCAGCCCATCTCCGACAACATGGAGGAGGCAGTCTCCGGCGTGAAAGGCGAGCTCGCCGTCAAGCTCTTTGGCGATGACTTGCGCACCCTCGAACACAAAGCCGAGGAAATTCAGGCCGAAATGGCCAACGTGCGCGGCGTTGCCGATCTGGGCATCTTCCGCATCCTCGGCCAGCCCAATCTTGACTTGACCGTCGATCGCGCCGCCGCCGGCCGATACGGCATCAATGTCTCCGACATTCAGGACGCCATCCAGACCGCCGTTGGCGCCAATCCCATCACCCAGGTTCAGCAGGGCGAAGCGCGCTATGACGTCACCCTGCGCTACCTCAAGCCGTATCGCGATTCCCGGGAGGCTATTTCGGATATTCGCCTGCTGGCGCCGTCCGGCGAGCGCGTCTCCCTCGCCCAGCTGACCCACGTCTCAACCGATGACGGCGCGGAACAAATCAATCGCGAAGGCGGCCAG
Source organism: uncultured Acidobacteriota bacterium (assembly GCA_963788435.1). Taxonomy (GTDB): domain Bacteria; phylum Acidobacteriota; class Terriglobia; order Terriglobales; family Acidobacteriaceae; genus Telmatobacter. Next base: position 17,370 of record CAWBIG010000202.1, on the reverse strand, counting down.
CGCTACATCGCCATCAAGTTCTCAGTCCGCGGCCGCGACCTCGGTTCCACCGTCGAAGAGGCCATCTCCCGCGTGGAACATAACGTCCAGCTTCCCACTGGCTATCACCTGGAGTGGGCTGGCGAATATGCCAGCCAGAAGCGCGCCAACGCCCGGATGGCCATCGTCGTCCCCATCACCGTTCTCGTCATCTTCCTCATACTCTTCACCATGTTCAAATCGGCAAAATGGGCCGCGCTCATTGTTGTCTCCGTCGGCATGGCTTCCATTGGCGGACCGCTCGCCTTATTCATCACCCACACCAACTTCTCTGTCTCCTCGGCCGTAGGTTTCCTCGCCCTCTTCGGCGTATCGGTGGAAACCGGCGTCATCATGATCGAGTTCATCAATCAGTTGCGGGCCCGCCGCAAAGGCCTTGAAGTCTCTGACTATGAGCACATCGTTGAGGCTGCCGTCGAGGGATCGGTCCTGCGTCTCCGGCCGGTTATGATGACCATGCTGGTGGCCACCCTCGGCTTGCTACCCGCCGCCATGTCGCACGCCATCGGATCGGACTCCCAGCGGCCATTTGCCATCGTGATTGTCGGCGGCCTGCTCGCCAATCTGGTCATCGGTGTCTTCTTGTTGCCGGCGCTCTATGTGTGGTGGGCCCGCGACGGCGACGTTCTGCCGCCAGCCGAGCTCGAAGACTTCTAATCATCGGCCCGGGGTCTTAGCGTTCCGGCGCCGCATCCCCAATTTTGGCGGCAGAGCAGAGCCCCGTTTCTGGGTGAGAGTCCGGCCTGTACCCCTGGCTACAGCTGAGTTTTGCGATACGAAACTCTGTTCCGCCAGGGATACGTCATTACTTCATGTGTCGCTTGATACAAATGCGCCGTCCCCCTTAATCTAAACAACTTAAATAGCGTCCACTTCTTGAACCTCAGCGCTGAATTGCACAAACTCCCCGCAGGCAGCCCCACGAAGCTCCCCTACATCCATTCTCGGTAAGGAGCTGTTCGCCCCGAAGGGGAGTTTGTGCCCATCGCGAGGACAATCTGGGATTGGTTCTTCGGCTGCCGTCACAAGCAGCTCAGCCGAGCCTTCACCAATGAGGGCCAAACCTACAAGGTCTGTCTCAGGTGCGGAAGGCACTTTCCCTATTCCCTTGAAACCATGACCCTCGTCAGCGCCCGCGCGCAACGCAAGGCCGCCTCCAGCCGTACTCGGCGCAAATCCGCTCCCAAATGAAGCGCCTGGCCCCTTCGTCTTCGGTCCCTTTTCCATGCCATTCCGGTCCTTCGCGTCTTCGCCCGCCGATTCGCCGCTCGCCGTGTACCGCTTTCCGGTGCTCTGCCGATAAAGGATCCATGTTTCGCCTGGCGCTTCGTAAACCCGCCTTTTCAATACACGTCCATCCCAACATGAACCCTCTGTTCCGCTGCCCGTGCTGCGGATGCCGGACGCTCAAGGCGCCGGAATCGTTGGAACTATGCCCGGTTTGCTGGTGGGAGGACGACGGCCAGGAGGACGCCGACGCCGCCGAGGTGCGGCTCACCGTCAACGGTATGCTCAGCTTGCGCGAAGCGCGGATGCATTACCGGGAGTGCGGCGCCGCACACCCCAGGTTCTTGCCCCACGTCCGCCTCCCGGAGGCATCGGAACAGTAATTAACTTTCGTGCGACCCTACGACCAACAATTAGTCCTGCCGGTTTGACCCCCTCTGCAATTCCCTCTTACCATGGGTATAACGCTTTTCCCACGCGAGCGACGGCACTGAGTCCGTATGCCGGTCCCGCGTGGCGTTTTTATCATCGGCGCCCGGCGCGCCGGAAGGTGAGAAAATTTGAGTTTCTCCGATACCCTCGAAAAGAAACAGGAAACGCCGGCAGAGACCGGTCCCGAAGGTCACACCCACGCTCCCGATGACAATTCCCACGAGCACAGCCACGGTCCGGTGCTGAACCCCGATTGCACCCGCGAACTTGTCCTGGATGTTCCCGCCGAGGAAGTCAGCAAGGCGTTTCGCAATACCACCCGCAATTTCCAGCGCCACGCGCGTATCCCCGGATTTCGTCCCGGCAAGGTGCCGGAATCGGTCATCAAGCGTAAGTTTGCCGCCGAAATCCGCAAGGACGTGATCGAGGGCTTTCTGCCCGAGCGGTTCCAGAAGTCAGTGCGGGAGATGGGCGTAAGCCCGGTCGGCCAGCCCCAGGTAACGGAGTTGACCGTGGAAGACGGCCAGCCCATGCACGTAAAGGCCGTCTTTGAACATCTGCCCCAGTTCTCCATCGAAGGCTACAAGGACGTCATCGTGCCCAAGCCTCCGGTTGAGGCCACTGAAGAAGAGTTCCGCGGCGAGATGGAGCAGTTGCGCGAGAGCCGTGCCACCATGGAACCGGTGGAAGAAGATCGGCCCATCCGCGACGGCGATTGGGCGCAGATCACCTATACAGGCAAAATCCAGGAAGAGGACGATGCGGCGCCCCTGCACAGCGACGACTCGATGGTCGAAGTGGGCGGTGCGGATACCGTGGAGGCCTTCTCCAGCGCCCTGCGCGGCGCCACGGTGGGTCAGAAACTGAACGTTGAGGCAAGCTATCCGGCGGAATACCCAGAGAAACGCCTGGCCGGCAAGAAAGTGGACTACGAGATCGATGTGAAGGCGATCAAGAAGCGCACTCTGCCGGAACTGAACGACGATTTTGCCAAGGAGCTGGGCGAATACGAGAATCTGTCGGAGCTGGAGAACAGGGTTCGCGACCACTTTCAGAACCGCAAACGCCGCACGGTGGAGAGCGAAACCAAGGACAAGCTGATGCAGGCCATGATCGACCGTTTCCCGTTCCCGGTTCCGGAATCGCTGGTGCAGGAGCAGGTGGATGCACGCCTGGAGCGGGGATTGCGAGCGCTGGCAGCCCAGGGCATGACCACCGAGGCCATGCGCAAGCTGGACTTCGAGCGGCTGCGCGCGGCGCAGAGGGACAGCGCCGTGGCCGAGGTCAAGTCAGGTTTGCTGCTGGCGCGGATTGCGCACGAGGAAAACATCGAGGTTTCCGACGAGGAAGTGGATCGCGAGATCCAGATTGCGGCGTTGCAAAGCCGGGAACCTGTGGACACGTTACGCTCGCGTTTGACTCAGGATGGTGGACTGGCTAGAATCCGGGAACAACTGAAACGCGAAAAAACTGCTCAACTGTTATACGAAAGACTGCCGGGCTGAAGAGTCCGGGCAGAATGCCGCGGGCTGCAGGAACGGGCGCGCGGGCGGGCAAGCAAGGGCGTATCCCCCAACCGAAGAGCGAGAAGAGCATGGCATTGGTTCCCATGGTGGTTGAGCAGACGAGCCGGGGCGAACGCGCCTACGACATATACAGCCGTCTGCTGCGCGACAACATTATCTTCCTGGGCACTCCGATCGACGACCAGGTAGCCAACCTGATAGTGGCGCAGATGCTGTTCCTCTCCGGCGAAGACCCGGAGAAAGACGTGCAGCTTTACATCAATTCGCCGGGAGGCTCCATTACGGCGGGTCTGGCCATTTATGACACTATGCAGTTCATCAAGAACAGTGTTGTGACGTACTGCATAGGACAAGCGGCCAGTATGGGTGCATTCTTATTAATGGCGGGGACAAAGGGCAAGCGGTTTGCGCTACCCAATTCGCGCATTCTCATCCATCAGCCATCGATGGGCGGGGTGAGCGGACAGGCCACCGACATTGATATTCAGGCAAGGGAGATCCTGCGCATTCGCGAGATCACCAACAACCTGATGGCGCGGCACACCGGCCAGCCTCTCGAGAGAATTGAGCGGGACGTGGAACGGGACTTCATCATGAACTCGCAGCAGGCCAAGGAATACGGCATTATCGACGAGATAATCGACCGGCCCAGAGGTTTATAGGGGCATAAAGGCACGGCCCCATGGGGGGCAAATAGCAGTGGGGTTGGGAAATTGATGTCCAGAGGGAGTCGTTAACCATGAAAACGCGCACGGGACCTGAAGAAGCATTGCGCTGCTCGTTCTGTCACAAGTCACAGGACGCGGTTGCAAAACTGATCTCGTCGCCAAGCGACTATCCGCGGGCATACATATGCGACGAATGCGTAGCGGTATGCAACTCGATTCTTGAGGACGACCGCGGCGAATCGCATCCCTCCACCACGGCGGGGCACCTGCCCAAGCCGTCAGAGGTTAAGAGCTTTCTCGACGATTATGTGATCGGGCAGGACCAAACCAAGAAAAAGCTGGCAGTGGCCGTTTACAACCACTACAAGCGCATCCAGATGAATCGCATGCGCAATAATGAAGTGGAGCTGGCCAAGTCGAACATTCTGCTGATCGGGCCAACCGGCTCCGGCAAAACCCTTCTGGCGCACACGCTTGCCAAGATGCTGGATGTGCCCTTCGCCATTGTGGACGCAACCACGCTGACCGAAGCAGGCTACGTGGGCGAGGACGTGGAGAACATCATCCTCAAGCTGCTCCAGGCAGCCGACGGCGATGTGACCCGCGCGCAGCAGGGCATCATTTATATCGATGAGATCGACAAGATCGGGCGCAAGGACGAGAACCCATCCATCACCCGCGACGTGAGCGGCGAGGGCGTGCAGCAGGCGCTCTTGAAGATCCTCGAAGGCACGGTGGCCAATGTGCCGCCCCAGGGCGGGCGCAAGCATCCGCACCAGGAGTTCACGGCGGTGGACACCACCAACATCCTGTTCATCTGCGGCGGGGCATTTGTGGGCCTGGAGCGGGTGGTGGGACGCAGGGTCGGCAAGAAAGCTCTCGGCTTCAAGGCCGCAGATGCCGAGGCCGATGCCGCCACCACGCGCAGTCATCGCGACACCGAACTGCTGCGCAAGACCGAGCCCCAGGACCTCATCAAGTACGGCCTTATTCCGGAGTTCGTCGGCCGCCTGCCGGTCATGGGCATCCTGGACGAACTGGATGAGCCCGCGCTGGTGGAGATCCTCACCAAGCCTCGCAACGCCATCCTCAAGCAATACCAGCGCCTGTTCGAGTATGAGAACGTGCGCCTGCATTTCTCTCAGGATGCAGTCGGCGCCGTGGCCCGCGAGGCGCTTGCCCGCAAAGTTGGCGCCCGCGGCCTGCGCATGATCCTGGAAGAGCTGATGCTCGACCTCATGTACCACCTGCCCTCCAATAAGCGCGTCCGCGATCTTGAAATCACGCGAGAGATGGTGGACCACCGCGATCTTTCGCTTTGCCTGCTGGAAAAGGCCGGGTAACCGGATCGTCACGCAAATCAGCAAAGCCCAGGCTTCGGCCTGGGCTTTCTTCTCTGAACCCACAGCAGGCGCTTCCGCTGTACAATCCCAGTAAGCCGTTCGCCAGGGAGAAGAATCTTTGCGCGTTCGGCCGCGTCCAATGGATAGGTTTCTATGAATTCTTCTCGCGATAAAAACGACACGCGCAAGCTGCCCATGATGCCCATCCGGGAGCTTGTGATCTTCCCTTATATGATGACGCCCTTCGTAGTGGGCCGCGAGTCCAGTGTGCGCGCGCTCGAAGAAGCTCTCACCGGCGACCGCAAGATCTTCCTCGCCACCCAGCACGACGGCAGCGTCGACGAGCCCAAGGCCAAGGAGATTTTCCAGGTCGGCTCCATCTGCAACATCGTGCAGAGCGTCAAGATGCCCGACGGCAACATCAAGGTGCTGGTGGAAGGCGTGGAGCGCGCCAAGTCCATCGAGATTACCGACCGAGACGGCTTCTTTGTGGCCACCGTGCGCGTGGGCAAAACAAATTTCGAGATGACGCCGGCGGTCGAGCAGCTCATGCAGCGCGTCACTTCCCTCTTTGAGCAGTACGTGAAGCTGCAGCAGAGCCTCAACTACGAGACCATTATCGCCAGCGTACGCATGGATGAGCCGGCCAAGCTCTCTGACGTCATAGCCGCCAATCTCCAGCTCGGCATCGACGAAAAGCAGGAGCTGCTCAGCATCTTCGATCCCGCGGCGCGGCTGGCGCGCGTGGCCGACGTACTCGACATCGAAATCGAGAAGCTCGACCTGGACCGCAACATCCAATCGCGAGTCAAGCGCCAGATGGAGCGGGCGCAGAAAGAGTACTACCTCAATGAGAAGATCAAGGCCATCCAGAAGGAGCTGGGCCGCGGCGAAAAAAGCGAGTTCGACGAGCTGAAGAAAAGGATTGAAGCCGCCGGCATGCCCAAAGATGTGCTCGAAAAGGCCATCCAGGAACTCAAGAAGCTGGAAGCCATGCCGCCGATGTCGGCCGAATCCACCGTGAGCCGCAATTACATTGACTGGCTGCTGGCCGTCCCATGGAAGAAGCGCTCCAAGGAGACTCGCTCCATCGACTTCGCCGAAAAGGTGCTCAACGAGGACCACTATGGCCTGGAGAAAATCAAGGAGCGCATCCTCGAGTTCCTGGCCGTCCGCCAGCTCGTCAAGAATCCCAAGGGATCCATCCTTTGCTTCGTCGGGCCCCCGGGTGTAGGCAAAACCTCGCTGGGCATGTCCATTGCCAAGTCCACCGGGCGCAAATTCGTCCGCCTCTCACTGGGCGGCGTGCGCGACGAGGCCGAAGTGCGCGGCCATCGCCGCACCTACATCGGCGCGCTCCCGGGGCAGATCATCCAGCACATGAAGAAGGCCGGGACCAAGAATCCGGTTTTCCTGCTGGACGAAGTGGACAAGATCTCCTCCGATTTCCGCGGCGATCCAGCCTCGGCGCTGCTGGAGGTCCTCGATCCCGAACAAAACACCGCCTTCCAGGATCACTACCTCGACGTCGACTACGACCTCTCGCAGGTGCTTTTTGTGGCCACCGCCAACGTGCTCCACACCATTCCGCCCGCGCTCCAGGACCGCATGGAAATCCTGCGCCTCCAGGGCTACACGGAGCATGAGAAGCTCGAGATTGCGCGGCAGTACCTGGTCAAGAAGCAGCGCGAGCAGACCGGCCTGAGCGAAAAGAACATCGCCTTCCAGGACGATGCCATCCTCGAGATCATCCGCGCCTACACACGCGAAGCCGGGGTGCGCAACCTCGAACGCGAAATCGGCAACATCTGCCGCAAGGTGGCGCGCAAGGTCATCAAGGGCGGCCTCAAACACAAGGAAGAAATCAGCGCAGCCAACGTGGCGGATTTTCTCGGCGTGCCCAGGTTCCGCGAGAGCGAGGTCCACGAGAAGAGCGAGATCGGCCTGGTAACCGGCCTGGCTTGGACTGAGGTCGGGGGCTCCATCCTCAGCACCGAAGTCCAGGTGCTCGACGGCAAAGGCAAGCTCACCATCACAGGCCAGCTCGGCGACGTGATGCAGGAGTCGGCGCAGGCCGCGCTGGCCTACATCCGCAGCAAGGCGCAAATGCTCGGGCTCAGCCGCGAATTCTACCGCAACGTGGACCTGCATCTGCATGTGCCTGAGGGCGCAATTCCCAAGGACGGCCCCAGCGCCGGCATCACCATGGCCACCGCGCTGGCCAGCGCTCTCGCCCGCATTCCGGTGCGCCGCGACATCGCCATGACCGGCGAAATCACCCTCCGCGGCAAGGTTCTGCCCATCGGCGGATTGAAGGAAAAACTGCTTGCGGCCCTGCGCGCAGGCATCTTTGAGACCATCCTGCCGCGCGGCAACGAGAAGGACCTGCAGGAGCTTCCCGACAACATCAAGAACGCCATGAAGCTGCACTTTGTGGATTCGATGGACGAAGTGCTGGCGCTGGCTCTCGAAGGCCCATTGCCCAAGCCGAAGGAAGAAGAGGCTGAAGCGATATCTTCGGTGCCGGTGCCTCCGCCCTCAAGCACCGAGGCGGTCGGCGGCCAAGTGGCGCGGCAATAAACTCACGATGCAGAAAAAGGCGATTCGCCAGTGAGACGGAGCGCCTTTTTGCTTATGGTGTGGCGGGCGCGGCAATGGCATTGCTCTGCCAAAAGGCCGCTAGTTGATCCGGGCTGCCGTTGAAGGTATCGCGATCGCAATTCGCGCCGATGCCATCCACAGACCATGGCTGTGAGCCGTGCAAACCATCGGTGTATTGCCAAAGTGTCCATGCCGGCCACGGCCCAGGAAGCGTAGGCGAGGCGATGACGGCGTCATACTGGGCCAGCCACAGCCAGCAATTGCTCAACACCGGGTCAGGCGCGGCGCCAAGATTCGCCGTGAGGAAGCTTGGCGAACCATAGAGCCCAGGCCACACGCCGGTGGCTGAGTGCACGGCTTGCACAAAGGCGCGCGCCTGGTCCGCGGTCATCGGCGGAGCTGCATTGGGCGGTTGCTCAAAATCCAGAACGAGGAGATCGCCCTGCCGTGGTTTCACCGTTTGCAAGAAGAACTGGGCCTGCTGCACGCCGTCATCCGGCCGGCCAAAGTGATACGCGCCGAATTGAAGCCCGGCAGCGTAAATGGCTGCGCGATTGTGAGCGAAATTCGGATCTGCATAGGTAACTCCCTCGGTGGCCTTGTGGAACACGCCGCTGACTCCGGCCGCGCTGACGCGGCTAAAGTCGGGGAAGCCCTGAAGATGCGAGATATCGACGATGGTGTTTGTGCCGATCATGATCTCCTCCGAGTGTGCGCTCCATGAATCCTGGCTTGGCGACAACATGGCTCAGGATCACGACGCGACCTGACTGCCCATACCATGCGGATGCCACGGAAGTACTGCGGTCGAGCCGTGAATTGGATTGTAATCGTATCAGACCGCTCCTCAGAATGAGGAGCAGAAACTGAAACCGTGTCATGTACGCGGAGAGTTACCGCCCGCCTTTGACCTGCCTCGTGCAGCGGCCTCCGCCTCGGCCAGCCATCCGCGCCGTATTTTATCCGCCTGAATGCTGCTCATGTACGGCTTGATATCCAGGATCGGCGTGCCGTCCAGCATATCCACTCCGCGCACATAAAGCTTGTTTCCTTCGCACCGGAGCAATTCCACCACCGTCAGCCCGATCGGATTTGGCCGCCGTGGCGATCGCGTAGCAAACACGCCGTGCGGCCGGCTATCCGCCGGTCCCCGGCCCACCAGGTCAAATCCCTCCGACCGGTCAAACACCCAAATCACAAACAGGTGCGAGAATCCCTCCACGTCCTTCAGGCCCTCCGCAAATTCCGGAAGCACTTCCAGCACGCCCTCGGCATCGTGCTTCACGCCCAGCCCTTTGGGGATGGACGAAGCATCCTGATAGCCACTGCGAATGAATCCGACAGGCTGCGGAGTGAACACTTGGCCGGTCTCCTTCCCCGACAATCATAACCACTCGGCAGCGAAAGCGGCCATGAGCGCCTCCCGGAAATGCTGGGACGGTTGGCGGCGAACGTTCCGGCGCGGCAGTAAGCCTCAAGAAAGCGGACCGCTCTTACGGATTGCTCTTCATATTGACTTTCACCCAAACACGGACGTTTCCTTTTTTGTTGGTGACATACTCAACATCGGTGACCACGGCTGAGCTGCCGCTGCGGACAGCTCCCAGAATTGGGGCCTGGTTGAAAGTCTGATTCGGAGCCTTGTCTCCGCGCAAAAATACACTGTCGTTAAAGGTAATGGCCTGGCCGACGGTCACACCAGGCGATCCGGCAATCTTCGGCTTCGTCGATTTTGTCCATTGTTGGTGAGTGGAGTCTGCGTTGCCAAGAAGGACCCAGCCTGAAGTGGGCGATGCCTTGGCCGCGGAGGCGGCGCCTGGGGCGGCTTGCAAGGTAACCACCGATTGGGCCAGGGAGCTGTTAGCGGTCTCGAGAGATGAGCGGGTGGTGGCCGCCTGGTTCGCGGCATCCGTGGCCATCTTTTTGATATTGGGATCGGAGCTGTTGCTGGCAATGTCGTCGAGGGTCGATTCAACATCTTCGAGCGTATCGGAGGCCGATGAGTCTGCCTGGGCCGCGGCCGTGCCCTGAGCAGCCGCCTGCGTTGCCTGCTGCCATGTGAACACGCCCCCATTCACCTGGGTGATTCCCGCCTTGCTCAGGATCGAATTCAGCTGCGCCGGAAAACCGAGCAGGACGATAAGCAGCAACGCGAGAAACATATCCCTGAGAACGGTAAACAAGTTCTGGGTGGTGGCAAGAACCGCATCAACACGCTCTTGAACGCCTGGCATAATCGAACCTCGTCAGCAAAATGATTGAAAAGGTGATCGGCCAACTATACAGAAGACCTGGTTGAACTGTCACTTCGTTTCCAGGCGCCAGGAGCCTCCAAGCACCCTTCCTGTATCCTTGAAGGAACATGGCTTTGCCTGGACGCCTGCTTGGCGTTCCGCCCTCCGTTTGAATCTTATGCGCTATACCGCACAGTTCCTACTTTCGGCCTTGTCCGCCGCGCAGTTCCCTGCCCCCATTGTCCCCGAGATCGCCTTCCTCGGCCGCTCCAACGTGGGTAAATCAAGCCTTCTGAATGCGCTCGTGGGGGAAAAGGCAGCCAAAGTTTCCTCCACGCCCGGACGCACCCGCGCCATCAACTTTTTCGCGCTCTGCGACGAGCGCAACAGGGAGAAGCTGCGCTTCGCTGACCTGCCCGGTTACGGCTACTCGAAGATCTCAAAATCCATCTCCGCCGAATGGCCAAAGTTCATTGACCCCTACATGGCGGATCGCGCCACGCTGAAACTTTGCGTGTGCCTCGTTGATTCCAATGTGCCGCCCCAGCCTCGCGACGCGCAACTCCTCGACTGGCTGCGCGGCGTCGATCGCGAATTCGTCGTCGTGGCTACCAAGATCGACCGCCTCAGTGGAAATGAGCGCACCCGCAACCTGGCCGCTCTCCGCAATGGGCTGGCGATCGACACCCTCCTGCCCGTCTCCGCAAAAACCGCCGCCGGCATCAAGGAACTCTGGGCTCAGATCGAATCGCAGTCAATTTAGCCGCCATCTCCCGATCGCACGGCATCGCCCGCATGCGCCGCGCCTGCGGACCAAGATACCGCGGCGACACCCGAACCCACCGGCGCAGCGCAAAGTCGGTTTCCGGAATCAAAGCCAGCGCCCGCGCCTCAAATTCCGCCGGCGCATCCTCAAAAACACAAAACTCGCAACCATCCGCAACCCGCTCCGGCCCAATCACACGAGCGCCGTGCTCAAAAAAGTATGCGGCCGCGCCCTCCTGCGCCCTCGTCCGCATCAGGTCCGGCGCAACACCGCGCTCCCGCATCTCCGCTTCGATGCGCTCCGGCGCCGCAGCCACTCCCACGGCCACCGCATTCCTTTTGCGAATCTCGTTTTTTAGAATGCGAAGGGCTTCGCTCAGCGACATAACCAGGAAATCGATCACGCCCGCGCGAATGGCCATCCGCTGCGCCGCTGCATCCGCCGTCGCGCTCAATGAAGCGGCGCCGGCAATATTTGCCGCCCTCACCAGCCGGCAGCCCTCGGCATCCAGTTCGCCTGCCCAAACCAGCTTGCCACCCAATCCCGTCTCGGAATCAAGCTCGCCCGCCAATCCTATATAGAGCCGGTACACCAGCTCCATCTCGGTACGCACTTCAGCAAGGGAATCCGTGGGATTCATCGTTGATCCCACAATACCTCATCCTGCGCAACACCCATCATCTGCGCCGGCGCAGACCTACCATTCCGAATACGCCCGCCCATCCGAACCCTGTTCGTCCGACCCAGAATGCACATTGCCGATGCCGGAGTCGGTCTGGTCCAGCGAACTCAGTGCGTCGCTCGTATCTGTCACCCATGAGGTGGTCGAGTGGGTCATGGGATCCTCGGGAATCTCCCGCAGATAACCCTCCTGCACCAGGTCATCCAGCGACTGCGGCGCCTTCTGCTTGTCCGCTGTGTAGGAATCGATGGCGCTGCGCATCACGTGCAGGTCTTCCTTCAGCACCGCTTCGCGCGCCTGGCGCACCGCGCCCAGGTAGCTGGGAATCGCGATCACAGCAAGAATGCTGATGATGGCCATCACGATCATCAGCTCGATGAGCGTGAATCCGGATTGGCGTCGTCGCTGCAAATTCGTTATACCTGACCGGCAATCGGTGCTTTGTTCCTTTTTCCCTTTTCCCTGTTCCCTGTCTTCTTCACCACGTCGAATACTTCGTCCCGTCCAGCGCCGTCCCCTGCGACTTGGAATACACGTCGAAGACGCTCTGCCCGCCGTAGGAGTCCGAGTCCGGATCGTCCTGCATGGAGCGCATACCCCACTCCGTGTTGCCGGTCATCGGGTCCCTGGGAATATTGCGCAGAAACCGCACTTTCTTGCCCTGGATGTCCACTCCCTTTACCAGCGTCTCCAGGTCCGGAGGATAGTTCTGGCTGTCCACCTTGGTCTGGATAGCGCCTTTGTCTGCCGCGTCCTTGTACTTATCGATCGCGTCCCGCATCATCCACAGGTCGTAGCGCAATTCGCGTTCCTGTTGGCGCTTCACCTGGAAACGCGCGATCGGCGCGGCGGCAGACGCCAGGATCGCCAGTATGGCCACCGTGATGATCAGTTCCACCAGCGTGAGCCCCTGCTCGCCCGCTTTCCGGTTTGTGATTCTCAGCGGCTTCATTTCCCTGCTTATTTCACGTTGACGGTAATCGCAGAACCCTCTGCCGGAACCGGCGTTTGCTTGCTCGATATGGCCCCCGGCTTGCTGATTGAAATCGTGCTCTGTCCCGGCGTCTTAGCCTGGAACGCAATCATGCACACCACTCCCGCGCCGCTCACGCCCGCCGTCCCCGGCGGCCGCGACGCATTGATCGTGATCGTGCCTGGCCCATCGTCGCGATGCACCAGAGCCGCCGCCTGTCCATCCCGCGTCAGGAAGTCGCCCGCTCCCACGTTTACCAGCGACAGCTTGGCCGGATCGTACGTGATCTGCAACGGCACGCTGGATATGTCCGTTGCATTGCTGATCACCACCGGCACCTCGAACGTGGCCCCGCTGGCCACCGCGCCCGGCGAGTCCATCATCAGCTTCACACCCTGCCCTGGCGGTGCCGGTTGCGCCGGAGCCTGCACCGGCGGCGGAGCCTCCGCTGCGGGCGGCGTCACCGGGTTCTTCGTGTTCAGGTTCGGCTGGGGCACGGGCGTCGTCGAACCTTCAGACGAAGCCTGCAGTTGCGCCAGCGCCGCGGGCCCAGCCGCAGACGGGCTCGTTCCCGGAACCGTCGCTTCCTGTTGTGCCTGTGCCGTCGGCATGTGCGGCGCAATCCGCTGCGTATCCACCGGCTGCACCTGCGGCGGCATATTCGCTCCCGGGCCTGTCTCCGCAATCCGCCGCAGCTCCACGTTCTGCCCCGGGCCCGTGTCCACCGCCCGCAGATTCGACGCCGAGATGTCCGCCCCGCGCACAACGTGCGGCGTAATCAGAAACACCACTTCGTCGTTCGTGATGGTGTGATCCTTTGACCCAAACAGATACTTCAAAATCGGAATCGAGCTCAACCCCGGTATCCCGCTCCAGCTCACCTGGTCCTGCTGGTCCAGGATGCCTGACAGAATGTTCACTTCGCCCTCGCGCAGACGCACCGTCTCTTCATTGCTCTTCTGCGCAATAATCGGCTCGCTTACTCCTTCGATGTTGGTCGATCCCGCCTGCGACGTAACCTCGACCTTCAACTTCAGCGTCACGTCGTTGTCAAAGTGCACCGTCGGCGTCAGCTCGATGTTCACGCCGATGTCCTGGTACTGGAACTGCGTTTCCGCGGCCGGGTATGCACCCGCCGACACTCCCAGTCCCGATTGGAATGAGCCCGTGGCGTAAGGAATGCGCTCGCCGATTTTCAGCGTCGCCTTCTGCATGTCCGTCGCCCGCAGCCGCGGATTCTGCAGAATGCGCGTATTGGAGTCCGTTCAGCAGCAGGTTCGCCGTCGCCGCGCCCACCGTCACCGCAAAATCGTTCGAGTTCAGGTGCGCCAGGTTATAAAGCGTCGGACTGGTGGTCGACGTTCCGGTCGTCGGCGTACATGTCGTGCTCCCCGTCGGGCAAGTTGTCGTCGACGACGAGCTGGCCGTCGGCGACTGCAACTGCACCCCCACACTCGACGGCCACTGCAGCCCGATCGTCCGCTCCCAGTTCTTGCTCACTTCCAGCACCGCTATGTCCACCACCACTTCCGGCCGCGCCTTGTCCAGGTCGTTGATGATCTTCTGCGCCAGCAGCAGCTCGTCCGGCGTGCCCCGCACCACCAGCGCATTCTGGCTCGCCAGTCCGTACACCTTGATCTGCATCAGCACGTTGCGCAGCGCCGTCTGGATGTCGTTCAGGTCGTTCTGTTGCCACGCATTGGCCAGGTAGAACGTCTGCACCGCCTCCTCATCCAGTTCGTTGCGCTTCGATCGCGAGTTCTGGGCCACGAAAATCGTGTTCTGGCGTAATCGCCCGCCAGAACGTGTTGGAGACCACCCCCACGATCCTCAGCGCATCCAGCAGCGTGGTGTTGTTCAGGTCCACCGTGATCCGCTTGGATACGTAATCCGGATCGAACAGCACGTTGATCCCTGCCGCTTTGCCGATAGCCTCGTACACAACCTTCGAGTCTTGCGTGTAGTGCATCGTCAGCGGCTCGTTCGAGACCGGCCTCAACTCCACCGGAGAGCCCAGCGTGCTCAGTTCCTCTTCCTCGCTGGCCTCCGCCTGCGTCGAGGCCGGAACCCCTGGAGTCGCCGAATTCTCCTGGTTCCGCAGCGCGTTGATCGCCTGCCCGGCCGCCTCGTCTGTGGGGTCAATCTCCTGCGCGCGCAAGTATTCCGTCAGCGCCCCCTGGTAGTCACCCGATTTCTCCAGTTGCTTCCCTTTGCTCAGGTGTTGCCCTGCCGCATTCACTCGGACCCGGTCCATCGAAGTCCGGTAGCGGATGTCCTTGTGATCCTTCTGGTCCGCCTTCTGGTAGTCGGAAAACGCAGCGTCAAAGTCTCCGCGCTGCTCCGCCCCTTGCCCTTCCTTGTAGAGCCTCTTCGCGGAGTCGCCGCCCTTGGTGCGCGCGGCCGGCATGCCCATCGAGTCGTATTGCGCCTCGAGCCGCATTGCCAGCGGCCCGGTCACAACCAAAATGAGCGACAAAAGAAGTAGGGCTCTGCCCGTGGCAGCCGCGAAACCTGCGCGATTCATCGAACTCCCTTGCGTCCGGCCAGCGACTCCACCACCCGCCCCATTCCCTCGAGCGCTGTGGCCGTTCCCCGCGCCTGCGACGCCATTGATTCCCGGACTAATGCGTTTTCCTGGAATGCAGAGGACTGAAGCCGCATTGGCGGACTTACACTTACCCACGAATCGCCGCCCTTCGCAATGCCTCTTCCAACCGCCCTATCACTGAGATTGTCGAAAAAAACCAACTGCGCTGCCCCATTTTAGCAAAGCTCCACTACCTGCAGCCCGTTCCTTGTCGCGGTGCTAGCATGAAGATTCAAGGACGTTTCCCTATGCCCCGCCAGTCCAGCCATACCATCCAGCCGGCCGGCAAAACCGCCGCACCCAAAACCACCCGCCCGCGCGATCCCGTCGCCTCCGGCGAGCGCGATGCCGCACAGAACCGCCGCGCCAGTCACGATTACTTCCTCCTTGAGCGCTTCGAGGCCGGTATTGCCCTCCGCGGCACTGAAGTAAAATCGATTCGCCAGGGCAATGCGAACCTCAAGGACGCCTACGGCCTCATCAAGGACGGCGAAGCCTTTCTCCTGAATGTACACATCGGGCCGTATTCTCACGGAAATATTGCCAATCACGACGAAACCCGCACCCGCAAGCTCCTCATGCACCGCGAGGAGGTTCGCAAGCTACTGTCTAAGACGCAGGTTAAAGGCCACACGCTCATCCCCACCCGCCTCTATTTCAAAAACGGCAAGGTCAAATGCGAGCTCGCCCTCGCCAAGGGCAAACAGGACTGGGACAGGCGCGAGACCGAGCGCCGCCGCGAAGCCGACCGCGAAGCCCGCGCCGCCGTAAACGCAAGCAAGCATCGCTCCCGCTCCAAGGGTTGATGCCGGGCGCCCCCTCCTCCCTGCTTGATAATTGGTTCTATGCGCGCTGATCTCACTTTCGTCCCTCTCGCCTCCGTTGAGACTCCCCTTCTGGCGGTCACCGCCGTGGATACGCAAACCTCCAAGAGCCCCGACGCCAAGCCTCAGCCTGAGCTGCTGACCTCCGACGCCGCCGTAAGATCCGCCGCTGTAGCCATCCTCGCAGGCGGCGAATTTAAGGCCGCCGCCAATGAAACCCTCCTCATCCACGCGCCCGCCGGTCTCAAGGCCGCGCGCCTCCTCATCATCGGTCTGGGCAAGCCGTCCAAGGCGACTGTCCACTCCGTTCGCAATGCCGCCGGCGCTGCTATCCGCTTCACCAAGCCGCGCGGCATCCGCGAGCTCGTCTTCGCCATCCCCGCCGGTGCGCCTGAAGCCCTTCCTCCCCCCGCCTGCGCCCGCGCCGCCGTCGAAGGCGCCTTCATCGGCGACTTCGATCCCGATACCTACCGCAGTGACCGTAAGGACCTGAGCGTGCAGGCATTCACCGTCGCCGCGCCTCAAACCAACAACAACGCCAAAGTCGAGGACGACTTCCGCGAGGGCTGGATCGTCGGCATGAGCCAGAACTTCACTCGCACCCTGGTCAACGAGCCCGGCAACAAGCTCACGCCCACTGAGTTTGGCCGCCGCGCCGCCGCCATGGCAAAGGAAGTCGGCCTCCATTGCGAAGTCCATTCCACCGAAAAGCTCCACGAGCTGAAGATGGGCGCGTTCTGGAGCGTCGCCCAGGGTTCGGCGGAGCCGCCCGCGCTCATCGTGCTCCGCTACGTAGCCCGAGGGCGTCACCGAAGGCCCCATCCTCGGCCTCGTGGGCAAGGGCGTCACCTTCGATACCGGCGGCATCTCCATCAAGCCCTCTGACAACATGGAAAAGATGAAGTACGACATGGCCGGCGGCGCGGCCATGATCGGCGCCATGCGCGCCATCGCCCTGCTCAAGCCCAGGGTGCGCGTCATCGCCATTGTCTGCGCCACTGAAAACATGCCCGACGGCAAGGCGCAAAAGCCCGGCGACGTGCAGACCGCCATGCCCATTGCCCCGGACAAGCCCGGCAAGACCATCGAAATCATCAACACCGACGCCGAGGGCCGCCTGGTGCTGGCCGACGGCCTCACCTACGCCCGCCAGCTCGGCGCCACCCACCTGATCGACGCCGCCACCCTCACCGGCGCCATCGGCGTGGCGCTGGGCATGATCAACGCCGGCGCCTTCTCCAACGACGATGACACCTATGCGAAGTTCCAGGCGGCACTGGCCGTCTGCGGCGAAAAGTTCTGGCGCATGCCCTTGGGCGACGAGTACGCCGACATGATCAAGAGCGACATCGGCGACATCAAGAACACCGGCGGCCGCTACGGCAGCGCCATCACCGCAGCCGAGTTCCTGAAAGTTTTCGCCGAGGACACGCCCTGGATTCACCTCGACATCGCCGGCCTGGCCTGG
>CAWBIG010000201.1:0-63607 GCA_963788435.1 uncultured Acidobacteriota bacterium | reverse complement strand
CTATCGCTAACGCCGAGAGGGAGCGCGCCATCGACGGACAGCGGCTCGCCATTCAAAAAGGGAGGAACATGGCCTGCATTGGCCAGGATGACCCCGCCGTCCGGGGAGATTCGCAGCGCCATGCAAGTGGCATGAGCTTCATTGCGGCCGAGCAGGCGTCGGTTAAGGGCTTGCAGCAGCGCGAGGGGATCGGAGGTTGTTTCCCCGGTACTGCGTATCGCCCCAACCAGAAGGGCCACCAGCATTCCTGCCTGCAGCCCCTTGCCCGCCACGTCCCCGACAACCACCAGCAGGCTGCCATCGGTGGGGTGAGGGATGATCTGAAAGAAATCGCCGCCTACCTGGCGCGCGGGGCGGTACTCGCTTTCGATCAGCAGGCCTGGAATCGAGGTGCGCGACTCGGGCAAAATAACGCGCTGCACTTCCTGTGCCTGCTTGACGTCGAGCGCCATCAAGCGCTGGCGTCGAATGGAGAGGATCAGGCGGCGCAGCAGAAGAATGGCCAGCACAAGGACCAGGAGGAGCCGGGACGCAACAGGGAGGGTGATCTGCACATGAAACGGGAACCAAACTGTTCGCAGGCCAATGGACTGCAGTTCGCGGGTGAACTCAGCCGCGGCCGTCAGTATCACGGCGGGCAGCACCAGCCAGCCTTCAAGCCCCTGCTCGCGAATGCCTTTCACCACTACGTAGAGTAGGAAAGCGGAGAGGATGAGGCGGATCGTAAGAGAGACCGCTGCCGCTGCAGCGGCCATTTGAGCGGAGACCACTGTGAAGAACAGGTTCTGACTTAAAGCGTGGGAGAGCATCAGCAGTGCGACCAGCGGAATGAGCGCCCAGGGAATCCAGCGCGGGCTTTGTTGCCGGAACCACGCGCGCCATACCATCACCCAGCCGGCATATTCCAGTGAGAAGAGAACCACATCATGAGAAATACTGTCATAAAAGGCGCTGACCGAGGTTGACCACACGGCGAATGTTCCAGACAAGGCGTCGAGGGCGATCATCAGCAGTAGGCAGCCGATCCAAAGGTAGACGCGATCGGAGCGGTCGAAGAGGACCAGGCTGAAAGCAACCAGGCCAAGGAGTCCGAAGACCGCAGCCTCGATGGGTTGCCAAAAGTAGGCGCGGACGAGTTCGTCGAACTGCACCTGCTGAATGGCGGCGATGGCCGTACTTTCGCCGACGGTTGGGGCGGTCTCAAACCCGCCAACATCGGCGGCCTCGGTCAAGGTCTGCGGCTGCATCCACACCCGGAACGCAATCACTCGCATGGTGGCGCCGTCGGATGTGCCTGCGCCCCGGGAAAGCGGAAACATCGTGGGCTGTGCGTAGTTGATGCTGGGCCTGGACGAATAGAAATTGCCGAATGAGCCAACGTAAGTTCCGTCGTCGAAAAGCTGGTAGGCGTCGTCCACCTGGCCCGGGCCGGCAAGGGCAAGGTCGACCCCGGGCGCCGACTCAATACGAACATGGATTCGGTACCAGGCGTAGCCCCAGTAGCCGGCATGGCCCCGCGCCGTCCAGCCGGGAACGTTGCCGGGCATGCCGTTGATAGGATTCAGAGCGCCTGTTGCGGGCGTCAGGTCCACAGTCTCCCATTTGGAGTCATCGAAGGCCGGATTCGCCCAGATGGGCTGGCGGGTCACCGGATCCACCGGCGAGTCGCCCACCGTGAACTTCCATGGTCCGTAGAGCGGGACCGCCGACTGCCCTAGAACAATGCGCACGGTGGCGTGTTGCGCCGGGCTCGCGCCAGCGGGCTTCTGCTGCGCATGGGCCTGCATGGAAATTGAGCAGGCTATCGCGACGATCGATATAAGCCACAAAAGAAATGGACGGAAGCGAGCGAACATTCCGAAGTGCCTTTCTAGCGGGCGGGGAATTAATACGAATCCACTATACCGGAGGATGGTGAGATTCCCGGTCTTATCTGCGCCATAACCGCCATAGCCTCTGTGTTGCAGCCAACAGCGAAGCGTGAGGCCTCCCTCGGCTGAATGTCGCAGGCTTTAGCGAAGGGCACGGGCATTAGCAAGGCGTATGGCTTTAGCAAAGGGTATGGACTTTAGCGAAGTGCACGGCCTTCAGCTCGTACATCAAGGCAGCCAACCATAGACCGGGCTCTAGCCCCTGAGGGGCTGCATCAACCTCACTCTTCTATCGCGGCCCGTACCCGTCGCAGCGCCAGCTTCGCCCCAAGCGAGCACCCCCGGAGCGCCGCCGCCAGCCGCGAAGCAAATCATCAAAAGGAAATCATCTCGTCGCAGTTGTATACTCCGGGCGAATCCCAGAGGCAATAGAATGGGCGCGCTCTATAGGCTCTGCGTCTCAGTATTGGTATACATCCCAGTTTGCGCAATCGCGCAATTGGGCCAACCGCAGTTTGCTATTCCTCAATTCCCGCCAAGAGCTACCTTCGATGCCCGCCAGGGAATCATCAAGCTCGACGTTGTGGTCACCGGTAAAACCGGAGCCCCCGTCACCGGCCTCGCGGAACAGGACTTTACTCTGCTGGATAACAACCAGGCACAACAGCCCGTCAACTTCGCTGCATTCGATAACATCAAGTCGTTTCCTGATCCGTCGGAACGGTTGGTCTTTGTCCTCGATCAGCTCCACATCGACCCCGCCCACTTGTCGGCCGCTGAGCGAGCCATTAAGGAATTCCTGCTCAAGAACGACGGCCATCTGGAACAGCCAACATCCATCTATCGGCTCTCTCAAAAGGGCCTCTACGCATCGGAACATCCGACCATGAATGGACCAGACCTGGTGAAGGAGATCGAAAGCGGTCAGGAGCCCCGCGCCGTACGGAGTGTGTCCGACGCACCCCAAGGCTCCTCCTGCGCAGCCGTGGTGGAGCGCAACATGAGTTCTCCTGACGTCCTGGGGGCAATCGTGATCGAACAGAGGCGGCTGCCCGGTCGCAAAGTGATGATCTGGATCGGGCCGGGATGGGGATCATCTGCGCCTGCATGCGGGGCGGGACTGTTTATGCAGGAACCATACGACTGGGTGACGGAATTCTCCACCCGCATGCGCGAGGCCCGCATCGCGCTGTATGTCCTCAACCAATGGGACATCGCGGGCACGCTCCCGTTCAATTATAGCCATTACGCCGGCGGCGCAAGTCCGCGAGATTTTCAGCCCGCACACCTGGCACTGCAGGTGCTCGCGGTCAATAGCGGTGGACAGGTTTCCCAGGATGCCAAAATCGAGAAAGCCATCGAGCGCTTTGCCGGATACGCAGGCGTGTTTTACACCATCACCTTCGACCCACCGCGCGCGGCCGGCGTGGATGAATATCATTCGCTGAAGATCGAAGTGGCGCAGCCGGGCGCGACTGCTTCCACCTCGACCGGCTATTACGACGAGCCCTCGTATTACGACCAGCAGCCAGCATTCGAGCCCATATCCGTTGCACAACTGGAGAGTAGGCTCGATGCGCTCTCGCGCTTGCACGACGCGGATGCGGCAAAAAAACTCGCGAGCCTGCAACTGACGGAACGCTTTAGCTCATTCCGGCTTGCCCAATGGGCAACGGGCCTCCACCATCGCCCAAAAACACTGCAGACGCTCGTGGCGCTCGCCGACGAGTCGGAGTTCCTGCCGCCGCCCGCGATGGAAATCCTGCAAAGCCCTGCTCCTTCGCTGGATGAGCAGCGCGAGATGATGGCGCGAACGGTGAATTACCTTACCAGTGCGATTCCCACACTGCCGGATTTCTTCGCCAGGCGATCCATCGTTCACTACGAGGAAGATCAACCGAAGGATCCTCCCTGGAAAACATCCACCGGCAACGGGACCTCGCATCCCTCGCGCGAAATCAGCGAAACAGTCCACTATCGCAACGGCATGGAAGTCGTGGATGAGGCCGCTCGTGCCAACCACCGGAAAAACAAAGAAGTAGGCGCGCTGGATGCCCAGGGCACATTCGGGGCCATCCTGAACATCGTTATTCCGGATGCTGCCCTCAGCGATCTCGAGTGGAACCGCTGGGAACAAACCGCCCACGGCTTGCGCGCGGTGTTCCGCTTCATGGTGCCGGCCGCGAAGTCCCACTACCACCTGTCATTCTGCTGCCTCACCGATATGAGTGGTTCGGAATCTGCGCTGCCCGTTGAACAGACTCAAACCAACCTGGATTGGACCACCGGCTATCGCGGCGAGCTGATGGTCAACCCCGACACTGGCGAGATCTTGCGCCTGACCTTGCACGCGGATCTCGTGCGGCTGCCGCTGGATCGCGCCGATTTGATGGTTCTTTATGCTCGAACGCAGATCGGAGACCGCACCTATATTTGCCCCCGCCGCAGCGTGGCCATCACGCGTGGACGCACGCGCCTGGCTATTTACGAGTGGGGCGATAATCTTCAGGTTCTCGGCCCATTCCGCACCATGCTCAACGATATTGACTATTCGCAGTATCGGAAGTTCGGAAGCAGCATGAGGATTCTGCCCGGCTTCACTGAGGCTCCGAAATAGCGCTCTGGCCCGCGGTCGATCGCGAATTCTCCCGGCTATTCTTCCGTAATCGCGGGCTTCACGCTGCGCAGCGCCAGCTTCGCCGCTATCGAGTATCCCAGCAGCGCCGCCGCCGGCCACGTGGCGAACAGCGGCCCATTATCGTCGATCAGCCCGCTCGGACTGGGGATGCTGAACAGCGATCGCGTCAACTTTTCCGTCGCAGTGCAGCCCAGGCACGCGTTCGGCCCCGTCGGCATGTCCAATAGCCAGAGGGCGATGACGAGCATCAGGATCAGCCCCAGCAGCCAGATGTGCCCCGCCATCTCGTTCGGCTTCGCCCGGACAACGAAATAGCCCACAATCCCAGGCACCACGAGCGACAGAATCAGGATGACAAGCTGCGATGCCGAGGCCGGGTTCAGCACGTATCCAGCCAGCATGAGCGCTGCCCATACCGCCAGCGCTACGATCGCATGAATGAAGAACGACGCCACCTGCCCGGAGAGCTTCTCGCTGCTAACGTCCACTTCGTCCATCATCGTATTGGCCATGGATCAAAACTCCTTCGCCGGCGTCCTGGGGAACGCGTACTTGCCCGATTGCCGCAGATATCTACCCCATAAACTACACTTCGCATCCTGAATCCACAATAACCACAATGGAGCATCCGCTGCGGCTCAAATCTGCGAAGCCGCGGGTAAAATAGGCCCATGTTGATTGAGGGCATCTTCGCCGCCGTCCCTACGCCGTTTTACTCTGACGAGCGGGTCTATTACCGCAAGCTCGAAGCCAACATGGCTCGCTACTCCCGGAGCTTACTGGCGGGAATGGTGATCATGGGCTCGACCGGCGAAGCTGTCGAGCTCACTGACGCCGAATCGCGCGAAGTCCTGCGCATCGCCGCCCGGTCCTCCGCGCAGGAAAAGGTGCTCATCGCCGGCGTGGGCCGGGAAAGCGTCCGCGCCACCGTGGAGCTAGCCGAATCTGCCGCCGAGGCGCAGTTCGACGCGGTTCTTGTCCGCACCCCCACCTACTACGCGCCCGCAATGTCCACCGCCGCCGTCCTGCATTATTTCCGCAGCGTAGCCGACCGCTCGCCGCTGCCGGTCCTCCTCTATCACATCCCGAAGTTCGTGCCTTACGCGTTTCCCATTGAGGTTGTTGCCGAGCTCGCGCTTCACCCCAACATCATCGGCATCAAGGACTCGAGCGGAGAAGTGAGCCGGATCCGCGACCTTGTCGCCGCCACTCGCGCTCTCCCAAAGCGCACCGTTACCGTCACGCCCATCTTTGAGGCGGTAACCAGACGCATGCTCATGGCCAAACCGGAAGCGCCCGGCGGCTTTGTTCCTGCTTCCGATCTGAACGGGGGAGTCGTCGTTGCCGCCGCCCCGCCCGCGCCGCCTCTCAAAACCCGCACCCGAGACGTCGGTTTCCAGGTCATCTCCGGATCACCCGGTACGTTGTTTGACTCGCTCGAGGCCGGGGCTTCCGGCGCCATTCTCGCCTTTGCCGCCTGCGCACCCCAGGCATGCCAGGAAGTCTACCTGGCCTGGAAGGACCACGACCTGAAGCTAGCGCAAGAGAAGCAGCAGCGTATCGCTGCGGCCGGCAAGCGAGTTGCCGGCGATTTTGGCATCGCCGGCATCAAGTACGCCTGTGATTTCAATGGTTTATACGGAGGCCGTCCCCGCGCGCCGCTGCTTGGGCTCAATGCGGAGCAGAAGGCCGAAGTCGAGTCGCTGATGGCCGACATCCGGAACTGAAGGAGCGGGGCGAAAAGCGCGGATCCGCGCGAAGAATAAAACGGCGATGTCTTATGGAATCATCGAGTTAAGCCACAAAAATGCACAGAATTGCATGCTCTCTGCCCGGAGGGGGGAGGACTTCCTACCCTTTGTCAAGTGTTAGGCAGTAGGGACCCGGCCTCCGGTCGGGGGGCCGAGGAGCCGCAGCATCAAGCGGGGCTTCGTTGGGGATCGAACAGAGTTCTGTTTGAGAGCATGGAGGTGAGTACTTTGAGCCACCGATCCGCCATGCTGCGCAAGGCTCTGCCGTGGGAGTGGCCGCGAGCCCGGAGTTGCGCATAGGCAATCTTGCTTGCCGGATGCCAGACGACACTGGTTCTTGCCCAGTGGTAGAGGGCATTGCGCAACCGCTCATTGGCGCTGCGGCGCATGATCACGATTTTCTTTTTGCCGCTCTGCTTTGTAATGGGTGCGGTGCCGCTATAACAACGCAGGGCGTGGTAATCTCTTTCCGCGATGGCTTGCGAGGCCTCGCTGAGCATCGTGGCGGCGACTTTTCTTCCCAGTCCCGGCAAGGAGAGAAGGATGGCGGCGTCACGATGCTCTTGTTGCCCTTCGGCTGGGGTGGCCAATTCCTCCAGCAGGGCGCCGATTCGCCTGGCCAGATCGGTGCGTTGCTGAAGCAGCAGGCGCAGCCTTGGCAGCAGAAGCAAGGCATGTTCGATGGCGGCTTCGGCGGCGCCGGGGGCCAGGGTGAGGGGTTTGGTTTTCAGCACCGCGCTCACCTCGGCAGCCGTGATGCGGCGGATGCGATGCTGCTGGAGCAGCCGGGCGATCCTGGCTTCGGTGAGCCGGGCGGCGCGGGCTGGCCAGGGAGCCGATTCCAACAGATCCCACAGCCAGGGTTCATCGGCGGACTGGCATAGCTGGAGCAGTTGCGGAAAGAAGCGATGGAACTGTTCGCGCAGGCGGTGGACGGCGCGATTCTGCTCCTGGGCCAGCTCATCGTCCAGCCGGGACAGTTCGCGAAGCCGGATCATCACCGGCTCATCGAGCT
The DNA here is from genome assembly GCA_963788435.1 of uncultured Acidobacteriota bacterium. Lineage (GTDB taxonomy): Bacteria > Acidobacteriota > Terriglobia > Terriglobales > Acidobacteriaceae > Telmatobacter. The sequence goes on along the minus strand of CAWBIG010000201.1, from coordinate 56,332 downwards.
TGACCAGGTGCAAGCAGTGCATGTCGGTGCGCAGCGCATCGGCCAGCACGAAAGCATCGCGACGGTCGTCCTTGGCTCCGGCCGGCGAATAGCGGTCGCGGAACCGGTCCAGTTGCTTGGGGTTGATGGAAAACACGGCAAATCCGTGTTCCAGCAATGTTTCCACGACCGCCCCGCGCGGGCTCTCGATCGCTCCGGCCAGGGCCGAAGCAGAATCCGATGTCTGTTGTAGAAGCCAGGCAACCAGCTCCGCCAGGCTCTGGCCGCTGTGTTCGATCCATCGTTCCGCCACCGTGCGGCCCTCGCGGTTCATCAGACACACGCGGTGCCGCTCCGAACCCCAATCGATCCCCAAAAAATACTGAAAGTGGTTGGTCAAATCAGAACCTCCTCTGTTGTGATCTCGACCCGCCGTGTCGAACATCAATCCCTGTACTGGCGCTCCGTTGCCGGGCGCGAACTTCCTACTGGATTTTCGCCACGGACCACCGCATCAGGGCGCAGGTCCTCCCCTGGTGCTCGATTGGCGCTGGGGGGCGTTGGCGCTCCCGACCGGCGGCCGAGTCCCTACTGCTTAACACCGCTTGTAGGTGAAATCAAAGGTACAGGGGGTCGCTCTAAATTCGCACTGGGACGACGTACCGGGATGCAGGACTTCAGCGGTGTTAGTGGGTTCAGCCGAGGCCGGGTGGTTACCTTTGCGCAGCGGGGTGGCTTGGGAGCGGGAGATCCTGCGGCGTCGCTCCGGGTAGGTTCGCCGACTACCCCGGTTGGGACCGGGGCCGTCCAGAGCATGAGCCCGTTCCGGACGGCACCCATTGAATCCCGTCTTGACAACGATTTCAACACTAGTTTACTCTATGCCTGTAACAAACAAGCCTATGCCAGAAACTGCCACGCGCGACTTGTTCCCCGGCGCACTCGAAATGATGATCCTCGAGTCGCTTCGCCGCCAACCGGCCCATGGATATGCCTTGGTCCAGCACATCCAGCAGCGGTCTAACAACCTGCTTCAGGTGGAAGAGGGTTCGCTCTATCCGGCGCTCCAGCGCCTCCTTAAAGAAAAGCTGGTGAAGGCCGAGTGGGGTCTTTCTTCCACCAATCGCCGCGTCAGAACCTACCAGATCACAGCGTCGGGCCTCAAGCGCCTGGAGGAGCAGATTTCCAGTTTCGAGCGCATGTTTGAAGGCATTGCGTTGGTCCTGAATCCAGGCAAGGCCGCCACCAACTAACCAGCCAGCTGATCGGAGGTCTCCATGAACTGGGTCCCGAACATCTTCCATCGCAGCCACAAGTATGACGATCTCAACGAGGAAATCCGCCTGCACATTGAAGAGCGCGCGGAGCAGTTGATGAGCGAAGGCGCCAGCGCGGAGGAAGCGCAGCGGATGGCGCGCGTGGTCTTTGGGAACCGCACAGTGCTGGAAGAGCGCAGCCGCGAGGTGTGGCAGTGGCCGACTTTGGAATCCATCTGGGCCGATGTGAGATTCATCCTGCGCCAACTGCGCAAGTCTCCCGGCTTCACCATCACTGCCGTTTTGACACTGACGCTGGCTATCGGCGCCAACGCCGTGGTCTTCGGGGTATTGAACGCGCTCATTCTGCGCCCGCTGAATGTGCCCCAGGCGGAGAGCCTTTTCCTAATCCAACATGGCAGCAGCGTCGCGTCTCACTCCTATCCCGATTATCTCGATCTTCGCCGGCGCAATCGCAGCTTCGACGATATGGCTGTTTTTGCCATCTCACAGTCGGGGCTGGATACGGGCAAAGAACCATCCAATGCCTGGGAATACGAAACCAGCGGAAACTACTTCGACGTTTTGCGCATGCAGCCGTACCTTGGGCGATTCTTCCACGATTCCGATGAGCATGGCCCCAACAGCGCGCCGTTTGTGGTGCTCACCTACGCCTATTGGCACACCCATTTTCAGGACGATCGTTTCGTGGTGGGCCGCGTCGTGCAACTCAACAGGCATCCATTCACCATCCTGGGCGTGGCCCCGCCGGGTTTCGAGGGAACCGTCTTGTTTTTCGCTCCGGATATCTTCGTGCCCCTCGTGAACCATGAGCAGTTATCCGGCGACAAGACGATGCTGGACACGCGCAGGACCCGTTGGATGTTTGAGATGGTGGGACGTCTGAAGCCTGGAGTCACTCCCGCGCAGGCCGCTGCCGATCTGAACTCCGTGGATTCGTATCTGAAAACAAAGCTATCCAAAAGACGAGAGTAATGACCCTTATACGCTGGCGCGGCCTGGCCTTCATGGCGACTATTTGAACGGGCCAACGCGCGCCTTTCTCACCGGGTTGATGCTTCTTTCGGGTTTGATCTTGTTGGCGGCCTGTGCTAACCTGGGCAGCCTGTTTGCGGCGCGGGCCGCCGACTGTTCTCGCGAAGTAGCCTTGCGCCTGGCTCTTGGTTCGAGCCGCAATCGCATTTTGCGCCAGCTGTTCACTGAATCCGTGCTGCTTGCGCTCGCAGGAGGCGTCGCCGGGACTGGTGGCGAGCATTCTGCTTTTGCGCCGGTTGAGCGTGTGGCAGCCATTTCCCCGATACCCCCTCCATGTGCCGGTAAGTCCGGATGCCAACGTCTATCTGGTAGCTTTGGTCTTGGCGTTGGTCAGCGGAGTTCTATTCGGAATTGTTCCCGTGCGCCAGATTCTCCGCGCCAATCCGTACCAGATCGTCAAAGCGGGATCGACCGGCGCGTTCGGACGCCGAATCATCGTGCGAGACGTATTGCTCGTCGCCCAAATTGCCATCTGCGCCGTGCTGGTCACTTCATCAATGGTTGCCGTGCGTGGCCTCATGCGCTCCATGCACAGCAACTTCGGTTTTGAGCCGGGGAATGCGATGTTGGTGGATACCGATCTGATCACGGCAGGCTACAGCGGCGAAAAAGTGCCCGCTATGCAACGGCGCATGATCGACGCCATCCAAGCGATCCCCGGCGTAGACTCCGTAGGATCGGTGAACTATCCACCGCTGGAGCCTCCCGGCAGCTGGCAAGCGACGGTCTATACCGACACAACCGAGGATCTGAGCCCATCGAATGCCGCGGCTGACTCCTATTGGTACAAAGTAACTCCGGATTATTTCCGCGCCGCCGGCACATCTTTATTGGCGGGCAGAGCCTTCACATGGCATGACGACACCAACGCCCCGAGCGTCTCCGTGGTGAACCGGGAGTTCGCAAGCAAAATACTGGGCTCCGTGCCGGACGCCGTCGGCCGGTATTTCAAGCTGCGCGATGGAACGCGCGTGCGCGTGGTGGGGCTGGTCGAAGACGGAAAATACGTGAACCTCACGGAAAGTCCGCGGCCCGCAATGTTCTTCCCCCTCCTGCAATCGCCGGCTAGTTGGACATGGCTGGTGGTGCGCTCGAGGCGCGACTCGCAGCAACTTGCCGCGGCCATCCGAAGTGCGCTCCGCGACCTCGACCCTGCGATGGTTCTCGCCGTTCGCCCGTGGAGCACGGAACTGGGTGGAACACTATTCCCCTCGCGCATGGCGACCATATCGCTGGGTGTGCTGGGCATGATGGGCGCGATGCTTTCCCTCACCGGCATCTTCGGAATGGCTGCATACTCGGTGAGCAAGCGGCTCAAGGAGCTGGGAATTCGCATGGCGCTGGGCGCGAAGCGCAGGGAACTGTTGCAGGCGTCGCTGGGTCGTGCGTTCAAACTGCTGGCGATTGGTTCGGGGATTGGGTTGGCTCTGGGTCTGCTGGCGACCAAGGTGCTCGCTTCCATTGTCTATCAAGCCACGCCTCGCGATCCCCTGGTCCTGGCTGGAGTGGTTCTGGCAATGGCTGTGCTGGGATTGCTGGCCACCTGGATTCCGGCGCAGCGTGCGCTATCCGTCAATCCCCTGGTCCTGCTGCGCGAGGAGTAAGTCAGCCGAGGTCCCTTGTGGGAAGCCTGGATGCTGATTGCTCTCCATAAATTGGCGTGGCAACTGGAATCCCGTGGCCCTCGCCGGGACTGGGGTCGAGCGGGCTTCCTCAGCGTGCGGCGATTTGGGGAGTTATCTCCCCAACCGCGCGTAGCCGTCTGTGTTATTCCTGCCGGAGGGCCTGCATCGGGTCAATTTTCGCTGCACGTCGAGCTGGAAGCCAACAGCCGAGGGCGGCAGTTAACGCAACCAGGCCGATTTCCATCCAGAGGCTGGCAGAGTTTCCGGACTGGAGCCCTGGGAGCATCCCACGCAGAATTCGTATTAAAGCCAGCGTGATTGCGAGCCCGGAAACCAGTCCAATGGACGCAGTGACAAAGCCCTGACGAAAGATTAATAGTTCGACGTTGCCGCGCGTGGCTCCCAGCGCAATGCGAATCCCGATTTCCTGTGTCCGGCGCGAGGTAACGTACATTGCCACTCCATAGACGCCGGCGGCAGCCATGGCAAGGGCAAGGCAGCCGGTCAGAGCCAGGATGAGCATTATGAACCGCCGATCCGCAAGGGAGTCGTCAATGAGGGCTTGCATCGTCGCGCTCAGGAAGATCGGCTGTCTGGGATCGATGGTGGCGATGACCTGGCGGACTGACCTTTGGACATCAGCTTCAGGACGATGGCTTCTCACCACCAGAAATACGGCTTTGTGCAAGGCGCCGGCGGCAAGATAGACCGTTGCCTGCTGCTCGGGCCCGTCCATCGATGCATGCCGGCTGCTCGATACCACGCCGACGATCCGCTTCCAGTCATTCGGTTTTTCAGGGGAACAAAAGACGCAAACGGTCTTGCCGATTGCGCTCTCGCCGGGCCAGAGACGCTTCGCAACGAAATCGCTCACTATAGCGGCCTCGCTGGAGTCATTCATGTCGTCTTGATTCAACCATCGCCCTTGCAGTAATTGAATCCCCATGGTCTGCAAATAGCCCGCGCTCACGTTGTCGATCTCCGCGGCTATCTGACCGCCTTGCGGCGTTCCGCCCGCGTTTATGCCAACCAGTCCGCCAGTATTCTCTCCGCTAAACGGCAGGGCATCGTCCGTTCCTGCGCTCTGAATGCCAGGAAGCGCACGAATCGAATCCAATGCGCGGCGATAGAACGTTTCCCACTCCTCAGGGGCCTGGTACCGCACGCGGTCAGGAACGATTACGAACGCGGTGACGCGCTTGGAGTCAAAGCCGGGATCGGTGCGGAGCAGGACGGCAAAACTTGCCAGTAGTTGCCCTCCGACCACGACCAGAGCCAACGCCAATGCGACCTCTACCGCAACCAGAGCGCCGCGAACTCGGTTGCTTGAGACCATTCCACTGTGCGAGCGAAGGTCCTGGTTTGCATTGGCGCGCGTCCAACCGGCCTTGACGGCGGGAATCAACCCAAATAAGAGACCATTGGCGAGTGCAACCACGAGCGAGAAAACAAGAATCCGCCAGTCGGCGTGTGCTGCGCCCAGGCGAGGAACGTTTACCGGCGCAATGCCAGGTAAAACTCTCCAGGCGACGACGGTAAGAACATAGCCTCCCATTGCGCCTAGCGCCGCGAGCACACAGCTCTCCGTCAGGAGCTGGCGAATGATGCGGGACCTGCTCGCGCCCAGCGCCATGCGAACCGATATTTCACGCTGGCGCACGAGCCCACGCGCCAGCAAAAGGTTGGCGACGTTGGCACAACCGATGAGGAGAAACATGACGGCAGCAGCCATCAGGATCCACAGTGCGTCTTTCGCGTTTCCCAGCATCCGGTCGCGAAGAAGTCCCATGCGCAGGATGTGGTCCCGATTGGTTGCGGGAAACTCATGGCTGAGATCGGCGCTGATGGTTCCAAGATCCTGCTGAGCGTCGTTTAGCGAGACGCCCGATCGCAATCTGGCTACCACGCCGACGGCCGCGTACGAGGCTTGGGGACTGCCGCTGCGAAACGGCGCCCAGAAGTCAACGTAGGGGGAAGGAGTGTGAACAGCGGCGCGACGCAACGGAAAGTCAAATCCGCGCGGCATGACGCCGATGATGAGGCAGCTTTGGCCATCAATCGAGACGCTGTGTCCAACAATTGACGGGTCTCGATTGAAGCGTCGAACCCAAAGCCCATAACTGAGGATCATCTCGTTAGCATGGCCGGGCTGATCTTCGTCCGGCTGAATGTCGCGCCCGAGCATAGGAGCAACGCCGAGAGCCGGAAAGAGATTCGCGGTTATGCGCAAGCCGTAGAGGGCTTCGGGAAGCGCAGGACCGTTGCCTGCAAGGTTGAAGATTTCGTTGTGGTAAACAGCAACCGAAGCAAGGGTGCGGGTTCGTCGAGCTATCTCCTGAGCGTCGCTCCAGAGGACCCAGTCGGAATGCGACGGCTCGAATTTGGCGAACTCTGTTCTGATCTGTACAAGTTGAGAGGGATGAGCGTACGGCAAAGGCGCAAGCAGCACGGCCCTGACTGCGGTGAAGACCACCGCAGTTGCTCCTACGCTCAATGCGATCGACGCGAGGGCAATTCCCGTAGGAACGGGTGTTCGCCAGAACAGGCGAAAGGCGAGTCGGATGTCTCGCACCATCGATATCCCTCCCCGTCAGGGGGTTCCGATTCTACAGATGGTCAGAAGCCAAGCCTTGCAGAGCCACCGGGGCTGATGTCAAAGCCTGAGTTCACCGGCTAGTTAGTTCTTGTACTTGAAACGCGCTCAGCTTTCGAATCTCTGTAATTTGACGCCAAAATCGCCGAAACGTGTTTCGACGGGACTGGGCCTCCCCAATCTGCATCGGTTTCCAGTTATGGGAACGCGGGCCAGCCGCCTTCCGCGAATTGCAGTAACTGCCTGGGTAATACGCCGGATGACGTATTGCGGGCGCACATGGAGCGAGGAATGATTGCTTCGAGCGAAATACGCCGGATTGGGGATGCGACTCGACAATCGCGGGTTCCCGCAATGCAGGCAGGGAGGCTCGATGAAGAGTTTCGAGGGGAAGATGTCTCGAGGAATTCTGGTTGCCGGATTACTGGCTCTGATCTGTGGGCTGGTCCTTGGTTGCGGCGCCGGCGGCACAGGAAGTGGCACGACGACCAACAACAACCTTCCGACTCAGGGTTGGACCCTGACCAACGATGCGGGACAGGTGGCCTACGTGACCGTCGCTCCCTTCACCAACAGCGGGACTTTTACGGAAACAAGCAGCAGCCCCGGATGGTGGGTAATGGATTCCTCGGGAAATCCAACGGTACGGATTCCTCTTAACGGAACCATCTCTCACAGCGGGACATACGATACCTGGGACTTTAGCGTGACAGTGCAGGGAGGAGGCATGCAAGTGACCGGCCAGGGCACAGGTACCTCCGACGGAAACTATCCTGCCGCCAATCAGGTACAAGGAACCCTGGATGGAACTGTTACCTCTCCGATGGGATCGGAGCAAACCTCAGACACGTGGACCGGAAACGACTACACCATCTGGACAACCACAACAACGCTCACCATTACAGGTCCTTCCAGCGTCGCGGCTGGCGCCAGTGGCCTGACAGCATCGGTGCCCGCTGCGACCGGCGTCACCTATGCCTGGACGATCACCGATGGCACGATTACCGCGGGCGGAACCACCAACCAAATCACGTTTACCGCCGGAACTTCCGGCACCCTCGTATTGGGATGCACCGAGTCCAACACCAGCGGGACAGTGGGTTCGGGCACGATCAACATTCCTATCGCCTCCGGTGTCACCATCACTTCGCCCATTGTTTTGCTGAGCGGGTCGAGCACGCTTGCAACGGCTTTGGGACCCGGCGCAGCCTCCAGTACCGTCATGACCGAACTCGAAAGCGGGAACGTTGGCGGGCTCAGCTTCTCGCCCGCTCTGGTGGGCGACTATGGCTCCGACACCGCGGTGCCAACCGGCTCGCCCGCCGGGACCCAGGTGATAAATATACCGCCGGGAGATGGCGAGAGCGGCTTCTTTGAAATCAGCTTCACTATGCCTACCTCGTTTACCTCGGTTCAGCTTTCGGGAGCCGCGAACATCGACGACGAAGGACAGGTTTTCCTGAATGGCACTCCCATCACACCATCTTTGGGAAGCCCTGGAATGATCACCGAGTATGGCAACACTCCCTTTAGCACCTCGGATGCAACACTGTTCCTCCCCGGCAACAACCTCATCGTCATCTCCGACGCTAACCTCGGAGGACCCAGCGCGGCTGCCTTCTATGTAACCATCACCTTCCAGTAGTTTCTGGAAAGGACGGGAAGTTCCGAGTATCCCATCCTGACCGCAAAAAAGCGCGGTCAGGATGGGGTACCCGCAACGGCACCCGCAGGCCCTTCGTCGCTTCCGCGGGGCTCAGGGTCCTCAGGGCGAGACGGTGATGGGCCTGAGTCAGAGAAAGGGATTGGGACTGACGGGCCAGGGAGCAGGGGATGAGGGATGGGGCGCAGAGGCTGAAAACTACAAGCCCGCCCTCTCGCTGGTATGCGAAAAGGGCGGGCCCTCCCCCATAGGTATCTTTTAGGGAAGATTTAGTTATAACGTTCCGCGGGGACGGCGAGGGCCGCGTGGGGGACGAAGGGTCCGGTCTCAGAGAGCCGAATCAAGCGGTGCAGGTAGGCGCGCGAGATGGAGAGGCTGCGGGCGGCCATGGTCTTGTTGCCATGGTTTTCGCGGATGGCGGCTTCCGCCAGCTTGATCTTGTAATCACGAAGCAGGCGTTCGAAGCTGCCGCCGGGAGCGGATTCGTCGACCGGTTCCACGCCGGCCTGATCGCGAAGGTTCTCCGGCAGGTCGTGGGCGCGGACGGTGTTGCCGGGGGCAAGGATGATGGCGCGCTGCATGACGTTTTCGAGCTCGCGAACGTTGCCGGGCCAGTTGTAGGACTCGAGGATGGCAATGGCGTCGGGTTCAATGCGGGCCATGGGCTTGCCAAACTGCGCGGAGAAGCGGCGCAGCAGGTGATGGGCGATCTCAGCAATGTCCTCAGCGTGCTCCTGCAGGGCCGGGGTTTCGATTTTCATCACGTTGATGCGGTAGTAGAGGTCCTGGCGGAATTTTCCGTCGGCGACCATCTGGGCCAGGTCGCGATGGGTGGCGAAGACGATGCGAGCGCGGAGAGGAATGAGCTTGTTGGAGCCGAGACGGCAGAACTCGCGCTGCTGGAGGACGCGGAGGAGCTTGACCTGAACATAGGGCGTCAGCTCGCCAATTTCGTCGAGGAACAGAGTGCCGTCGCCGGCCTGTTCCAGGTAGCCTTCGCGAGCGCCATTGGAGCCGGTATAGGCGCCTTTTTCGTGGCCGAAGAGCTCGGCCTCGATGAGGGTTTCCGGAATGGCGCCACAGGCAACGGCGACGAACGGCTTGTTGGCGCGGGGTCCGCGGCTGTGGATGGCGCGGGCAACGAGTTCCTTGCCGGTGCCGCTCTCGCCCTGGACCAGAACCGAGGCATCGATGGAGGCAACGCGGGCAACGAGCTCCTGAACATATTGGAGTGCCGCGCTGGACCCGATCATGGTTTGAGCATTTGCGGAGGGTGCTTCCGCGGGCAGGGCGGAGGCGGGCTGCTCGCCGGCAACGTCCGGGGTGCGATCGGCAGCGGTCGATTCGTAAGCCTGGGTGAGCATCCCGCGGAGTTCGCGAATGGAAGGAGGACGGCGGCAATAGCCGTACGCGCCCTGGGCAACTAGTTCGGTGGCGGTGGGGCGGAGAACGTCGTCGGCGAGAACGATTACGGTGGCCTGGGAGTCAATGAGGCGGGAGGCGCAGGCGATGCGCTCCTTGAGGCCGTCGTGGTTGGAATTCAGATCGAGCAGAACGACGTCGCAGTGCTCATCGAGGGCCAGGCGCTGGATACCGGCGTCAGTGGATTCGGAAAGGAATTCAAATTCCTTGCCCAAAGCGGAGGCAAGCAGCGGCTTCAAAGCGAAATCGCGAGTATACAGTCCGACGCGGATCATCTTGGATTTACGTACCCCTCAAATGGAAGGCCTATTCAGTGCCTCCAACAGTAATATCGGCGGAACCGCGAGTACATACAACGAATAGGGAATGGGGGGTATTACCGCGGTGTAGCGGGAAATGAGTGTCGCCAGCAGGTTGCGGGAGGGTGTCGTCCAGCCGATGCATGGGATGGGGCGGTTGTAAACAGGAGTGGACACCCGGGGGTCTGAAAGCAGCTTAAGCCTATAAAAATGAACAGATTGGGTGGTAAGACACCTTTGGAACTCCGATTGCTGGATTGGGGACAGAAATCCGTGTGCAGGAGGGCGAGGACCATGGAGCAATCGATTCTTTACCCGACGCTGGCGCTGCTGGGAGCAGCGGCGGCATCGATCCCGGTGATTCAAAACTCGAACAACCGGGCGCTTTTGTACTGGGCGGTTCTGTCGCCGGTGGCCCTGGGTCTGGTGGGCGCCGCAGTTTTGCTCGGAATTCGCTAAGGAGACTTGAGGCATGCATTCGATTGCCTGGTGGCCCACGGTAGCGGTGTTAGCCGTGGCAACATTCACCGATCTGCGCAGCCGGCGAATCCCAAACTGGCTGGTGCTGCCGTTTCTGGCCGCGGGACTGGCAGAGTCCGCGTGGTTCCACGGCTGGCACGGCCTGGGCAAAAGCGCGGAGGGAATGGCGCTGGGGCTGGTGGTCTTCGGAGTGCTGTTTCTGATGGGCGGCATGGGAGCCGGAGACGTGAAGCTCTGCGCGGCGATCGGGGCGTGGGTAGGCCCCCATCAGCTGCTGCTGGCACTGGTGGTGACGGGGCTGGCCGGCGGGGTGATGGCGCTGGTGTGGGCTCTTTGGGGCGGATTTATGGGGGAGATGCTGAAGGGATCGGGTGACCTGATGTTCGGTTGGCGCAAACGGGGCACGGTGGCGCATCCGGAACTGGTACTGGAAAACCCGAAGACACGGAAGATGCCGTACGCCCCGGCAATTGCGATTGGAACGCTGCTTTCGTTTTTTGCGCGTTGATGTCGGCAAGGCGATCCGGAAGAGGAGAAAGGGCTAAGGGGCATATATCGAGATGGCACAGAGCGCATGGAGTATCGGAACAGAAGCCGACTCGCCGGAATCAACGGTGACGCGGGACAGCATGCTCTCGGTGGGCGTGGTGGGGCCTGACGACCGGCGGAGGGAGATGGTGGCGGCGGCGGCCACGGCGCCGTGGTGCTCTGATGCGCGGGAGGTTTCCTACTATCCCGAGGGCGGCCGTCTGGCCGAGTTGATCAACAAGGCATTCGATGTGGTGATCGTGGACCTGGACAGCGATCCGGAGAAGGCGCTGAACGTGGTGGAGCAGCTGGCCCGGGTGAGCCCGTCCACGGTGATGGTCTACTCGGCGGAAAACGATTCGGACATGATGATCCGGTGCATGCGGGCCGGGGCGCGGGAGTTTCTAACCCTTCCGATCGCGCAGACCGCGATGTTGGAGGCGCTGGCGAGGGCATCGGCGCGGAAATCGACCCAGAATGGGCGCATCAAGGGGGACGGGCTGGTGTGCATGTTCTGGGGCGCCAAGGGCGGATCGGGCGTAACCATGGTGGCGACCAACTTTGCCATTGCGGCGGCCAAGGAAGCGGCGCAGAAGGTGCTCCTGATTGACCTGGATCTGCCGCTCGGCGATGCGGTACTGAACCTGGGCCTGACGCCGCAGTACTCGACCGTGGATGCGCTGCAGAACTACTTGCGCCTGGATGGCCAGTTTCTTTCCAAGCTATTGATGCGGCACGAGCCTTCGGGGATCTGGGTGCTGGCGGCGCCGGGCAGGCTGCTTCCGGTTCCATTTTCAACCGAGGCGGTGGACAAGCTGATCAGCGTGGCGCGTCAGGAATTCGATGTGGTGGTAGTGGATTCGGGGTCGCGCTTCGACCTGACCGGGACCACGGTGTTCGATTCCAAGGCGCACATTTACCTGGTAACGCAGGTGAGCATACCGGAGCTGCGCAACACCAACCGGCTGGCGGCGGATCTTTTCGGTCCCAAGTCGCCGCGGTTCGAGGTGATTCTGAACCGGTGGGAGCAGTCCTCGCTGGGCCTGGATGAGGATCACATCACCAAGATCATCACGCGCAAGCCGCAGTGGAAGATTCCCAACGATTACGCCGCGGTGCGGGAGATGCAGAACAGTGCAACGCCAATTGCGATGAACGAGTCTGCGATTTCAAAAGTGATCTGCCAGATGGCACGGTCCGCATGCGGATTGCCGGAGAAGCCGGTCAAGAAAAAGAAACTGATGAGCCTGTTTTAAGGAATGAGGATATAAAGCCGTGGGTGCTGCCGAGACACTGGATCTAGAAAAATACAAAACGGAAATACACCGGTCCCTGATATCGAAGCTGGATCTGGAGAAGCTATCGCGCGTTGATAATCAGCAGGCGCGCAAGGTAGTGGCGGGGCTCATCGACGAGATCATCCGCGGCCAGGGCGTGCCGCTCAGCTTCGACGAGCAATCGAAGATCCAGGCCGATCTGCTGGATGAGATTTTTGGATTGGGACCGCTGGAGCCTCTGCTGAGGGACGCGACCATCTCCGACATCCTGATCAACGGGCGCGACACCATTTTTGTGGAGCGGATGGGGCGTCTGCAAAGGACAGCGGCACGGTTCCGCGACGACGCGCACCTGTTGCAGATTATTGACCGCATCGTATCGCGGGTGGGGCGGCGCGTGGACGAATCGTCGCCGATGGTGGATGCGCGCCTGCCCGACGGATCGCGCGTGAACGCCATCATTCCGCCGCTTGCGATTGACGGACCCTCGATGTCCATTCGCCGATTCGGGCTGGGACCGGTGCGCAGCAGCAGCCTGGTGGAATTGAAGAGCGCCACGGCGGAAATGATGATGGTGCTGGAGTCGGCGGCTCGGGCGCGGCTGACGATCTTGATTTCAGGCAGCACGGGCTCCGGCAAGACGACCATGCTGAACATTCTCTCCCGCAGCATTCCCCAGGGCGAGCGGGTGATCACGATCGAAGACGCGGCGGAATTGCAACTCGGTCATCCCAACCTGGTGCGGCTTGAGACTCGGCCCCCCAACGTGGAAGGCCAGGGGGCCATCCGTCAGCGGCAACTGCTGATCAACTGCCTGCGCATGCGGCCCGACCGGATCATCCTGGGCGAGGTGCGCGGCGACGAAGCTTTCGACATGCTCCAGGCCATGAACACCGGCCACGAAGGATCGATGGCGACGATCCACGCCAACACGCCGCGGGATGCCATGATGCGCCTGGAGTCGATGGTGGCGATGGGCGGCCTGAACCTGACGGAAAAGACGGTGCGCCAGATGATTGCGTCGGCCATCGATGTGGTGGTTCAGGTGAACCGCATGAGCGATGGAAGCCGCAAGGTGACGAACATCACGGAAATAGTTGGGATGGAAGAGAACGTGATTACGATGCAGGATATTTTCCTCTTCGAGAAGAAGGGAATCAGCGTGGACGGGCGGGTGGTGGGAACCTTTACGCCTACGCGGATCCGGCCGCGTTTTCTGGAGCGGTTGCAACGTGCCGGCATCGTACTTCCGCCGGACACATTCGAAACTGCAGTGGATGTGAATTGAGCGGAAAGGAGCGCGCATGTACCTGATTGTTGGTTTGGTTTTCATCACCGTATTTGCGGTCGCTGCTCCCTTGCTGATTATGGCTGGCGGCGTGGAAAAGTCAGCGCATAAGAAGAAGGTTGCCGCGGCTCTGGAAACGGCAGTGGGTGTGGCCGGAGGCTTGCCGCGCTCCGAAATGGGGAGTTTTCGAGTAAAGGATCACGCGAGCGCCATCCCGCTGCTGAACCGCTTGATGGCCAACATGGACCTGGTGCCCAAGCTGGCAAAGGTGCTGAAGCAAGCGGATCTGAAGTGGACGCCGGCATCTCTGGTGCTGATGTCGTTGGCGGCCATCGCGATTCCGGGGTACCTGGTGGAACTGCGCACGGGCTCAGTCATTTTCGGACTTGTGATCGGCTTGGTGACGGGAATGATTCCTGCGGGCTTTGTATGGTTCAAGCGGCATCAGCGGTTTGGCAAATTCGAGAAGGGGTTGCCGGAAGCGCTGGACCTGATTGTGAGCGCGCTGCGGGCCGGGCACGCGCTGAATGCGGCCATGGGGCTGGTCTCGCGAGAATGCACGGAGCCGGTGGGCGGCGAATTCCGCGCAGCCTTTGACGAACAGAATTTCGGGCTGGATATGCGCACCACGCTGGACAACATGATCACCCGCGTTCCCTTGCAGGACTTGAAGATGGCGGTCACCGCGATCATCATCCAGCGGGAAAGCGGCGGCAATTTGGCCGAGGTGCTGGACAAGACTTCTTACATGATCCGGCAGCGGTTCCGCTTGAGGAAGCAGATCATGGTGCACACGGCGCAAGGCCGGCTGACGGGGCTGATCCTGACTATTCTGCCCATCGGCCTGGGCGTCGCACTCTACATCATCAACCCGAAGAACATGAGCCTGCTGTGGACGCGGGATATCGGGATCAAGCTGCTGATTGCCGCCGGCGTTTCGCTGACCATCGGCACCATATTGATCCAGAAGATTGTCCGCATCAGGATTTGAGGAAGGGACTATGGCATTCGCAATCATTGCATTTGTGAGCGCATTCGTGGTGATCGGCAGCCTTGGGGTGCTGCTGTTCTACCGCGAAGCCATGATCCAGCGCATCACCGCTGTGATCAACGAACGCCAGCAAAACAAGAAAAAGGGACTGGCGGGCAAGCTGGAGAGCGCGCAGGAACAGCTCGGAGTGATGTTCGAGAAGATCGAGCGTGTGGTGCCGAGATCGCAGTCGGAGGTTTCGGTAGTCCAGCAGCGGTTAATCCGCGCGGGTTTCCGGACCGACAGCGCGATCAAGGTTTTCTATGCCTGCAAATTGGTGGCGCCGCTTACCCTGGCCGCCGTGGTTACGTTCAGCGGCCTGGCCAAGCAAAACGCATTTGTGTTTTATGCCGCGGCTCTGGGGCTGGGCTACCTGCTTCCCGACTTCTGGCTGGGACGCAAGATCAAGAATCGGCAGATAGAAATACGGCGCACGCTGCCGGACATCCTGGACCTGCTGGTGGTTTGCCTGGAAGCCGGCCTGGGCATGGACCAGGCCACCCAGCGCACCGCGTTTGAAATGGCCGGGACCCATCCCATCATTGCCGACGAGTTGGACGTGATGGTGCTGGAACAGCGCGCCGGCCGTCCGCGCCCCGATGCGTGGAGGAACCTGGCCGAGCGAACCGATGTGGACGCGGTGCGCAACCTGGTATCGACGATCGTGCAGGCGGAACAGTTCGGAACCAGCATTGCCAAGACCTTGCGCACGCACTCGGATTCAATGCGCACGCAGCGTATCCAGAACGTGGAAGAGATGGCTGCGAAGACCACCGTCAAACTGATTTTTCCCCTGGTCTTTTTCATTTTTCCCTGCCTGTTCCTGGTGACCTTGGGACCGGCCATCATCATCATGTCGGATGAATTCAAAGTATTGCTCGGAAATTGAGAGAAAGGAGAAGCTGCATGGATACCACAACCACGATCCGGATCGTTGCCGGTGTAATCTTCGTGCTCGTGCTCGGCGTTTTGATTCAGCGCCGCCGCTCGCGTGTGCGCTAGTTCGTTGAGGCGGCGGGCACAGCGTAAGCCGCCGCCGGAAAACGAAGGGCGTATGCAAACAACACGGCGCGCCATACAGACGAAGTTCTGTAGGTCGCGTCAAGCCAGGCCTGAAGTTCCGGGATCTTCCGGAACCGAACGGCCGCTCATGGGGACGTTAAGGGAATGCAAGGCCAAACGGTTTGCGTTTACAACCAGACCAACGAGTGCTTCCTCAGCCTCGGCGCCAGCCGGGCAGAGCATCCTTTCTCGCAGATGAAGAGAAGGATCTTTGCCCGGGGCGCGCACCATCTTCTGGATGAGGGAAGCTGGCACGCGAGTCCATACGGTCTCCGCACCGTCGGCCTTTTTGAACGCCGCGACCTGATTTACCTGGACCACCGGTTTCGGGTGGTCGAAGTTGCGGAATCTTTTCCGATTCTGCGCATGCCGCCGAAGCGAGCGGGAGCGGAGAGCCTGCTGGCGCTCCCTGTGCACACCATCAGCTCCTCCAGGACGCAGAGGGGAAACCAACTGGTGATTTGCCCACCGGAAGAAATGGAATCGCAATTACGCATCATCCGCGAGTCGACCCAGCGGACGCCACAAACGGTGGTGGATATCTCGATCCTTCCTCCAGAGGAGTACGTGGGCCGGCAGGTTCATGGAACCTTCGGCAACGGGTCAGCAAGGGCGCTGAAGTGCGCTGCGGGGGTGCATGTAATTCGCGATCTCAACGCCAAAGGACTGTACCTGGTGACGAAGGAACGCTGGCCGGTCGGCTCGGAAGTGCGGATGAGCCTGCAGCGCACCGGTGCGGCCCCGCATGGATTTCAGAGTGCGATCACGGTGCAGATGAAAGTAACCCGCTGGGGAACGGATGGAGTGGGACTGGAATTCGCCGGCCCGTCGACGGAACACGCCGGCCTGGCAACCATGTACCCGTGCTGAGGCGCCCACACCAGGAAGTTTGGAGCTTATGAACGGACGACTCGCAGAACGCGCAATTCACCGCCCTGGCCAACGCGTGCCACGGGGCCGGATGGAGCTCGCGTCAGTCGTCTTCTTCGGGAATGATGAGCAGGATCTCCACGGGCGTGGGCTTGCCGTCCTGGCTGGCCGGGCGAAACTTCCAGCGGGAAAGGGCATTGACCACGAAGCTGGCGTGCGGGAACCCTTCGGGAAACGCGACGGCGAGCTGCTCGAGTTTTCCGGAAGCATTGAGGACGCCGTGCACCATGAGGGCATCGGCGTTCACGTCCACGGCCAACAGGTTGGGGCGGAAGATATCGAACGGCCAGGGCGCGTCGAGACGAGCCACAGAGCCAGTGCCGTTAGCCTGTGCCGTACCAATGAGCCCGTATTGCAGGATCCAGGTTTTGGGCAGGCCAACGTGGAGATAGACCGTGTAAGCGATGCGATCGCTCCAGAACTCGGCAGCTTCAGGGTATTGGCCGGTCTGGGAGGAGCCAACCACGACCACGCCGAACTGGCCGGTGGGCGGAAGCTGAATGTGGTCGACGGTTTCGCTGGTGGAAGCCTGGGCACTGGTGCTGGAACTATCCGCGGATTTAGATCCGCCCGCGCCATTTGCAGAGCCGCTTCGCGCCGGTTGGCCCGCGGAAGAATTGCCGTTACCTGCCGGCCGTGCGCCGGCGCCGGAGACTCTAGATCCAATCCCGGTCTGATTCACAGGGGGCAGCATGGCGATGCCTTCCGGCATGCGAACATCGGAAACCGAGAGAAGGGCAGTGGGAGTGGGCTGTCCGGGAACGTCCGAATCGGTGGTGGGAGGCAGCTTGACCAGGCCGGGTCCGTTCTGCGCCAGAGGCGTGGTGGTGCTGGGCGGGGGCGTTTCGACTTTCGGCTGCAGGTCAACCGAGGACACGCTCATTTGAGACAGTTCCAGCTCCTCATTGGGCTCGACAAGGGACGGAGGGACAACCGCCAGAGTGGCCAGTGTGGGCTTGGCCGGGACGATCACTTTGGTGTGGTTCAGCTCCGGCATCCACATCACGGCCGAGGGCACGGGGATTTTTTCGGCGAGTTGGTCTTTGATGTGGAGTTTGGGCTGCATCAGGATCTGCTTGCTGACGCCGCCGTCAGTGGGCAGGGGCGGCAAAATCGGAGCGTCATTCTTGGCGGCTTCGCGGGACGTGTCGGGCTGCGCTGCCGGAGTGGTGGCCTTCTTCCCGGCCGCCGGCTTACGAATGGGATCGGGATAGAGCGGATCGTTCTCAGTGGGCACATGCTGGGGCATGTGCAGCTTGAGCTCGCGCACAGCAAAACGGTTGTTCGACGGGAACCACGCGAATAACAGGCGCGTGGATCAGCACCCAGGAGACCAGGCCGATGCCCGCACCGTGCATCACCATCGAGAGCGCGTAAGCAGATATGAAGCCACGGCGCACGCGGGGCCTCTGTTCGAACAGGCTCGTCATCTCAAAACTGCTGTCCATCAGGACCTATTCTCGCGGTTACGTGTGTGTCCGCTCAGGGAGAGGTGGAGACTATCTCCATTCTAAGGTGATTCCGCAAAAACTGGAATTACTCAGGTACCGTGAGCCTGCGGCGTTACCCCCCATCACGGCGCGCAATCGAGCTAAAGCAACAAATGTCCGCTCTTTGCCAGTTAGCATAGTTTCCTCTCGTTTTCCGCAATCGTTCGAAGCCGGTACCTATCAAGTCACTAGGTACCAGGAAGTAAACAGCGTACCCTTAACTATCGGAGCAGGCCTGAAATGAATCGCAGATTGATGACCGTACTGTCGTTTGCCCTTGTGCTGGCACTCGGCGTTTCGTTCCTGGTGTACAGGGTGATGGGCAAAAAAATGGCCAACGAGCGGACGGTGCAGGTCACTCGCATCGTCGCCGCATCCACTGACCTGAAGCTCGGCACCGTTCTAACTGCCGCGAACCTCACCACCACTGAGATCTCCGGCACGCTGCCAAAGGGAGCCCTTACGCAGCCGAGCCAGGCGATCGGCCGCGGTGTGATCGCCGACATATACCAGGGCGAACCGATTCTCGACAACCGTCTGGCTCCGCCGGGTTCGGGAGGCGGATTGGCCGCCACCATTCCTCAGGGCATGCGCGCCTGTGCGGTGAAGGTGGATGAAGTTGTGGGTGTAGCGGGTTTTGTCACCCCCGGCATGCACGTAGACGTGCTGGTGTCGGGCGATGCGCCCGGCAACCCCGATCCACGCGAGGGAACGGAGGTTAAAACGCTTCTGCAGGATATTCGGGTGCTCTCGGCCGGAACCGATATCCAGCCGGATGCAGAGGGAAAGCCGCAGCAGGTGCACGTCGTCAACCTTCTGGTGACGCCCGATCAGGCGCAAACGTTGAGCCTGGCCAGCAATCACACCCAGATCCAGCTGGTGCTGCGCAATCCTCTCGATACCAAGGTAGCCAACGTGGAGCAAACCGCGATGGGTAACATTTTCGGGGGCTCGACATTGCCACCTAAGGCGGTGCCCGCGCATATCCGGCGTGCCGCCCCGCGGCCTGTGACGAAGACCGTATCCATTGAAGTAGTAAGTGGCGACAAGCGCAGCGAACAAAAATTTGTACTTCCCGAGGCGAAAGAATGAGGCCGACCAAGACAATTCAGGCAACATGGCGCTTTCCGCTCATCTTGTTGATGGCGGCTGCCACGCAGATGGCCGCGCAGGCGCAATCCAGTCCTTCGTCGCAGGTGACACGGCAGGACGCCACCAACGACTTGTCTCTGGTGGTGGGCCGCTCAGTCCTTCTCGATTGCGCGCAGCCACTGCAGCGCATTGCCGTTGGCAGTCCTGCCATTGCCGACGCAGTGGCTACCACCCCCAACGAGGTCATGGTCAACGGCAAGGGAATCGGCGAAACCACCGTCATCCTGTGGGAGAAGGACGGAAATCGCGAGTTCTTCAATGTCACCGTCCGGCCGAGCACCACCGAGATGACGGACAGATTAGAGTCAGTGCGCCGCGAGCTTCGAACCGAGCTTCCCGGCGAAGCGCTGAAAGTTTCCTTTGAAAACGGGAATGTGTTTTTGCGCGGAACCGTGGACAACCTTACGGACTCAACCCGCGCGGCGCAGATTGCCTCGGCAGGCGGAAAAGTAGTGAACCTGCTGGACGTGAAGGTGCCCGTCGCCACTCCCCAAATCCTGCTCAAGGTGGTCTTCGCGAGCGTGGACCGCAACCGGAGTAAGGAACTCGGCATTAATCTTTTCAGCACCGGGTTCGGAAACACCATGGCCGGAGTGAACACCGGCCAGTTCAACCCGCCCACCATCGGCACTACGCCAGGATCCGGTGCGGTGACTTTGTCGAATGAGTTGAACCTGTTTGCCTTCTTCCCTGGTCTCAACCTGGGAGCCACCATCGCGGCCATGGAGCAGAAGGGACTGGTGCAGGTTCTGGCCCAGCCCAACGTGCTGACCGAAGATGGCAAATTGGGCACCTTCCTGGCCGGCGGCGAATATCCCTATCCCGTGGTGCAGGGCTCCAGCGCAGGCGGCGGTGCTCCCACCGTTACCATCATGTTCAAGGAATTCGGCGTGCGCCTGAATTTCATTCCTACCGTTACCCCGCGCGGAACCATTCACCTTCAGGTCTCGCCAGAAGTCAGCTCGCTGGACTTTTCCAATGGTGTCACCATCGAAGGCTTCCAGATTCCGGCCATCGATGTCCGCCGCGTGAAGACCGAAGTGGAGCTCCAGGCAGGTCAGTCCTTTGCCATCGGTGGACTATTGGACAACCGGGTCACAGATACCTACAACAAAATCCCGTTTCTCGGCGACATTCCCATCCTGGGCAAGTTCTTCCAGTCGGTCAATCACAGCAAGACCAACACCGAGCTGATCGTTATCGTCACTCCCGAAATTGTGCAGCCTGCGTCCGGCGGATCCATCGCGACTCCGAATTACCCGGCACAGTTTATGGCGCCGAACTCCAAGACGCCGATGCACACCCCGGAGAACGGGACAGCCGCCGCGCCGGCTCCCGGCACCATTCCGGTAGAGCAGTTGATACAGAGCATGAAGCCCGGCCAGCAACTACCGGCGGAAAGTGATAACCCGTCGAGTACCATGGGAGCGTCCGGTAGCGCCAACGGCAGCAACAACGGCAGCAGCAGTTCGGGCACCTCTGGCAGCACAGGTCCGTAATCGAAATTATTTGCAATGGCAAAGCAAGAATCAAGCCTGCTTAATTCAGTTGTCGGGTTCCTGCGGCCCAAGCCACAGGGACCCGACGAGCTGATGCGCGTGGTCAACCGGACCCGCCAAACGGAGATTGGCGCCAGAATTGCCGTGGCGGATCACGGTGCACGCCGTCGCAAAGGCTTACTGGGCCGAAACGGCTTGGACGAGGGCGAAGGTCTATGGATCGTGCCCTGTGAAGCTGTTCACACCTTCGGCATGAGGTTTGCCATCGACCTTGTGTATCTCGATCGCGGAAAGCGCGTCGTCAAGGTTCGCCACAGCGTGGGGCCGTCCAGAATGTCCGCCAGCCTGAGGGCTCACTCCATCCTGGAGCTTCGTCCTGGCACCGTGGCGGCCACGGGAACCAAGCCGGGAGACCGCCTGGAATTCTATTCGGCGCCAGCGCTCTCAACCAGCGCGCCGGCGGAGAGCTGATCCGGGGCTGGCGCCGCTTGCGGAGCATGCCGCCATTCGAAGGCTACTGCGCCGATCACGCAGGTCACCGTGAAGGCAGCGAAGATTCGCAGTAGATCCGGGTGATCGATCCAGTACTCGCTCGCCCAGCGAATGCTCAAAGTCCATGTGAGCACCAGGGCGAGCCAGAGAAGGGCAAGCTTGATTCTGCGTTGGCCGATGGTAACCGCCAGGCATCCGAAGGCCACGCCGCCCACGAGATCGATGACGTAATGCTCTCCGGTCGAGATCGTGGCCAGAGCAGTGGCAATGAAGAAGGAAAGAGAGAATGTTCGGCTTGCCGGCCCGGCGGAAAGCAGCACGAAAATCAGCGCTGTAGCCAGATGCAAGGAGGGAAAGGCATTCGGATTCCCGGCCATGCGGATGGCGATTGGCGCAACCACGGGCGGGTGTAGCCACTGCTTTCCGAATGCATACATAGGTCCGCAGGCGGGCAGCATGGCGTAGAGAGTCAGACCCAGCAGCAGCACCGTGATATAAGCCAGCGTCAATGGCCTTGTAAGACGATTTCGCCTCGCGACCAGAAACCATACCACCATCATCGGGACCATCAGCAGGTATACGATCTCGAGAGGCCACCGAGCCGCGCCTTGGAGGGACGATGCGATTGTCGCCGCCGAAATTCCCAGGGCGCCGTCAAGCCGGGCCAGAACATAGTCGTATTTCCAGGGAACCAGGCCGTTCTCTTTACCCATAACAAAGTTCAGCAGGTACCCGTAGAACATGTTCAGCACCATGGCGACAACGAGAAGAGGACGGGTGCGGTCTTTTTCGTCCATCAGCATCCAGACAATAGCCAGGCCCAGGAAGAGCATGCTGAGGATGGATGGATCGAGCGCTATCAGGAGCAGGTGCCGCATTCCGGAGCCTCCTTCTTGGCCGGGGAATCGCGGCGGGAGAGCCCGCCATCACCCGGTTCAACACGCCTTTGATTGGTACCACTGTTTTACTCAAAAATAGTTAACCCTTTCGGGTTATGTCTACGCCATGTAACCAACAAGGCCTCAAGTCGTAAACCCCTGATTACACAGGGAAGTCACTTGGGGCCGCAATGGAATTGCATGTTGTTGATTTTACTATGTTCCCCTGATTGGCATCTCGATTGCATTAAACATGGCAAATGCCCGGCCTCGCCGGGAAAATCCAAAAGTCTACGGGGAGAAAAAGTCAAATGAAGGACACCATGTTGAAGCTTTATGTGAAGGCTCAGAACCTGCTCTCGTCCGACGAAGGCCAGGATCTGGTTGAATACGCCCTGGTCATCGCTCTGATCGCGCTGGCCGCCACCGCTGGCATGAACACGCTCGCTACCGACATCAGCGCCGCGTTCACCAAAGTCGGCACGACCATCAACAACGACGTGTAGTTTCCTTGTGCGACGCGAAATCCTGGGTTGACGGATCTCAGAACGTTCCCGCCTTTCTATTCACCCCTTGGCGGAGATTCTCTGATCGTAGCTGAGGCCATTGGATGTCCCAGGTTTCGACAAGGAGTAACTGATCCCCGTTGTTCGTGGGGAGTGCCTGATACCTCGCAGTATCCGTTCACTCGGCCTCCCCACGCAACACATAACAGGTTCCAGGTTGGGCGCACCATCCTCCCCCATCCACATCGCTTGCCGGTGCGGAAGGTTCCAGGCCCGCCGCGGAATGAGCGGGATCGACTCCGAGGCTCGCAAGAGATCAATACCATGATCAGCCCCAGCGTCCAAAACAGCAGCAGCCTTACCCTGTTGCTCATTGAATCAGGCCTTGGCGCGGTGGCGATCGTAACCGCATTCGCTTTTCCGCATTTGCTCTCGGGTCTCTTTAGCCGCTGTGAGGCGGCCTTCTCACGCCTGGCGCGCAGGAGACTCCTGGCCTGCGCCACGGTAGGCGCTTCGGCGTTTCTTTTGCGACTGGCGCTTCTTCCTCTGTTCCCGGCGCCTCTGCCTTTCCTGCCGGACGACTTCAGTTTTCTTCTGTCTGCCGATACGTTCGCGCACGGACGCCTGGCCAATCCAGCTCCGCTGATGTGGGCGCACTTTGAGAGCGTTCACGTCACCGTCCAGCCCACTTACACATCCATGTACTTCCCCGGTACCGGGCTGGTGCTCGCGGCCGGGAAGGTGCTTTTCGGCAACCCCTGGGTTGCTCTGCTAATCGTCACCGCGCTCATGTGCGCGGCCATCTGTTGGGCCCTTCAAGCGTGGCTTCCGCCCACCTGGGCGCTGCTCGGCGGATTCCTCTCAGTGCTGCGCCTTGGCCTGTTCAGCTACTGGATCAACACGTATACCGGCGGGGCCCCCATCTCCGCGCTCGGCGGCGCGCTGGTCCTGGGGTCATTTCCGCGTCTCACGCGTACAGGCCGCATGCGTTACGGCGTGCTAATGGCGCTGGGAATGTCCATGCTGGTTCTCACTCGGCCCTATGAAGGCATGTTGCTGTGCATTCCGGTCGCCGTAGCCCTGGGCTACTGGATCGTGTGTGGCAAAAATCGGCTTCCCGCGCTGGTGCTCGTCCGACGCGCGGTTTTGCCGCTGGCGGTGATGGCTGCCACGCTGGCATGGCTCGGATATTACGATTACAGCGCGTTCGGCAATCCGCGCACGCTGCCCTATACCGTCGATCGCACCACCTATGCCGTCGTCCCCTTGTACGTGTGGCAGTCCGCGTACCCCACCCCGGAATACAGCACGCTCGAAATGCGCCGCTATTACACGACTCGTGAAGCACAGGACTTCTATATGCTCCACAGGCGCGGCGGCTGGCGTCTGTTCTACTACGAGAAACTCTCAACGACCCTCCTATTCCTCTGCGGAACGATCCTGTTGCCGCCGCTCATCATGTTCGGCCGCGTCTTTCGCGATCGCCGCATGCGCTTCTTCGCCTGGTCGCTCCCGTTTTGGATGGCTGGAATGGCGCTCAGCATGTACATGGTTCCGCATTACCTGGCGCCGTTTACCGTTGCCGCGTATGTGCTGGGACTCCAGGCCCTGCGCCATTTGCGCGCGGGGTCAGTGAGCGGAGCGCCAGTGGGCCGCACTTTTGTTCGCCTCACCGTGACAGCCTGCGTCATCATGGCGGGGCTGCGCGCGGTCTCCGAACCTCTCCACATTGCTCCGCCCCAATGGCCTAACAATGTATGGGAGGATTCATGGATCGGCCCCGGCCACTTTGGCGCCGAGCGCGCGGCGATTGCGCAGAAGCTCGATAAGATTCCCGGCAATCACCTGGTGCTGGTGCATTATGGGCCCAATCACGAGCCGATGGACGAATGGGTCTACAACGACGCCAACCTCTCCAGTTCGCGCATCATCTGGGCCAGCGACCTCGATCCGCAGTCCAACCAGGAACTGATGCGGTTCTATAACGACCGCGATGTGTGGATGGTTCAGCCGGATGTGGACGGAGGCAAACTCACGCTGTCAACCGTTTCCCGCTCGCTCCTTGCGGCGCGGCCTGGGAAAGACACAGCCTTGTCACCGAGCGATGGCGCATCACTGGAGCGCCCGGCACCTTTTTGGGATCATCAATAAGCGCGAGGGCCGCCGAAACCTCAGCTATGATGGTCTTTTGACAAAAATGAATGAGTTAGATACCGCCGGAAGACAGCTTGAGCTGTCCGTCATTATGCCATGCCTGAACGAACAAGAGACCGTGGGCATGTGCGTCCGCAAGGCTATGGCGAGTCTTCGCGAAGCCGGCATTTTCAGTGAGGTAATTGTCTGCGACAACGGATCGACCGACGGGTCGGTGGAAATTGCCGAGAAGGAAGGTGCGCGCGTCGTTCATGTCGCGGATGAAGGCTACGGCAATGCTCTGAAGGGCGGCATTCTTGCCGCGCGCGGAGAATACGTGGTAATGGCTGACTCGGACGACAGTTATGACTTCGGCCACATTATGCGGTTTTTGGAGCAGTTGCGTTCGGGAGCAGACTTGGTGATGGGCAACCGCTTTCGGGGTGGCGTTGCGAAGCATGCCATGCCCCCGCTGCATCGGTATCTTGGAAATCCGGTGTTAACAGGCGTTGGAAGATTGTTCTTTCGCTCGCCATGTCGAGACTTTCATTGTGGGATGCGGGGATTCAGGAAAGACAGCTTTGCCCGCATGGACATACGTTCCACCGGAATGGAGTTTGCCAGTGAGATGGTGGTGAAGGCAACCCTGTTGCGGATGAAGGTCTGCGAGGTTCCCACCACGCTCTCCCCCGACAAGCGTAGTCGCCCGCCGCACTTGCGCACTTGGCACGACGGTTGGCGACACCTCCGCTTTTTGCTCATGTACAGCCCGCGCTGGCTCTTCTTGTATCCCGGGACCCTCTTGATCCTGCTGGGGCTGCTCGGATGCGTCTGGCTCCTGCCCGGGCCGCGCGTCATCCACGACGTTGTATTCGACGTGCATACGCTCCTTTATGCATTTGTTTCAGTGGTCCTGGGCTTTCAGTTTGTTACCTTTGCCGTGTTTACCAAGGTGTTCGCCATCTCTGAAGGCTTGCTTCCCGAAGATCCGCGACTGATCCGCGTCTTTCGATACATCACGTTGGAAACCGGTCTAGCCGCCGGCGGCCTGCTGGTGGCTTTGGGAATTAGTGGGTCGATCCTTGCCGTGTCCGGATGGGCGAAGGGGAGTTTCGGAGAGTTGGATCCCGCGCACATGCTGCGCGTGGTCATGCCATCTGTCTTCTCACTGACCTTGGGTGTACAGATCGTATGCAGCAGCTTCTTTCTGAGCATTCTCGGGCTACGGCGACGCTAAAGCGTATTGCGAGGGAGGCAGAGTGAACATAAACGCCCAGTACAACCTCGCTGCTCCAAACTCGATCCCTATCAAGGTAGCCGCCTACCAGCGACGGAAAATGTTCGATGTTTTCCTCTCCTCGACCGGTATTCAGCCGCAGGATACGGTCCTCGATGTCGGAGTCACAAGTGACCTGACCTACAGCCATTCCAATTATTTCGAATGCTGGTATCCATACAAAAATCGCATAACTGCGTGCGGCATAGATGACGCAAGGTTTCTTGAGGAAATGTATCCCGGAGTGAGGTTTGTGCCTGCCGACGGCAGGAGCCTCCCGTTTCTCGACCAGGAATTTGACTACGTTCACTCCAGCGCAGTTCTGGAACATGTTGGCAGCCGAGAGAAGCAGGCCGCCTTCCTTCGAGAGGCGTGGCGTGTCGCTCGCAAAGGAATATTTGTCACCACGCCGAATAGGTGGTTTCCGATCGAATTCCATACAGTAATGCCTTTTGTACATTGGCTTCCGGCAGTGGCTTTCCGGCGTTTGTGCAAAATGAGAGGTCTGGGATTCTTTGCTTCTGAGGAAAATCTGAACCTGCTTTCTGCCGCGCAATTCAGACGGTTGGCCGAAAAGGCAGGAGTGGTGAACCTCAAGGTGACGTCTGTGGCTCTGGCTGGCTGGCCCTCAAACTTGATGCTTTCCGCCCACAGAGCGACAAGTCCTCCTGGCTCGAAGCCGAAAGGATCCCGGACTGCAAACTGACATCCAGCCCTCCGCCGGCGCAAAACCCATTGTGACTCGAGGCACAGACGCAAGGGAATCATCAGCTCAACATATCTCTACCGGCATCTGACGGACGCTAGCCTGCACTCTTGCAGCGGCTGTCAAAAGCAGACATGCCGGTGAAAGCACAACAGTTTACCAGAAAATTAATCCGCCCCACTCCCAACCATTCTAGTCTTGTAAACAATTGATTCTATTGTGACGATTACCGCAAATAGGAAAAACGAGTTCTTGCGGTGATTCTCGCTTATTACCGGATAGTAAACATGTCCGAGATCGAACAGTATCACTGCTTGCGCTCGGCATCCTCTACGCGTTGCTCCTGGCTCGATGCAGAAAACAATCCCGATCGGCAAACTGACATCCGATCCTCAACCGGCGTACACTGTCGCAGAATCCACTTTCCGAAACGTAGAAGTCCATGCGCGCAAAGCTTATTTTGCCGGCCATTCTGTTCCTGTTCTTCCTGCCTCCTTCGGTCCGCGCCTTCGCGCCCCAGTGGGTCCAGGTTTCCAGCCCCAACTTCACCCTCTACACGGATGCGGGGGAAAAGAAAGGCCGTCATCTCCTCGATCAGTTCGAGCGCATGCGCTGGGTCTTCCAAACCCTGTTTCCGCGCAACAACGCCGGCGCCGATTCGCCCATCGAGGTTTTTGCCACCCGCGATGAGCGAGGATTCCAGGCGCTCGAACCCGCGGTCTATCTTGCCAAAGGTCAACTCCATCTCGGCGGCCTGTTCCTTAAAACGCCGGACCGCAATTACATCCTCGTCCGCCTCGACATCGAAGACGAACAGCACCCTTTCGCCATCGTCTTCCACGAGTACACCCATTACGAATTCTCAGCCGATTCAGGATGGATGCCGCTCTGGTTGAATGAAGGCCTCGCCCAGTTCTTTGAAACAACCGAGATCCGCGACAAGAACGTCCGCCTGGGCGTGGAAAGCCCCGAAAGCATCATGGCTCTGCGCCAGTCCGGCCTGATTCCGCTACCCGTGCTTTTCAAAGTGGATGCCACTTCGCCCTACTATCACCAGGAACAGAAGGGGTCCATCTTCTACGCCGAGTCTTGGGTCCTCACCCACATGCTCATGATCGACGATCGCAAGCAGAAGACCACGCACCTCGACGATTACATGCGCCTTCTCTCTCAGCACCAGGATCCTGTGGCCGCCGCCGAGCAGGTGTGGGGCGATCTCAACAAGCTCCAGACCGCGCTCTCCTACTACATTCAAGCCCGCATCTACACCGCGCTGATCCTCAACAGCGCTGCCGCGCCCATTGACGAGTCGTCTTACACCGTTCGCGCGGTCACGCCGGTTGAGGCCGATGCCGAGCGCGCCGGCGTGCTGGTCAATGTGGGCCGTTTCGACGATGCCCGCGCTCTTCTCGATTCCGTCTTCAAGCAGGATCCGAACAATGCCCGCGCTTGCGAGGACATGGGCATGCTGGCCCTTCGCCAGAACGACAACGCTGAAGCCCTCAAGTGGTTCACTCAGGCCGTCAAATTCGATTCCAAAAGCTATTTTGCCCAGTATTACTTCGCGATGATGACCCTTTCCCAGAGCGGATCCGGCGACCCGCAGGTGGAAGCCAGCCTGCGCCAGGCCATCGCTCTCAATCCGGCTTTTGCGCCGGCGTACAACGAACTCGCCATGCTCTACGGCATGCGCCACGAGCATCTCGACGACGCGCTCCAGCACATCACCAAGGCCGTCCATCTCGATCCGGCTACCGTCGGCTATCGCATGAATGCGGCCAGTGTGCTGAGCGAAATGGGCCGGTTCGATGAAGCCGACAAGGTGCTACAGGCCGCGCTGAAGGTGGCGCGCAACCCGCAGGAAGCCGCCATGGTCGAGGGCCGCATTCAGCAGGCCATGCGGATTCATGAGGCGATGGCGCAACGCGATCGCGCGCCAGTACCGGACGAAACTGAAAGCTCACCCCAGGTCGTCGTGGTCAACAAGCCGGCAGCGCCCAAACACCCCACCGAGCTGCCTACCGGGCCCAAACACTACGCCCTGGGGGTGATCAAGAACGTCACCTGCGGCTATCCTGCGGTGCTTGAATTCCAGGTGGTCTCACCAAAGAAAACTGTCTCTGTATACATCAACGAGTATTTCAAGCTGGAGGTCTCTGCTCTGGGCTTCACTCCCACCGGCAGCATCAATCCGTGTTCCGACTTCGAAGGCCGTCCGGCCAAGATCGAGTATGCCGAATCGTCCGACAAAACCATCGACGGCCAGGTCATCTCTGTGGAACTGCACAAATAAGCACGATAGGATCGCCTTTGGATTATGGTCAGTCTTGAAAACTTCCGTCTCGTGGTTTTCCGCTCCGTGGCCGAGCACCTCAGCTTCCGCAAGGCTGCCGAAGAACTGTACCTGACCCAGCCCGCGGTGAGCCTCCAGATCAAGGCCCTCGAAGAAGATCTCGCCGTTAAGCTGTTCGATCGCTCCGGTTCGCATGTCCGGCTGACTGCGGCGGGCGAAGTCCTGCTGCGGAATGCGCGGAACGTGCACGCGATGCTGATGGAAGCCGAAGCGGAGATTGCGGCAGCCGTGGGAGATCGCGGCGGGCACCTGGCCCTGGGTGCATCCACCACCATCGCACAATACGTTTTGCCGCGCCTGCTTGGCGAGTTTCGAAGGTTGCATCCACGCGTTTCGCTGCGCATGATCAGCGGGAACACGGAGCAGATAGTGCGCGCGCTGGAGAAGGGCAAGATCGGGCTGGGCTTGATCGAAGGCCCCGCGCGCAGCCGCGAAGTGAAAACCCAGCCCTTCCTGCTCGATCCCCTGGTGCTGATTGTGCCGGTGTCTCGCGACTGGCCCGAGCGGCAGAGCATTCCCGTAACTGAAATTGCCGGGATGCCGCTGGTGATGAGGGAACACGGCTCGGGCACACGTCACGTGGTGGAAGCAGCCCTCGAGACCCATGGCCTGAGGCGTGGTGCGCTCCAGATCGTGATGGATCTGGATTCGACGGAGGCCATCAAGTCCGCGGTGGAATCGGGATTAGGCGCGGGCTTCGTTTCCCGCTCAGCGTTGGCAATGGATGCGCGCCTGGACACGTCGTTCCGGATTGTCGAAATCGAGGGACTACGAATCCAGCGCGAACTGCTCATTGCCAGTCATCGCGGACCGCAGCCGCAGGGGCCGGAGAGCGAGTTCAGAAGATTCCTGCTCGCACGGACCGCGGCTCTGGCTCAAGAAAACCACAAAGCGAAGCAGGCCGGGCGCAGCAGCGATAAGAAACGCAAATAGGACATCAGTGCTTCTGCTTGGACGGCGACGGTTCCGGCTGCGGACACTGGATTCATGCCGAAGACCCTCTTCTTTGTTGGCCTCATTATGGCGGCGAGCGGTCTGGTGTCTCCTCCGCTGGCGCTCGCGCTTGGCCTGGCCTACGGACTCGTTCTCACGCATCCATTTCACGCGGAATCGCGGCACCTTTCCAAGTTCCTGCTTCAGGCGTCCGTCGTGGGCCTGGGCTTCGGCATGGATCTTCACCAGGTGATCCGCGCCGGCAGGTCCGGGTTTGTGTATACAGCGGCCAGCATTACCTTCGCGATGACCCTGGGATTGCTTCTGGGCAAGACGCTTACCGTGAAGCACCGCGTTTCTTTCCTGATCTCCGCCGGCACGGCCATCTGCGGCGGCAGCGCCATCGCCGCGGTGGGGCCGATCAGCGAAGCGACCGAAGAGGAGATGGCCGTATCCCTCGGGACCGTGTTCGTGCTCAACTCAATCGCGCTGCTGGCATTTCCCGCAATCGGCACGTTCCTGCACCTGAGCCAGACGCAATTTGGGCTGTGGGCGGCGCTGGCCATCCACGACACGAGTTCGGTTGTCGGCGCCACTGCAAAGTACGGCGCGGTAGCGCTGGGGGTTGGCACTACGGTCAAACTCGCGCGCGCCCTTTGGATCGTTCCCCTCTCAGTGGGAACGGCGACGGTACGCAAGAGTAGCGCAAAGATTCAGTGGCCCTGGTTCATCGCGTTGTTTTGCCTGGCCGCCGTGGCCAATACGTACCTGCACGCGGGGCATGCCGCGTATCCGTTGCTCAAGCATCTGGGCATCGTGGGACTGACCGCGACACTTTACCTGATCGGTACCGGGCTTTCGCGCAGGACCATCCGGCAGGTTGGCGTGCGGCCGATGCTTCAGGGCGTGATGTTGTGGATCGTCGTTGCCGTCGGGTCGCTGGCGCTCATCCGTGCGGGGTGGATCCATCTTTGATCGGGTCCGGATCGGGCCTGCGGCGCACTTCCACAAAGAGGCCTTTGCCATGCGCCAGCATTACGCCCTCGGCATCAAGGATCTTTGCTTCGGCCCAATGTTTTCGGCCTTCGTTGTGAGTGACGCGCGCTTCCAACCGGATTGGCCTCAGCGAGGGAACCGGGCGCAGGTAATCCACCTCCATGTGCCGGGTCATACCCACTATCCCGCGCGAGCGCACCGCCTTGCTCATGATCTCGTCCAGCAGCGTGGCGATGATGCCGCCGTGCAGCAGCCCGTGAGGGCCTTCGAAGACGTCGGCTATCTGGGCCATCGAGACTACCTTGCCGTCATCGGTGAGAAAGAACTCGAGATGCAGTCCGATCGGGTTGGCTTCGCCGCAGCCGAAGCAGCGGTTCTGCGCGGTGTGGGGCAGCGGCGTGAGGTTCTCAATCGTGTGTTTCATGGTCGTGTGTCTCAGGATTCCCCGGCGAGAACATCGCGGTAGACATCGCTGTCCACGTTGGCGCCGGTCAGTACGATGCCGATACGCTTCCCGTCTTGCGGCTCGGCCAGCGCTCCAGCCAGTGCCCCCGCACCGGCGCCTTCCGCTACATTATGTGTGTCCTGGTAATAGATGCGCATGGCCTCCGCGATCTGCTCGTCGGAAACTTCAATGATGCGGGCGACATTTTCCCAGATCGCTTCCATGGCGCGCGGGTTGGGAACGCGACAGGCCAGCCCGTCAGCAAGCCGCGTCGTAGAAGGCGCATCCATCACGCGTCGCTCCCGGAAACTCAGAGCATAGGAGGGCGACTCCGCGGACACCACGCCAACAATCTCTGTCTCCAGACCGAGCGCGTTGCGCGCGGCCGCGACGCCGCAGATCGACGAGCCAAGACCGATGGGAACATACACCCGATCGAGCAGTGGCGCGCCGTGAAACAGCTCCAATGCATACGTGGCCGTGCCCATCACCAGGCGTTCATGAAATGAATCCACCATCGTGAAGCTGCGATCGGCGGCCTGGCCACGGGCAAACTCAAGTGCTTCCTGGAAATCGTGTCCATGCACGATCAGTTCCGCGCCCTGCGCCTGCATGGCGCGATTCTTTTCCGGGCTGTTCCCGTGGGGAACCACGATCACGGCGCGGATGCCTGCGAGCCGCGCCGCCATGGCTACGCCCTGTCCGTGATTGCCGCGCGTTGCCGCCACCACGCCAGCCAGGTCCGGCTGAGTGCGGCGCAGCCATTCCATGTACACCAGTGCGCCTCGCAGCTTGAATGCGCCCACCGGTGTATGGTTTTCGTGCTTGATCCACGCTTCCGTGCCCAACCGCCGGTTCACCAACGGCCAGGTGTACTGCGGTGTGGGCGGCATCTGCCGGTAAACCACCCCCTGCGCCTCGTGGATCTGTTCGAGCGTAGGCAATTGCATGCGTTCAGCATAGCGGACGCGCCTCAAGATGGCGACGGATCGCCGCCTCGCAGCGCCATGCGCCGGCAGAAGCGCGGCGAGCAGCGGTATAACTGGAGAAGTGACGCTTTCCTCCAAACAAGTCCTCGCTCTTGTGGGCGCGATCGCAATGCTTGGCTTCGCCACTCTCGCCGGGTGCCACTCGGAGCCGTCGCTGACTCCCGAGCAGCTGGAAGGCAAGCGCGTCTACCAGGCAGGCTGCGCTCACTGCCACGAGGAAAACGATCTTGCGCTCAAGAAGGTCCCGCCGAACCTGCACGAACTATTTGGACGCAAGACCCTTCCCGATGGCGAACCGGCCACGGATGCCGAAGTGGAACACGTGGTTATGACCGGTAAAGGCATGATGCCTTCGTTCGCCTACCAGATGCCCCCGGAGCAACTGAACGCGCTGATCGCTTACCTGCACACCGGGTTGCGATGAGGCAGGGACGCGGACAGAATTCGGTCGCTCTTCTTACTCGGTGGTGTACCGGATTTCAAGACGGCGAATCCTGACGCAGGAGTATGCGAGGACCACTGCAATGAGGGTGACCAATCCAAGAGTTGCCTGCCAGCCTGCGACCGGCTCGGTCTGAACTGTGAGCAAGGCGAAGATGCCTTGGCCGGGAACAGTAATAGGCATCAGGTGACGCAGGTAGGAAGCTACGCTGATTTTCTGCAGCAGCGAGGGCATCACCGGATTGAGAGCCTCCCATCCGAGTACGATCATGGCGGCAGGCGTGGGATTGCGCAGGATCATGCTGAAAAGCAGGAAGACTGCTCCATATCCAAGGCAAGCCAGGACGACGATCAGGAGATATGCTTCAAGCTGGGAGAGCCCGGGACCGCTGAAGACGTACTCCTGGCCGGCTGCGCCGAAACCGGCGTACACGAGGGCGAAGTCAGCGACGATGGCGCTGCCGAACAGCAGAAGCGCGCTGGCTGAACCTGCCGTGAATTTGGCCAGCAGGAGGATCTCGCGGCGCACTGGCGCGAGCAGATAGAAGTGCAGGCTACGCTCGATCATTTCGCCACGTATCAGCCGTGAAAAGATGCTGAGACAGCCAAAGAAGATGCCAAGGCGAATGTAGTAGAACTCGACGATGCCGGCCAGCACATTGGTGTCGTCGCTCAATTCGAATGCGGGATGCCTTTCAAACAGCAGGTGGGCGAGGAGGATGGCCGTGGGGGCGAAGGCGAGAAAGTAAATCCACCAGGCTTTCCATGAGAACAGGTTCCTGCGCAACTCGATGCGCACCATGCGGCGCGCCTGCAGACCCCACAAGCCCCAGGGCTGAGCCAAAATTGGGTTTCTGAATGCGGCTGCTCGTTCGGTCATCATGACGGGCTCCCATCCGAACCGATCAGGTACTGGTAGATGGCGAGGGTATCGTCATCGGCGGGCGCAACCGCGTCAATGGACACCAAGCCTTCGACTGCGATCTGATTCAGCAGCCGGTAGAACTCGTCAATGTCGGCGGTGCGCACAAATACGCCTTTGCCGTCGGCGTGCAGTCTTGCCTCTACGCAATGGTCCGAAGTGAACATGCGGGAGGCGAGCAGCTCCGGTTTGTCGCAACGGATGAGCACCTGCATGGGCTTGTCGCGCACCTCGCGCCGCACCTGATGGATGTCTCCCTCGGCGACGATGTAGCCACCGGTGATGAGGATGACCTGATCGGAGATTCTGTCGACTTCATCCAGGATGTGACTGGAGATGACGAGATGCATGCCCATGCGGCTCAACTCCTGGAACAAGGCGAGGGACTCGGCGCGGGCCATCGGGTCAAGGCCGTTCATTGGCTCATCGAGCACCAGCACCCGGGGATGATGGGCGATGGACTGGGCAAGGCGAATCTTCTGGCGCATCCCTTTGCTGTAGCTGTCGATTCGGCGTGAGGCGGCGTCGCCCAAGCGGACGCGCTCAATGGCTTCCCCAGCCAAGCGGAGGGCATCATTCTCGCTCATGCCGTGAAGCAGCAGGGAATCGAGGAGGAACTCCCAGCCGGTGAGGCGGCGGGGAAAAGAATCGAACTGGGTGCAGTAGCCGACCTGGCGGAAGAACCTGTCGGCATCGCCGGGGGTGAGGCCGAGAACAGAAACATGTCCGCGCGACGGCTGCACCAGGCCCGTCATCAGGTTCATTAAGGTGGTCTTGCCGGAGCCGTTGGGGCCGACGAGGGTTGTAACTCCAGGCGGAATATTGAGCGACACTCGATTGACGCCGAGAACTTCGCCGTAGAACTTGGAAACATTTTCGAAGACGATGCGATCGTTCATGGCAGTCATCCCCGCACCACTTCGCGCCCGCGAATGCGCGCGTTCAGCATGATGACGCAAATGCCGCACGCGAGTGAAAGCACAATCAGAATTGCCGTGGTCGGCAAGTGCAGCCTGCCTTCCATGAGCTCCGGCGAGCCCAAAAGCCGCTGCCACAATTGGGTCATCATCACCGGGACGTTGAACAGGAATCCCCAACGGGTGCGTAGGACGCCGGTGATGATGCCGCCGATGCCGGCGGGAACGAACACTACTGCGAAGATGGCGCCTGTCGCCACCACTCTCCATTTCACCCAGGCCGAAACGGCCAACCCGAGAATAGAAAGGAATGCAATCCACAAAAGAGAACCCGCAAGCAGGCCGAATGCAATTTGCATATTGGCTGCAAACCACGGCTGTGCCGAGGAATAACCCTGGTACGCAAACAAGAGCAGACAGGGTATCCAGGTGACCGAGGAGAGGCAGGCAATGAGAGCGATGAATTTTCCCAGCACGTAACCGAAGCGCGAGATGGGATGACTGAGGAGAATGGGGAGGGCGTTGTCGGCCAGATCGAATGAGACCAGGCGAGGCGCGATCCATGCGGCAAGGGCTAGGGCAATCCAGCATTGCGTTGACAGAAGGTTGAGGAAAAAGCCGGCCCCGATCTGGAATTCAGAATCCCTGCGCAGGATGAGGCTCCTGGCGAGCGAATTATTGCCGAGATAAATGCCGATCAAGTAGATGACGACGGGCAACATCGACAAGCAGAAAAGCCCCACGGTGATTCGCGAGGACCATGCTTCAGCGAGCGCGTAGCGCACCACCACGACGACGCGCGACCAGAGCGGGGTGAGCGCGCCGGTGTAAGCCCGGTACTCGTGCCTATAAACGGACAAGATCCCTCCTCTCCGGCGCGGTCTCCATGGCGCGCATGAAGATATCTTCCAGGGAGTCGCGGCGGCGATGGATACGCCGGATTTGCATTCCATTCCTGTCCGCGACCACATAGAGATCGCGAGGCTCAATGCCGCCGGGCATCACTAGCTTGATGCGACCATCGGGAAAGGACGCACATTCGCATCCGAGTGTGCGCAGGCTGTTGCAGAATTCTTCCGTT
The DNA here is from genome assembly GCA_963788435.1 of uncultured Acidobacteriota bacterium. Taxonomy (GTDB): domain Bacteria; phylum Acidobacteriota; class Terriglobia; order Terriglobales; family Acidobacteriaceae; genus Telmatobacter. The sequence continues at coordinate 20,635 of CAWBIG010000201.1, read as the reverse complement.
GGGCCAGCCGCTTCCAGCTCAATAAAGTTGCGATGCGAGCGGCGCTCTTCTTCGATGTTGCACAGCGCGGCGATACGCCCGTCCTTCAGGATAAGGACCTCATCGCAGGTCTGGTCGATATCGCGCAGGAGGTGCGACGAGATGAGTAAATGGATGCTGCCCTCCTTGCGGATTTGCTGAAGGGTCTGGATCATGCGCTGACGCGCCATGGGATCAAGGCCGTTGGTGGGCTCGTCCAGAATGAGCAACTGCGGGCCGTGCGCCAGTGCCTGCGCCAGCTTGATGAGTTGTTTCATGCCCAGCGAGTAAGTGCTGATTTTGCGATATCGCACTTCACCGAGGCCCACGTAGAACAGCGCCTGGTGCGCCCGCTCCAATGCTTCGCGTGGGGGGAGGCCGGCAAGCTCCGCCATGTAGCGCACAAATCGCACACCGGTCATGCTGCCGATGAAGGAATCGTTCTCCGGCATATAACCGACGGCCTGGCGGATTTGCGCCCGCTGACGCCGCGTATCCCTTCCAAATACCTGTGCCGACCCTCGGGAGGGAAAGTGAAATCCGAGGAGGGTGTTGATGAGGGTGGATTTGCCGGCGCCGTTCGGCCCGAGCAGCCCGATGGCCTTGCCGCACAGCTCGCCGGTCAGGCTGTCGAGAACCAGCCGGCCGCCCAGCCGCACTTCAAGGCCATCCAGGTTGATCACACTCATGTCATTGCATTACGTGCTTGCCGGCTGTCTTGTTCCTTGAATCCAGGATCGCGCCCAGGGTGAGGAAATCGAAGCCGAAGAGTTGGCTGTCACTGGCCGCTTCAATGCGATTGTCCTTCCCCCATGCGCAGATTACCGTGGGCCTTGAGTCGGCCGCCAGCTTGCGGATAGCATCCGCCGACTCGCCGCTGAATTGTGAAAGCAGAGGAGTGAGCACCGGACTCAGGTTCTGATACACGATCGAAGAGTAATTCTCGTTTTCATCGCGCGGGAGCAAAGCCCGGAACGATGCCGAACGCGCCAGGGAATTGCCGTTGTCATGAGTTTTCAACGCATCCATCAATAGCGCACGGCTGGGAGCGATGATCATGAACCCGTCTGCGAAAGTATATTGCGCCACAATTGTGCCCGTCGCCTGGTCGCGAACCGCGTAGAAGCGCTCGGAATCCACCGTGCTTGGCTCGATGGTCAGCAAGTGCGCGTTTGGCCCTTGCGGCTGCTCGCCTATGGCTTGCATCATCCGCTCGAGGGCATTCTCGAGCGCATCAGGATTGTTGACTTCGACGATCACCTTCCACGAGGGCGTGGGAAGAACCGGCCCATCGAGAGTGAAAGCAAAATCTCCGCCGAGGTTGGCGATCAGATCGTTGCGCACATCGATCTGCAGCTTATTGTCGACCATGCTCCAGTTGACAGCGCCGCCGTGTGCCTGCGAAACCATCGCCATCAGATCGTCGGCAATCGCCGCCGGATCTTTGGTGAGCGCTGCCGCGGCAAACGCTGCATTTGGGCTTACGAAGTCCAGTGAGCCGATGGGCGCAGGACTGGCCAGCCAGGAAGCGACGCGCTGGCGCGTGCCCGAGAACTGGATGTCGAGATGGTTTGCCGGAGCGCCGTTCACGTCGCGATGCTCAGCGATCAAATACTGCACATCTTCAAGACCGCTGCTTGCCATCATCTGCTGCTGGCGGGGCGCCTTAGCCGATTGGCCAGTCTTCGATTGGAGAATTGCGTGGAGATCTGCGCCCAGAATGATCCCGGCGCCACGACCGTAAGCCGCGGTGAGCTGCTTGCCGAAATCGCCAGTGGCAAACCCGCTCGCGCCGGCGTTCAACTGGGCATTCACTTCTTTCAAAGCCGCGATGCTGCTTGCGAAAACCACTTCGTGATCGCGCACCAGCGCATATCCGCGCTGTCCCGCACCCGGCGCCGCACTTGCTGTGGCCAGCGATGCTTGGTCGAGAACCACCAGTTTGCCCGGGGCGTCGGAAAACTGTTGCTGCAATTCGTCCGCAAGGCCGCTTCTGTTCAAGTCCGCAACCATCGCGAACGCCGAACGATCGCCACTGCCCCAACCGACGAATACCACTTCGTCACCAAGATACTGGCTAACATCGTGGATCTTTCCCACGAATTCATTCAGCTGGCCGGGATTGCGCTTTTGTCCCTTCGTCCACCACTCCTGCAGCTCCGGGCTCTGTTTCAATTGATCCTGGAAAATGCCATTTGCCTGTTCGAGAAACTCACCCAGGTTGGGGATGCTGACGTAGAAGACGGTGTCGGCCGGCACGCGCGCCAGCAGATCGCTGGTGTAACGCGGCTGCGGGAAGGAAATCTGTGCGATGCTATGCGCAACATTCGCCAGTTCGGCCATCATGCCCACGTATTTCTCGCGGTCGGGACTCCAGGCAAACTGCTCGGCCAGTGGCTCGGGCGCCAGATTATCGCTGGTCTCCATCTGCTCGCCGGCATCCAGCGCACTATGAATGCCCGCGTGGGATACGTTCACAGATCCGCGCAGCACGGCAACCCGCGATCCTTTGAGTCCCGCGTCCACGGAGAACACGGTACCGGTAACCGCGACCCGGCAGTCCGGTGTTCTGACGTAGAGATGGCCCGAATCGCGATGCGCGGCCTGCACAATCACGGCGCCCTGCTTGAGGCTCACCGTCATGTCGCGTCCGCGCGCGCCCACGTCCAATGTGCTCCGCTGATTGACCTCGACCACCGAGCCATCCGCAAGCCGCAACACAGCATGAGAGTCGCCTGCCGTGCGTAGTTCCGCTCCTTCGCGCAGTTTGGCCCCAGGCGAAATCTTTTTGTCCCCGCTGGCGTCAATGAGATATGCGGAGCCATCAATGGTTTGCACTTCAGCGCGCACTCCCTGAGGAACCTGCCAGTACGCCTTGTAGAGAAACGTTCCTGTAACCAGCAGCGCCGCGGAAGCCGCCAGCGCCCATCCCCAGGCAAGCGGACGTCTGCGCCGAGTCTTTGCGATCTCAGGCGCCTCCCAATTGAGCGGAGCGCGTTCTCTACCTTCCCGGAAAACCCTCTGGCACGCACCGCAGTCATGCAGATGTGTTTCGACAAGGAGCTTTCGATTCGGCGGCAGAATGCCGGCACGAAATTGTTGAAATAGCCGCTGCACGCCTTCGCAGCTGTGCACGGCTCCGTCGAGGATCGCAGAATCCATTTCCATGCCCAAAGTGCGCGCCGATCTTAGCGCGGAAGCAGATATCGCTTCGGTATCGGGCACGTCAGCCTGCAACGCTCGTGCGGCTTCGTCGAGCAAAGTCATCTTGTCGCGTTTCATCGCATCCCCCGTAATAAATCAGTGAGTCGTTTCTTCAGCTTCGATCGCGATTGATAGAGCGTAACGGCTACCACGGCCTGCGACGTTCCCATCAATTTCGCGATTTCGCGGTTGCTCATTTCTTCCAGGTAGCGCAAGGCAAACATCTCCGCGGCCCGCGGTGCCAATTCGCTGATGGCCTGCCGCAAGTGCCGCGCCAGTTCTTTGTTCTCGGTCGCCCGTGCCGGCGAAGAATCCACTGCCCTTGAAACCAGGTCCGACGCGGCTTCGAGCGGTTCGCCAGCCGCTGTCTTTCTCTTTCGAATCAGGTCCAGAGCGCCGTTGATGGCCGCACGATAGAGAAAGCTTCCAGCGTTCTCTATGGCCAGGTGGCCGCTTCCTCCCAGGCGCAGAAATACCGATTGCGCCACGTCCTCGGCGTCCGCCAGGTTGCCCGTGATGCGATATCCGGCGTTGAGCACACGCCGATAGTGCTCCACAAAGAGCCGCTCCAGTTGGTCCTGGTTCTCGAGTGCCGGCAGGCCTGCAATCGCTACGCTCACGGGTCCACGCTTTGCTTTGTTCATAAGGATGACGTGCAGATTAGCAAATTATGAATGCACATGGTCGAATCTACGTTGCGGAAGCATGCAGTGTTCCCGCACACTCCGATAGTAGGCGCCCAGGCTCAACCGATCCATGAGATCGGCTTAGCACGGTCCGGACGAGCGGCGCAGGGTTGGAGAAGAGGATGAAGGCGTGTGAACTTGAGAGAGGCGCAGAGACGAGGAGAAAAACGCAGCGCCCGTTCATCGCGGTGAAACTGCGATGAACGGCGCCCAGCCACGGTCAGCGGTTCGCAAACAGCGCGAACTCTATAGCGGAGGGAGACAGCGTTGCATCAGGACCACTTCTTGCCGATGGCGCCGAGGTCGGCCTGGGCGAGGTCGGCAGGAGTCATGGTGGGTTGGAAAGTGACTTCGGCATTGAAGTGAAGGAACCACGGTTCGGCAAAGCCGGGAATATCCGAGGCGTTGTCGAAATTGACGACGAGGACGCCTGCCCGGCGGCCGTCCGTGCTGGTGAAGTATGCAGCCTCTGGCTTAATGTCGTCGAGGATTCGTTTCATGGTAGCGGCAGCGGAGCCATCGCGGACCATTGCGTTGAAGGGCTCGACGGGGAGCTGGACGAACATGAGCATGCGCATAGCAGACCTCTCAGTGGGGATTGGAATGGTGGGGCGAACCCGGGATGAGGGGAAAGTACTACGGGATATGGAGAGCGGTCAATTGAATAAAGTCGAATGCGCTGGTGGGCGACTGAAATCCAGATTCCCTTCGGATATGACGGAAGAAGCAAGAGCAGAGGAGACCGCATCGCAACACGGAACCGCCGGCAAGTCACTAGTCGGAGCGCAGGGAGATTGAGGGGTCGACGGCGGCAGCGCGGCGAGCGGGGATGGCGCTGGCGAGAAGCGTGACCAGGAGCAGGGTGAAGGAAGCGGCGAGCATCAGCAGAGGATCGCGGGAGCTGGCCTGGCTCTCCGGCGACCAGTGAGCCATGAGGCGGCTGAGCGTGATGCTGAGAATGAGCCCGAGACCGGCGCCGATAGCGACACTGCCAATCATGGAGGCAAAGACGAGCCTGACGACGTGGGAACGCGAGGCGCCGAGGGCCATCCGGATGCCGAGCTCGTTGGTGCGCTGCGCCACGGTGTAGGAGACGACGCTATAGAGGCCGACGGCGGCCAAGGCGAGAGCGAGAGCGGCGAATCCGCCGAAGAGCCACGCGACCAGATGGCCGCGAGCCCACTCGGGAGTGTCGCGGATCCATTGGGCTAGATCTTCCACACGGCCGTTGGTCTGCTGTGCATGATCGACCGAGTTGACCTTGAGCTGAACATCATGTAGCAGAGCAAGCGGGGATCCATGCTGAGACTTGACCAGGATCTGCGTGTACATGGTGGCGACGAACGGATAGGGAACGAAGATTTCAGGCTGGATAGGCTTGGCGAGGCCTTCGTCGAGCTTGTCGCCGACGATGCCGATGACCAGGACTGGAGACGAGGCGGCAGGTGACAGCAGGACGAACGGAGGCTGCGCGGCAGAAGCCAGCTCTGGGAACCTGATTGAGTGGCCGATGGCGTCGCCGTGGGGGAAGTAGCGGCGGGCGAGGGTCTGGTTGATGACGGCGAGAGCTGCGCCCTGGTGATTCTCGTCGGCGTTCCAGATGCGGCCCTGAAGCAGGGGAATGCTTAGGACGCGGAAATATTCGGGGCTGACAAGGTTGAAACGAAGATTCTGGTCGTGCGAAGAAGGCTGGCCGACAATGTCAAAGTGGGTGTTGCGACCATTGTCGGGCGGAGTGGCGTTGGAGGAGATGGCAGCCACGGAGACGCCGGGGACGGTGCGAACGGCGTTGAGGAGCTTTTCGAAATATGGGGCGCGCGCGGCCCAGGTTCCATAGGCGCCCTGATGAACGGGAATGCCGACGGACATGACGTGGGTTGGATCATAGCCCAGGGGAGTGTTTGCCAGACGGACAAAGCCCTCAATGGCGGCGCCTGCGCCGGCAAGGAGCAGGAGGGTAAGGGCAATCTGGCCGGAGATTAGTGCGCCGTGGAGGCGCTGGCGGCCCGAGCCGGCGGTAGTTCTGCGGGAACCTGCCTGCATGGCCTTGGCGATCTCAGGACGCGAGAGCTCGAGAGCCGGCCAAAGGCCGAACAGGACGCCCGTGGCTACGGCGAGACATACACAAAAAGCAAGCACCGGGATGTTGAGATGGATGGCTGCCTCGTGGGGGAAAGAGAACTCAGGGAGATTGGCGGCGATGATCCCGATGAGCTTCCAGGCCAAAAGCACGCCCAGGCCGGTGCCGGTGAGCGAGAGCAGCAGCGATTCGGTGAGGAGTTGGCGCACGAGGCGAAAGCGGCCGGCGCCAACGGCGGCGCGGACGCCGAACTCGCTGCGGCGGCTGGCAGCGCGGGCCAGCAGAAGGATGGAGACGTTGCCACAGCCGATGAGCAAAAGCAGAGCCACAGAGCCGAACATGAGATAAAGAGTGCCGCCGATGTCGTGCATGAAGTCTTCATTGAGGCCAACGACGGTGAACTTCATGGCGGTGTCAGGGAAATGCTTGGGTGTTTCCTTGCGGAAGGCGTCAATGAGCGGTGCCAGGGCCGCGTTTGCCTGGGCGTGGGTGATTCCGGGTTTCAGGCGCAGTCCCACGTAGTAGCCGGGGATGGTTTCCTGGGTGATTTTCTTGGGCAGGTAGACGTCAGCGTCGTCCCAGGTAAAGCGCGGGGCGGCGATGCCGACCACAATGTAGGCTTTGTCCACCAAATGGATGGTTTCGCCGATGACGGAACGGTCGCCGTTGAAATGGCGCGACCAGAACTTGTAGCTGAGTTCGGCCACGGGCTGCGGATCCTGGCCGTCGACCGCATCGGACGGCTGAATGTTGCGGCCTGCGTAGGCGGGTACGCCCATGAAGCTGAAGGTATTGGAGCTAACGTAATCCGCGCCCACATCTTCCGGCACATCGCTGCCGGTGATCGTCAGATTCCAGGTGCCGTCGGTGAGAAAGGCATCCTCAACAACAGGGGACTGGCGGATGTGCTGCCACTGGCCTCCGGTGAGGCCGAAGCCGCGATTGGAGCCGTCGGGAGCGCGCAGGCGCATGTGGACCATGCGATCGGAGTTGGCGTAGGGATAAGGATTGACCACGATGGCGTAGACAACGCTGAAAACGGCGGTGGTGGCTCCGATGCCGAGAGCGAGCGAAATGATCGCGGTGAGGGCAAAGCCCGGCATCTTGATCAACTGCCGGAAACTGTAGCGGAGGTCCTGGAGGACAGCGTGCATCGCGGAATCCTTTCCGTCAGGGAAGCCGACCGTACGACGCCCTAATGCAACAACGCATTAACCGCCGGGTTGGTTCACATTTAACCGTGCGCCGGGGAACGGTCTTGTCACGTTGCAGCCCTGAGGGCACGAGCCTCTGCCTTCAGAGAGACGCCCACGGCACCGCAAGTGCAGGTGATGGGCCATTCGCAACCGGTGTAAGTCCCTTATTCTGCAACAAGGGAAGTCGCTTACCTGTGCAGGCTATGTTCATTCCTGAGCGATATTGTCCGGAGACGGACAGAAGAACGGGGACCAAGGAGCATGGGACGAGAAACAAGGGAACGGGGCGTGAGATGGATCACGGTATACTTTAGGGTGTCATGGCCGCCGAAGTTTCCCCGCTGATTGCCGGAAAAACGCTGCAGGAGCAGCATGAGAAGACGTTTTATCTGGAGACCTTCGGCTGCCAGATGAACGCCCATGACTCCGAGAAGGTGATCGGTACGCTCCAGCAGGAGGGATATCGGCGGGTGGACTCGGAGGAGGAAGCTGGGCTGATCCTTTACAACACCTGCTCGATCCGCGATAAGGCGGAGCAGAAGGTTTTTAATCGCCTGAACGACTACAAAAAGCTGTACAAGGCAGGGAAGCGCTTTGGGGTGCTGGGCTGCGTGGCGCAGCAGGAGGGCGAGAAGATCTTCGACCGGGCGCCGTATGTGTCGCTGGTTTCGGGCTCGGCCAGCTACCGCAAGCTGCCGGAGATGCTGACGCGGCTAGAGGCGGGCGAACGGCGAATCACTGGCCTGGATGACCGCCAGACCGAGGAAACGTTCGAGACCGAATTCACCTCGCGGCAGAACCCCTACCGGGCGTACATCACAATCATCGAGGGCTGCGACAAGTTCTGCGCGTATTGCGTGGTGCCGTACACGCGGGGCAAGGAGCGGAGCCGGACATCGAGTTCAGTGCTCACGGAAGCGCGGCGGATCGCTGACCAGGGGTACACGGAGATCCAGCTCCTGGGGCAGAACGTGAACAGCTACAAGGACCCGGAAGGGAAGTTGAGCTTCGCGGAACTGCTGGCGGCGGTGGGCCAGGTGCCGGGAATCCGGAGGGTGCGGTTTACCACCAGCCACCCGCGGGATTTTACGAGAGAGATTGTGGAGGCGATCGACGCCGTGCCGACGCTGTGCGACCACGTGCATTTGCCGGTGCAGTCGGGGTCCTCAAGAGTCTTGAAGGCGATGGCGCGCGAGTACACGCGGGAGTGGTACCTGGAGCGAATTGCGTGGATCAAGAGCGCGCGGCGGCAGATTTCGCTTTCGACGGACATTATTGTGGGCTTCCCGGGGGAGACGGCGGACGAGTTTATTGAAACCATGGACCTGCTGGCCGAGGTCGAGTACGATTGCGTGTTTGGATTTAAATACTCGGCACGGCCGAATACGCCGGCGCTGGTAATGATCGACTCAATTCCAGATGCGGAGAAGGCGGGGCGGCTTCAAGTCCTTCTGGATCGTCAGAGAGAGATCCAAAGAGTTAATTACGCCAAGCACTTGGAGCAGATTATGGATGTGATGGTTGAGGGTCATAATCCGGCACGCGGACAAGTTAACGGCCGTAGCAGTCAGAACAAGCCAGTGAATTTCACTTGCGGATGGCCTATTGCGCCGGCGCCAGGAAGCTACATGCAGGTGCGGATCACGGCGGCGCATCCAAACAGCCTGGTGGGCGAGGCGGTTTAGGCGGGGAGGGTTCCGATGGATATCGAAGTGCGGGTACGCGGGCTGATGATGGACCCGGCGACCAATATGCCGATTGTGGTGCTGAAGGACACGGCTTCCGATACGGTGATGCCAATCTGGGTCGGGATTTTCGAGGCGAACGCGATCGCCGTTGAAATTGAGAAGCTGTCGGCGCCGCGGCCGATGACGCACGACCTGACGCGAAACCTCATCCACTACCTGAATGGAAACCTGGAGCGCGTTGTAATCACGGAAATTAGAGACGATACTTTCTTCGCCAAGCTGTGGTTGAGGCAGGGAGATGACCCGGTCCTGGTGGATGCACGGCCTTCGGACGCCATCGCACTGGCGCTCAGGTTCGATTGTCCCATCTACGTAGCGGAGCCGGTCATGCAGTCAGCCAGATTGACCGCGGCGAATGTGACGGAGGGGCAGACGGGCGAACAGCTCAAGGGTTGGCTCGAAGGGCTGAACGACGAGGACCTTGGCCGATACAAGATGTAATTAGGGGACCACTGAAACAAGGGCGCAGGGAGGGGGCAGATTGCTCCAACTAGAAGGCGGATCTATCCATATACCCTAATCTTCAGTTTTAGTTAACAGAATATCTGTTATCAGACATTGTCTGCATATCGGAAAGTTCATCGTCCCGCCTGCCTGATCCATCGGCCTGACCATCCCTCTGATCGACCTATGAGCAGCCCATCCATTTCCGGCATGTATGATGTTCGGGAATCGTATGGATTGGCAGGCATTCTTTCTCACCTTGAAGCTGGCGGGGCTGACCACGGCAATCCTCATGCTGATCGCAATGCCGCTGGCCGGGCTACTGGTGCTGGGGCGCGGCCGATGGCTGGCGGCGATTGAGGCCGTAGCCGCCTTGCCACTGGTTCTGCCGCCAACGGTTCTGGGATTCTTCCTGCTGGTTCTGCTGGGACCACGCACCGCCTTCGGGCGTGGTATCGCCGTCGTGCTTGGCCATCCGCTTGCGTTCTCGTTCTCGGGGCTAGTGGTTGGGTCGGTCATTTACAGTCTGCCTTTTGCGGTACAGCCCACGGTGGCCGGATTTGCCGCGGTAAATCCGGCGCTAGTTGACGCCGCGCGGCTGCTGGGAGCTGGGTCGCCGCGCGTGGTGCTGACATTGCTGGCGCCGTTAGCCCGCCGGTCCCTCATAACCGCTGCAGTTCTCAGTTTTCTGCATACGGTGGGCGAATTTGGTGTCGTCCTCATGCTGGGTGGCGACATTCCGGGTGCAACACGGACCCTCTCCATTGTCCTGTACGACCAGGTAGAAGATTTCGATTATTCCGCTGCAGGACGTACCGCAGCCGTACTGCTGAGTTTGAGCCTGATTGCGCTGGTAGCCATGTATGCGGCTGGTCAGGCGCGCAGGAGGCCGAGTGCTTGAGGTCGCGTTGGGAGCGCGCAGAGGGAGCTTCCGGCTGGAGATTGTCTGCCGGCTAACGGCGAGTTGGACGGTAGTATTCGGCCCATCCGGAGCGGGTAAAAGCACACTCTTGCGGTTGCTCGCTGGGCTGGATCGCGATAGCGTGCGCAGGGGCAACGCTCGAGTGATTCATGAAGGACGCGTTCTAAGCGACTCTCTTAGTGGAGCTTGGCTACCACCTGGACAGCGGGAGACAGCCTTGGTGGCGCAGCAGCCAGCTCTCTTCCCTCACCTGAGCGTGCAATCGAACGTAGCCTACGGGATTGCGCATCTGCCGCGGAGTGCGCGGGAACAGCGTGTTGAAGAGATGCTAGCGGTGGTGGGCGGACTGGAACTGATGCGCCGGCAACCGAGCGGGCTTTCCGGCGGCGAAGCGCAGCGCGTGGCTCTGGCTCGGGCGCTGGCGCCGGGGCCGAAGCTGCTGTTGCTGGACGAGCCGTTTTCGGCGCTCGATGGAACTGCCGCCGATTCCCTTCTCGACCGGCTGCATCCCTGGGTCCAGGCGCACGGCGTGCAGACGATCCAAGCCACTCACGATGCCACGGATGCATTCATAACCGGGGCGGACGTCGTCCTTCTGCACGAGGGTCGACTGGCGGCGCAAGGCCCTTCGGAAACGGTGTTGGCGCCCGAGCGCAATAGGCTTCTGGGCTGGCTGAGTCCTGGCGCCAACAGTTAAGTTGGAGGAAACTTCAGAAGCCGACGAACACCGGCTCGGGCTGTAGCACCACGCCGAAGCGTTGTTCCACAGTGGAGTGTATTCGGGCGGCGAGGGCGAGGACCTCGCCGGCGGTGGCGCCGCCGCGATTGATGAGAGCCAGGGTGTGCCGCGAGGAGATGCCTGCGTTACCCTCAACTGCGCCCCTGCGAAACCCCGCCTGCTCGATTAGCCAGGCAGCGGACAGCTTTACTCGTCCCTCGCCGGCGCCGTAACGCGGAGGGTCTTTTCCGGTGAGGTCGGCAACGCGTACGGCCTGGGCCTCGTCCACGATGGGGTTCTTGAAGAAACTGCCGGCGCTGCGGCAATCGGGGTCGCCGTCCACGATCAGCATTCCCTTCCCTTTGCGGATGCGCCGCACAGCCGCGGCCACCTCGGGCAGAATAGGGTGTGTCTCGGGACCGAACTCGCTCAGCAGGTCGGAGTAATGCAGTGAGAGCTTGCCATTCCGTGATAGCTGGTAGCTGACGCGGGTCACGATGAAGCGGCCGCGATCTGTGGAGTTGAAGCGGCTCTTGCGGTAGGAGAACTCGCATTCCTCTGCGGTGAACTCGACCATGCGGCGCTCTTTGGTGTCGAATGCGCGCACGCGGTCGATCACCTGGGCCACCTCCTGCCCGTAAGCGCCAACGTTCTGTATCGGCGTGCCCCCCACGGTTCCGGGAATGCCCGCCAGGCATTCGATCCCCGCGCAGTTCGCATCCACTGCGCGCTGGACGAACGCGTCCCAGTCCTCGCCGGCCTCCACGCGGTACAGCGCTCCGGAATCGCCGACGTTCTGCTCCTCGATGCCCTTCAGCGCTACCTGGAGCACGAGGCCCTGGAAGCCGCCATCCGCGATGAGGACGTTGCTTCCACCGCCAAGGACGAACATCGGGACCCCATGGCTGTTCGCCCACTCGGATGCTTCGACGATCTCGTCCTCAGAGCGCGCGGACACAAACCAGCGCGCCGGACCGCCGATTCCAAATGTAGTAAACGGCGCCAGCAGCTTATTTTCTTCCATCTGCATCTACAATCAGGCTACATCCTCTGTACCATTAGAATAGTTGACAGGCGTTACCGCCGGAGGTTCATTCCTAATGTATCCAGAATTGATGGTGATTCCCATGCGCGAGGAACTGGTGCGCGCCGGGATCCAGGAAACAAAGACTGCCGAAGAGGTGGACGCGGCGGTGGCCCAGTCGGGAACAACCCTGCTGGTGGTCAACTCAATTTGCGGCTGCGCCGCGGGCAAAATGCGCCCGGGCGTGCGCCTCGCCCTGGCCAACTCAGCCAACCAACCGGACCGCAAGATCACGGTGTTTGCCGGCCAGGACCGCGAGGCCACGGAGCGTGCACGGAGCTACTTTGAGGGCAATCCGCCCACTTCGCCTGCCGTAGCCATCTTGCGCGATGGCAAGCTGGTGTACCTGATGCAGAGGTTCATCATTGAGCAGGCCACGGCGCAGCAGATTGCCGGCGAGTTGGTCCGCGCCTTCGAGGAATTTTGCGCGAAGACGGCGGCGTAGCGGCAGCTATCAGCCGTTAGCTCTTAGCCTGTCCGTAATTGGAACCGGCCTCCCGAGCGGGAGGCCGTTAGCTTTGCTCGCATGAAACGCGGCTCAGTCCCCTGCTGCCACCTTCGCGGCCAGATTGCGCCGCACCTTGCTGTGCTTACGGCTATAGCCGAAATAAATAAACAGCCCGAACACCAGCCAGCTTCCGAAGCCTATCCAGGCGGGACGATCGAGCGAGACCATCAGCGCGACGGAAACGATCATCCCGCAGATGGGGACGATCGGAACCAGGGGTGTGCGGAACGGGCGCTTCATCTCCGGATGGCGAACGCGCATCACCCACACGCCGAGGGAGACGATGGTGAAGGCCAGCAATGTGCCCAGGCTGACAAGCTCGCCCAGCAGCGTGATGGGAAAGAGTGCGGCCAGGGTGGCGGCGAAGATGCCCACAACGATGGAAGTAATCCATGGGGTGCAGAAGCGGGGATGCAGCTTGCCCACCCAGGGCCAGAGCAGGCCGTCGTGAGACATGGTGTAGAGGACGCGCGACTGTCCCAGCATCATGACCAGCATGACGGATGCGAGGCCGGCGATGGCGCCAAGGTCGATGAGGACAACAGCCCAGCGCACGCCGATTTCAACCGCGCCGTCGGCTACGGGAGCGGGAACATTGAGGCGCGTGTAGGAAACCACGCCGGTCAGCAGGCCGGCTACCAATATGTAGAGGGTGGTGCAGATGATGAGCGAACCCAGGATGCCAAAGGGCATGTCCTTCTGGGGATTGCGCGCTTCCTGGGCGGCGGTGGAGACGGCGTCGAAGCCGATGTAGGCGAAGAAAACCACGCCCGCGCCGCGCATGATGCCCGACCAGCCGAACTGGCCGAAGTGCCCCAGGTTTTTGGGGATGAACGGGTGCCAGTTGGCCATCATGTGATGCCAGTTGGCGAAGGCAAATGTCGCCGCGAGGCCGATGAAGATCAGCACTACTGAGACTTTAATCATGACCGCGGTCGAGTTGAAGTTGGCAGACTCGCGCACTCCTACCACCAGGATGACGGTGATGACGATGAGTGCGGAGAGCGCGAAGATGTCGACCTGCGCGTGCAACGGGTGTCCGAAGAATGTGAAAGCAACGTGCGGATTGGGATTGAAGGGCAGCTTGACGCCGAAAAAGCTCACCAGGTTACTGACGAAGCCGCTCCAACCCACGGCCACGGTGGCCGCGCCGAATGCGTACTCCAGCACCAGCGCCCAGCCGATGATCCACGCCACCAGCTCACCCATGGTGGCGTAGCCGTAGGTGTAGGCCGATCCGGCAATGGGCATCATGGAGGCGAACTCGGCGTAGCACAGGCCGGCAAAAACGCAGCCGATTCCGGCGATGATGTAGGAAATTACAATGGCCGGCCCGGCGAACTGCGCCGCAGCGGTTCCGGTGAGCACAAAGATGCCGGCGCCGATAATTGCGCCGATGCCCAGGGTGATCAGGTTGATGGGGCCAAGCGCCCGTTTGAGCGTATGGCCGCCCTCGCCGTCGCCCTCCGCCTCCGCCATGATGGTTTTGATAGGCTTGGTGGCAAACAATCCGTTAGCCATACGCGTCCTCCCCGAAATCAGCCGTCCGATGCCCGGCTCGCGCCGGCTTCGAGTGGCTTGTGCATAGTCTCGTAATCAACAAACGACTCCCAACCGGAGTTCGCAACATATTCCGCTTTCAGCTTTGCTGCTCTTGTTCTCCGAGGCGGGCCGGCTTCTGGCGTGACCATAAGAAATAGACGGGAATGCCAAGCAATACGAGCACAAAGCCCGGCCAAGTGTACTGGGGCTTGTACCGCAATAATACGATACAAATCCATCCCGCCATCACAATATAGAGCGCAGGCAAAACCGGGTAACCCAGCGCCCGGTAAGGGCGCGGCGCAGAAGGCCATTTGAACCGCAACACGAACAACCCCAGGATGGTGAGAATGTAGAAAAGAATCACGGAAAACATGATGTAGTCGAGAAGCTGGCTATAAGTGCCGCTAAGGCAGAGCAGCGCGGTCCAGATGGCCTGCACCACCAGCCCGGCGACCGGCGTGTGGTACTTCGAGTGCAGCTTCCCAACCGCTTTGAAGAACAGACCGTCGCGGCTCATGGCGTAGTAGACGCGCGCGCCGGCCAGCGTAAGGCCGTTGGCGCAGCCGAATGTGGAGATGAGAATGGCCGCAGCCATCAGTTGCGCGCCGCCGGAGTGGAATATCTGCGAGAGCGCCGCGGTGGCCACACGATCCTCAGTAGCGTGCTGGACGCCGCGAGCCAGCGCCGTGGCGCCTTGCGCATCGCCATGGAATGGCAGCACCAGGATGTAAACCAGCGACGCGAGGAAATAGACGGTGAGGACGAAGCCGGTGCCCAGCACCAGCGAGAGCGGGATATTGCGCCGCGGGTTCTTCACCTCGCCCGCGGTGAAGGTGATGTTGTTCCACGCGTCGGAAGAGAACAGCGATCCCACCTGCACCACGCCCAGAATCACAAACACGTTGACCAGCACGATGGGCCCGCCCATGCCCACCTGGACCGGGTGCAGCGAGTGCCAACCTGCATTCTGCCAGAAGTTGCTCCAGCCCGCTCCGAAATTGGCGTTCCAGGCAACCGTATTGACCCCGAACACCAGGCCGACAACCACCAGCCCAGCCAATGAAAGCGCCTTCGCCGAAGTAAAGATGTTCTGGATCAAAGCGCCCAGCTTGAGGCCAAAAATGTTCACAAACGCCAGCAAGAAGACGATGGTGATGGCAACCAGGTTGGCCGTATTGAGCCCGATCTCCATGTTGCCGAGGACCATGGGGCCGACGCGAATGGGCGGAACATGAGCTATGTGCCAAAGCCAGTGTGAAGTGGAGATGGACGGAAAGAACACGCCCAGGAATTTGCCAAACGCTACGCAGACCGCGGCGATGGTTCCCGTCTGGATAACCAGGAAGAGCGTCCAGCCGTAAAGAAAGCCCCACACCGGCCCCAATGACTCGCGCAGGTAAACATATTGGCCGCCGGCCCTGGGCATCATCGCGGCCAGCTCGCCGTAACTGAGCGCTGCAATCAGCGTGAGCACGGCGGTGACGACCCACGCGCCCAGGTAGAGCGCCGGGGAGTTGGTGTCGCGGGCGATCTCCGAGTCGACGATGAAGATGCCGGAGCCGATCATGGAGCCGATCACCAGCGCCGTGGAGCTGAAAAGACCCAGGCTCTGCACCATTTTGGGCGCCGGCTTTGAAGCGGAAGCGGTCTCTGTATGGGGAATGATATTCGGGGTCGTCACTGCTGTTGATTTTTACTCGATTAACGCGCGATTGTCTCCAGAAATCTACGCAAGGCCCAGCGCCGTGGACCACCGCTGAAACTCGGCCGCGGGGTCGGGCCTGCGGAAAATGGCCGCGCTCACGGCCACTGCGTTAGCTCCCGCCTCAAGCACCGACGGCGCAGTCTCCAGCGTGACTCCGGCTGCCGCGGTCAGGATCACGTTCTTGCCGGCTTGGTGGCGCAGTTGGCGCACGCCCTCCACCCCGATGGGACGCTTGTCCGTCTGCTTTGTCGTGGTCGTGAACACCGGACCGACTGCAAAATAATCCGCTGGCTCGTTCAGGATGCCGGGCAGCAACGCGTTGCCTCCGGCAAACGTGCCCACGATGCTGTCCGGTCCCACCAGCCGCCGTGCCTCTGCGACTGTAACGTCGCCGGCATCCACGTGCACGCCATCAAATTCGACGCCGTCGACCAGATCAGCGCGGTCATCCAGGATCAGCTTCACCTGGCCCGCGGGCATGGCGGCGCGAAGAGCCTCGGCATCCGCGAAGATTTGCGAGTCCGGGCCGGTCTTGTTGCGGTATTCCAGCAGCGTGACACCAGCACTGCTGAGCGAAGCGCCCAATCGGCGCAGGAACGCATCGCGGCTGATTAAAGGAATCTGCGAGGCATCGAGGATCGGATAAATGCGCGGAAACATCCAGGCCATGTCTCCAGAGTAGACGCACATCGGAGCCACCGTCAGTGGTCGCTGTCCGCCGAAACCAAGAAGTGCAAGTGTAATGGGCTATGTTCTGGCTTTAAGGAAAAGAGCCGGTGTGCAGCCTGCCCACATGTGCCACCGGCGCGTTTCCTTGTTCCCTTGGTCCCTTGTTCCCTGCCTCTCACATCTCGTCAGCCGACGGCCCGAACATTCCCGGCACTTTGCCTCCCAGCAGCCGCACATACACTCCCAATTGCGCGCGGTGGTGCGCCATATGGCTCAACACCATCTCCCGCCACACGCGGAACTTCGACATCGAGATCCAGGTCTGTCCGTTGGCTCCAAACTCCCAGGTACGATCCCATTTGTCTCCTGTTGTGTCGGCCAAAGCCTTCTTCGCTTCAGCCACCTGCTTGTCAAACTGAGCCAGCACCGCGGCCTTATTCGCCGCCGTCGGAGGGTTCATCGACGGGTCCCAGTCCAGGCGGTCCTTCGTCAAGGTGTGCAACGCCCAGTCGCCGGGAAGCTGCGACAGATGGTCAGCCAGCTTGCCCAGCTTCATCGATTTGGCATGCGGCGCAAAGTTCCAGTCGGCGTCTTCGGGTATCGCCTCCAGCATCTTCCGCGTCTTGGCGGATTCAATCTCAAACTCCTGGATCAGTTCCTTTTGAATGTCCATCCGTGCAACCTCCTCGAGTTGCCCTGCCAGCATAACCGAAAACCGCGTGATAGGGCGAAGAAAAAGCGATAGCATTTCCACAGGGTAGCCACGTTGCCTCACGGCCCCCGCAACCCTCATCCATGATAAGAACTTCATTCCCGAGCCGAGGTTCCAGCACCATCAGCTTGCATCGAAGTAGCTTATGGGCCTCGTTCGGCGTTCATTTCTTTCCGGCATTTGTGCATTTGCGGCGCTTCTCTCGACTTCCCCAATGACCTTCGGCCAAGCCAGTTCGCCTTCGGGGCCGAACTTGCCTGACGCGCCGGCGGCCGGGGCGGCATTGCCGCAGCCGCCTCCGGACGCGAGCCGTGTCATCACATGGCGGGGCCTGCCGGGCGCATTCCTGCGTGACCAGAAAAACATCTGGTTCGTATTTCCAGGCCAGCTTGCTCACGGCCATCACTGGGTTCCACTGCTCGGGGTTTCCGCCGTCGCTGCGGGACTCATCCTTGCCGACAGGCACGCAATGCCCTACTTCCGTTCCCACCAGGGGCAGTGGGACGACACTAACGACGTTTTCGATTCCTACATTACTACCGGCGAGGTCGTCGCCTTACCCGTTGGTCTCCTCACGGCCGGCTATATCCGTCACGATCCGCGCGAAGTGGATTCAGCGCTGCTGGCGACAGACGCGTACGGGGATAGCGCTATTGTCGATCTGGCCATGAAGGCCGTCACGAGGCGAGACCGGCCCGCAGATATTCCGGCGCCGCAGCCGTTCACCAACACATTCTTCAAGGCGCAACTCCTGGGCAGCAGCTTTCCTTCTGGGCACGCTGCGGCCGCCTTCTCCGTGGCCACGGTGGTGGCCCGCCGCTATGCCCGCAAGCGCTGGGTTCCATGGGCGTGCTACGGAATGGCCGTCGCCATAACCCTGTCCCGCGTCCCTCAACTCGCCCACTTCCCTTCTGACGTTTTCCTGGGCGGAGCGCTGGGATACACCATGGCGCGATACCAGGTGCTACGCTCGCAATAATCGTGCAGGCTGGCCATTCCCCCCGAGCGCTCACGGCAGCGTGAACGCCACGTAGGCGCTACCCTGCGGTGTCCTGGGATCGCGGGCGCCGCTCGCGCCAATCACAAGATACTGTTTTCCATTTACCATGTAGGTGGCTGGCGTGGCCACGCCAGCGTAAGGTAACTCCTTCTCCCACAGTAGCTTGCCGGTCTCGGCGTCGAAGGCGCGGAACTTGCGGTCGTGAACCGTTGCGCCGATAAATAGAACTCTGCCCGCAGTAACAATGGGCCCGCCATAGTTCTCCGAGCCGGTGTCCTTCATTCCCTGCGCCACCAACTCCGGATACTCGCCTAAGTTTATCTTCCACAGGTACTTGCCGGTCTTCAAATCAATGGCGTTCAGGGTTCCCCACGGCGGCTGAAAGGCTGGATAGCCGTCAGGTTCGATGAACCTTCGGTATCCAGTAAAGACGAACTCCGGGGTTCCGGTGGCGGCGGCGTTCGGTGCCGACGGATTCTGCTTTGTGCTGACACCGAGGAAAGCCAGCAGGGCGGCGAGATCGGGACCGTTCAGATCGGGCTGTCCGGGCATGCTTCCCTTGCCCTTTTGAATGAGCTCTGTGATTTGGGCGACGGACATGCGGTTCCCCACGCCGACCAGCATGGGAATCGCAGGCGCAACGCCCTCCATGTGCTCGCCGTGACAAATGCCGCACTGGTTCTGGTAGATCTTGGATCCCGTGGCGTTCTCCTCACCTGGCTTGGGCGCAGGTGCAGTGGCGTCGGAGTGCATCTCTTTCTCCATGCCGGAGGGTTTGACCGGGGTGCGCAGGTAATCCACAATCGCGGCAATCCGCTGCTCATCCAGGTTGGGGAACGAGGGCATGCGGCCGTTGCCATTGCGGACTAGAACCGCGATCTTTTGCGGCGGCAGTTTTTCGGCGACGCCCGCCAGCGACGGAAACTCCGGCGGAGAACCGGTGCGATCGATGCCGTGACAGACGGCGCACTGCTCGCGATAGACACGCTCGCCCTCGCTGCCGCCCTGAACTGCTGCGAGGCCGCCGGTCCAGACCATCTCATTGGCGTTGACGTAAAGAACGCGGTGGACTGGATCGATGGCCGGGCCGCCCCACTCCGCGCCGCCGTCAAAACCGGGAAAGATGACGGTTTGCTTGTCCATGCTGAAGGGGATGAACTGGCCGTCGCTGAGGAATTCATTGAAGGCTTTGACGGCCCAAGCATGGGCCTCCGGCGTGCGATTGGCGAGCATGTCTGCGGTGAGGCGTTGGCGGGCAAAAGGCCGGGGCCAATCCGGCAGCGGCTGGGTCCTCGAGGCCTCTTCGCCGGGGACGTTGCTGGGCGGATAAGGGCGCTCGGAAATAGGATAGAGAGGCTTGCCGTTGAGGCGGTCGAAGAGATAGAGATAACCTTGCTTGCTGGTTTGGGCGATGGCCGGAATGATTTTGCCCCCACGCTTCACCGTAAACAGGGCCGGTGGCGAGGGAAAATCGCGGTCCCAAATGTCGTGGTGCACACCCTGGAAGTGCCAGACGAGTTTGCCCGTGTTGGCATCGATGGCGACGCATTGCCGACGCACCGCCCAAAAGGGAGTGCTGATCGTGATCAACCCCAACGCGCATTCCATTGGCGGCCTCGATGATCTGGAATACGGAGTATGGGTGGCCCGCCGCGGCTGGTTGACCCGGAAAGACATCTGGAACACCGGGTCGCAGGGTATGATAGGAAAAGCGAGATCGTCTCCGCGTCCGACCGAAATGACCCAGCGATTGGGTTTCCGCACCACACGGCCGACATTCAGACCTTTGCAGCGGTGAATCACCGGCCTATAATCAAAAGTGCAGCGAACAGGCTAGGTCCTCGGCTCGATCCAGGACCGAAAACCTGAGCATCGAGTCCGCCGCATCCTCGCTTTTTTCTCCCTGATCAAGAAAGAGCCTGCTCGTGACGACAATCCTGTCGTAGCAACGATCGGTCCAGGCTTGTGAGGCCGACGGACTGGTCCAGCACCGTCGAGGATGACGTCGGTTACTTGGGCAAGCGGTCAGGGTCGGCCCTATTCATACTGTTCACAACGATTTTTTCCCAAGGTTAAGAGTCATGGCCCCAGCCAAGCCCGCGGTCGGGAAGAAGGGCAAGTACTTTACGGTCGAGGAGGCGAACAAGGCATTGCCGCTGGTCAAGTTGATCGTCGGCGATCTTGTGCGTCAGTACCGCGTCGTGGAGGACCTGCAGGAACGGCTTTCGAAGGTATCCAAAATTGAAAGCGTTCGTCGCAGGATCTCTATACCGAGGAACTGGCCCAGAGTCAGGCTGAGCTGGAGGCCGAGCAAGGCAAGCTCGCCGCTACATCGAAAGCTCAAGGAACTCGGCGTCGAGTTCAAGGGTCCTGACGGACTTTGCGACTTTTACAGC